>NZ_CP094516.1:6948901-7272102 GCF_029909975.1 Bradyrhizobium sp. ISRA430
CGCTCGGTCGTCATGTTGTGTGCAGGCATACACATGATCAGGCACCGAGACTGCGTAGGAATAGCCGTCGTGTTCATAGCGACGTTTGGATAGGGGGTAGGCACAACGGCGAGTCCGGCTGGTGTGTTGCAGACGTCGGGAAACGCTTGATCCTGCGCCGACATCGGGCCACTTGAATTGACAAAAGTCATTTGTTTAGCTCACTCCATAGAGAGGGATGACGCGGCTTGCATCATAGAGTTCGGCGACGGCGCGTTCCGGCACAGTGTTTAAGACACTCCCATGCTGGGTCGCGAACCGACTGCCTTCGGTCGACGCGCAGTGAAAGTCAGTTCGCAGAAATCGCGAGCCGGAAAAATCGCTGCCGTCGACCATGGCGTGGTGCATCAGCGCATACGACATGTCGGCGCAGGCAAACGAGGCGCGCCTGGCCGATGCACGTGTGAAAACGGCTGTTCCCAATTGAGTGCCGGAAAGATCGCAGCCGTCGAGGCGCGCTTCTACGAAGATGCAATGCGTCAAATCGGCATTGCGCAGCCTGGCGGCTTGCAGGTCAGCCCTGACGAACAGTGTGTTCGGGGCGGTCGCGCCGGAGAGATCGGCGCCCACGAGGCTCGCGCCCGTCAACACGGAGCCGGACAGGTCTGTTCCGGACAGGTTTGCGCCTCTCAGCTTGGCACCGCTCAGATTCGCTCGCGCGAGCATCAGCCCGGAGAGATTCCGCTCCGACAGATCGCATTCGGAGAAATGGACCGTGTCGCAGCGCAGTCCCGTGAGCTGCGCACTACGCAAATCAGCCTGCGTTATGGCGGCGTTCGTCAGCGTGGCGTTGTCGAGCACGACATTGGCGAGGTCACAATCCATGAGAGCGCTTTGAGATAGGGTGGCCTTGCTCAGGATCGTCCGGGCCAACACGCAACGCATCGCTGTCGTCTGGCTGAGCCGCGTTTCGCCGAAGTCGCTCTGGCCGAAATCTGATGTCATGAACGTCGACTGGGTCAAGCGCGCCCGCCGCCAGTCGGATCCGCCAGCGTGGCAATCCACAAATGTGCACTTGTCAAGGTAAGCATCGGCGAAGGAAGCGCCCCTGAAATCGCAGTCCTGAAACGTCATGCCGGTCAGGCGGGCACGCGTGAACTGGCTGCCGCGAAAAGAGGAACTCAGCACAACGCCATCGTTCAGGCGTAGTCCAGATAGTGTCTCGCCATCGAGGTTAGCTTTGCGTACGGGGAACTGATGGTCGATCGACTGCAATAAGAGATCAATTGACATGGCGCGTGACCATCAGGACCGTGCGGTCGATATTTGCGTTACTCAAATCCGTCGCGACCAAGGAAGCATCCATCAGGTCTGCGCCATAGAGATTTGCATGGCGCAGGCTGGCGCCGGCTAGGTTGGCCTGGTTGAGATGCGCCTCGAGCAGGTTGGCCGCATAGAAGTCGCTGCCGCGCAGATCGTTGGCGGTGAAGACCGCGCGTTTCAGCGAGGTCATTCGGAAGGTGGCGCACGCCAGCGTCGACTTGCCGAAATAGGCACCGTTCAGTCGAGCCATGGTGAAGTCTGCGCCACTGAGGTTGGCCGTCTGAAAGGAGAGCGCCTCGGCGCTGCTACGGCCGAACCGGGCATCGCGCAGATCGATGTCGCCGACGAAGCTGACTTGGTCAAATTGCGCGTTCGAGAGATCGAGTTGGGCCGCTGCCACCTTGAGAAAGCAGGTTTGCTCAAGTCGCGCGCCAGCAAAGCTCGCACCAGACAGCGATAAATCTATGAATTGTCCGCGCTCGAGGACGGCGTCCCCCCAATCCGTGTTATCGAGGACGGCTTTGATGAAGGAGCATTGACGTATTTGCGCAGAGCGGAGGGTTGCCCCGATCATCGGCACTCGCAAAACTTGGAGCTCGCCAAGATGCGCTTGGTCAAAGCATGCGCCCACCATGCGCGCACCGAGAAGATTGGTGCGGACAAGCTGGCTGCCCGCGAAACGCGTTCCGCGGCAGTCGGCTTCACCGAGATTGGCTTCGGTGAGATCGGTGGCGCTTAAATCAGCGTTGATGAGCGTTGCGCCGGTCAGCGCGGCTTTCATCAGTTTCGCACCGGCCAGGTTGGTCCCGTTCAGCTTCGCGCGTTCAAGGAAGGCGCCGGAGAAGTCCGCGTTCGCGAACCTTCGCCCGGAGAGGTCGGCGGCGGCGAGATCCCGACCAGCAACCGGGCCGCCGCGTCGGAACTCCTCTTCCACCAGATCACCCAGCGCGCGTGCGACAGCCGGTGCCAGCATCGTGTCAGGCTTGAGCGGCTTGGGTGAGGCAAGCCTTGCCGCGGCTATGCCAGCTGCCAACTGCCCTTCCGCTTTGTCGATCTCGGTCCGTAGGTCAGTCAACGCTTTCGTAGATTGCGTCTTCGCTGCGGCGATCCCAGCTGCGGGCTCGTCAGCGCTTGCGGTTCGATGCGGAGCACTCAAGGCGCCAAACGGCGCGCCATCATCGGACGGTAACGCAGGAAGGCCCCTTCTGAGCGCCGCTTCAGCATCGGTGAGTGCCGTACGCGCGCGTTGGGCGGCGTCAGGCGGTGGATCGGAGGCTTCGATCTGCGCCAGTATCTCGTCAATGGTCAGGCGCGTCGGCGCCTCGGGTTTAACGCTCCGCGCTTCTTCCGGCAGGACCAGTGCGGGAACATCGGGAAGAGAAAAAGTATCGTCCGATACGGCGCTGCGTATCGGCTCGAGCGGTCGTCCAGCTGCCAAGTTAAAAAACCGAGCATGCGCGAGTTCGAATTGCTTTTGCTCGTCGAGCGATGGCCTTGCCGTATCAAGGATTTCGTCACGCCAGTTTTTCGCTCGCGCGAGCTTGTCTTTAATATCGCCCATGAAGCCCGGATCAGCGTCCGGAAGCTCAGCGAACGGCGGAGCTTGCGCAAAGCTTGCGTCGATCGACTGCGCGGCGTCCGTGGACGAGATTGCGGCAAGCAACGCGTCGATATCGCTCGATTCGGCATTGCCACTGGCAATCTTTTCATACGCCGCTCGGATTGGTTCATATTGAGCGTCAAGCTTGTCGACATCAGATTCTGCCTTGGCCTGGACCGTGTCCAAGGCGTCGAGGATCTCGTCCAATTCTATCTCGCCACTCTCGAGTTCCTCCGGCAACAATTCCGGAATGCTTGACGGTTCGATCGACGGTATCTCGATCGTCGGACGCAGCGAAGGCGGAAGCTCTATACGCGCGAACTCCTGATCGAGCGCCAAGCGCATGGAGGCCAGCTGCCGCGCTGAGCGCTCTTCGGCCAAATGGCGACGCCGCGCGACGCGGCGTGCGCGTTCGACAGCCGAAATCTCAGGGGCAAGTTGATGTTCCGAAAATGCATAGCGTGAGGCACTCGCCGGGTCGAGCCGCAGCCGCCGGACATTCAGATAATGATCGAACGGCCGCGGCGGCTCGCTTTGTCGCTCGTAAGCGACGATAACGTCGCCAACGTCGCTGCCGTCCAATTCCTGCACCGCAATCGCGGTGCGATAGATCATGACGCCGCGGCGGGCTCCCGCGAACAGCCACAGGGTATCGATGTGCGTCTGCAGTTCCGTGACGCCACGCATCGCATCGCGCCAGCCGATGAAGCAGCGCACGCGAAAGGTCGGCAGGCGGCCTTCGATCAACGGATGCTCGGCGGAGAAGTTCTGCAGCGCGTAGGGTTCTCCGCCGCAGATGAAGCCGCTCAAGCGCTGGTCTGGTGGCGCGAACAGAAAAAGGCGCGGATCGGCATCGCTCGCCAGAGCGGGGGCAACTGATTGCAGCCACGTGGCGTCATAGGTTCCCGCGTATTGTAGGCGCTCCTGATCATCAATCGCGATTGGTCCGAAGGTTGCCGGCGGTGCGATCGTGTCAATGAACTGAATCGCATGCTCGGGGCTTTCGACGTTGGGCAGGGCCACCAGTTCGCCGGCCATGCTGCGGCGGAGAGCCTCATGGCCCGCGCCGACCCGGTTCGCCGCGTAGCCGGGCCCGCCAAACGCGCGTTGGCGCGTGAGCGGCATTTGCTGGAACGGTTGCACGGCTGTCGGTCGCCAGCCGGAGGTGGTCATCTGCCAATAACGGTCGCCCGTCACCAGAACGTGCTTCTGGATCGGTCCGAGTGTCCAGCCCAACATCATCCGCTCGGTCGTCCGTTCCTCAGGCGCCGCCGCATGTCCGCCGATGAGCAGCTCGGCTTGCGGCTTGGGCATGCCGATGTCGAGAGGGGTGCCGAGCGGAAGCTCCTTCGCGGCCATCACCCAAAGCTCCTGCTCGCTCTGCAGACGATCGGCGCCCGGGTTCGCGAGGTCGAACATCGCGAAGACCGAAATGATGAGGCTCGCCCCTGGACGACAAGGCTCGCATTTGGTCAACAGACCTAGCGTGCGGGGCTTTACAAGAATGGGCATGAAGCCGGCCGAGACGATTTTGGTTTTTTTACCAATATTTCTCGATCGTGACGGACTTTCGGCCCCAACATCCAACCGCGTCTTTGTGCCACATACCAAGTTAGGTAGGCGGCCATTCAGCACCGTGTTGCATAAATGGTCGCTCCGCACCGCGACGGTTTGATGGTCGAGGTAGCCGCGATTTGCTCCTGCGGAATCATCGGCCCGTCAAGGCCGCTCGAACGGCCAGATAGAGACGAGAGTGCGCCTCGCCGAAAAGTACAGGCCGTTCTGTCTGCAGAAAACCGATGCTTCGTTGGCTTGCGAAAGCTGCCTCCGCGCGACGAAGCCGTTGGCGCATTCGGCGCCGGAATGATCACGTTCGCCTTGCGGGGAGGGCCTACGTGGTACGCCCGTTATTCGAAGCCGCGCGCTATATTCATTAGCAGCCGACGAGCCCGCATGAAATCGTCGAAGGAGGGCGGGTGTCAGACCGTAAAAACCAGCGATCAGGCGTGGCAAATTGATCGAACGCCCGGCAAACGCAGATCCAGACGGGAAAGGATGACTTGTGAATCTCGTCGTCGTCTCGAACCGGGTTGCCGGCAGCAACGCCCTTGAACCAAGGACAGGCGGGCTTGAGGCCGCGCTGGTTCCCGTGGTGCAACAATCCGGAGCGATTTGGGTGGGGCCGAGGCGCCCGTCGGAGGCTGAACCGCCAGTAATGCCGCTCGGCGTAGGTAAGCTCGTGAGGGTGGATCTGCCTGCCGAGGATTATCGCAACTATTATGAGGGCTTTTCGAATTCGGAACTATGGCCGGCGTTACATTCGCTGACGGAACGGGTCTCCTCCTCGGCAGGTGGTTATAATAGCTATCGCAAAATCAACGCCCTCATGGCGGACGCGCTGCTCGAGTACAGAGACCGGGACGCGTTCTGGGTGCATGATTATCATTTCTTCACGCTCGGCGCTGAGTTGCGTAATCGGGGCGTCGAGCGACCGATCGGCTTCTTCCTGCATACGCCATGGCCGGCGCCCGACGTGCAGTTGGTACCGCATCACCGCGAACTGATCGAATCGATGCTTGCGTATGATTTGGTAGGCTTTCAGACCGACGAGGACCGGCAGAATTTCCTTGCCTGCGTCCGTGCCGATCTCGACCTCACACCCAGCGAAGACAGTGTTGTGATTTCACACCGTGGTGGCATCACAAGATGCCAAGTATTTCCGATCGGCATAGATACAGAAAAATTTGCAAAATATGCTGCAGACGCGAGTTCGAATGCCGATGTCTCGTCGCTACTGGAAGGTCTCGATCGTGAGAAGCTTGCCGTCGGCGTCGACCGGCTCGACTACACCAAGGGTCTCGACAATCGCGTTCGGGCTATCAATCACGCTTTGAACAAAGACCCGCGCAGCATCTCCCTTTTGCAGATCGCGACCTTCTCACGATCCGGCATCAAAAGCTACGATGACTATCAGCAGGATGTCGCGCGTCTTGTCGACGATGTCAATGTTCGCCACGGCGCGGATGGCTGGGTGCCGATCCGTCACGAAACGAAGCCTCAGAGTCAGCCGGTGCTCGCGGGTCTGTACCGCGCCGCACGTGTCGGCGTGGTAACATCGTTGCGTGACGGGATGAATCTCGTAGCGAAAGAATATGTTGCCGCGCAAGACCCCAGCAAACCCGGCGTGCTCGTTTTGTCGAAATTTGTCGGCGCGGCCAAGGAACTCGACGGCGCGCTGCTCATCGATCCCAACGACATCGAAGACATAGCAGAGAAGATTTCGATCGCACTTTCAATGTCACTGCCCGAGCGCATCTGCCGCTGGGAGAAGATGATGGCGAAGCTTCGAGCGTATCCCATCCAGAAATGGTCGGCGCACTTTATCTGCGAGCTGGAGAAAATTCGGACCGAGAAACTCGCAAGGCAGAGCCCGCGGGATGTGGGGGAGTCCAGCAGTTCGAAACGAAAGGTCGAGGGGAGATTGGCCGGAGGCGGAAGCCATTTTGACCTGCCGCGGCAATGGACATTCCCCGCATTCGGTGTGCGGGCTAGAATATTAGATGAGGATTTCGAACCACTCGTCGGCTTAGGTGGACAGCAGGGCCCCCAACCTCGGATGTCGGCGATAGATCTTAGCCCTTGGGTTCCCTTGGGCTTCGATCACGGCGTGCGATCGGTTTCGGTACCGGATTCCGTGAGAGACGAATTGGTCACCCCCGGTAGCCCGCCGAGGAGTTCGCAGCCGTCACATCTTTACGTCCATGGCCGGGCCTATGCGGCGGTGTCGCCGGCAACGAGAAGGGAGGCAACTTTGACCAATCCGTCGGGCACTACCATTGCTCTTACCGTTCCAGTTGGAGCGGAGCCCTACTGGTCGTCAAGCACAGGCGTCACAGCCTCACTGGCATCCGCGCGAGGGGCATCGTCGTCTGCCATGGCAGGGCCCGGGGAGGAGGAGCAACTGCCGGATTTCGGAGATGTGGTCGGCGATAACTGGACCCACAGCGACTGGCACGACGGTAAGAAACAGGTTCCGGCGCACCTGGAGGATGCACTACGTGAACGAGGGCGGCTGCCGACCGCGCGCGGCGAAGAAGTTACGATTTTCCAAATTCACCGTCACCTCTACGCGGCCGAGTTGAAAGGTGATCGCTATTATCTCACGTACCACCCTAGTGGCTGAAATCGAGGACCATGGCCGACTGCATGGGAAACGGCGAACGGGCTGCGACGCGTTCCTGAGAAGTGAGGATCACCCGACGGTCTCATTTTCGGGCCCTAGGATAAATTTCGCTTATATGGCGCCAGCGTCATCGTAGTCCTTTGACACCTCGCGGTGGCCCGCGATCACTTTGAACGTCGGGTCGGTTAATTTCTTCGCTGATTACTATGATTGAGCTCCCGCCGTCAGGTCTGTGTCAGTTGGTCCAGTAACGTTGCTGTGCGCTGGTTCTCAGCACGGCGCCAGCATGCCCTTGCTTGGAAAGCTTCATCTGATGGTAACATCGGGTGAGGCTATTGCTTGTCCAGTTTGCCGGCGCGAGTGAAAACGAAACTCCCGCGAGCGAAGGTGGGTGCGCGAATAGCGCGAATATTTCCCGGCCGTCTGGGGTTAACCTGCGTCGGTGCTTAGTCAATCGTAACAGGGGGTCTCCATCCAGCGCTCACAAACAGCTCACCGGAAAGGTCGTCGCTGTGCTTGAGGATCGCTAATCCCGCCATCGGCAGCGGCGGCCGGCCTGTCCTCGTAGATCGCGCCGAACCGCTCCTCGAGGCACCACCAGTCCCGGATCGTCTGCGGCTGCGCTTAGCCGGACGGCACGCTATTTGCGTAGCTTTGAGCCCGTCAATTTAGCGAATGCTGTAAAGTGCGAGATATACGTGAATGCTCCGCTTGCCGGCCAACAGCATGGCTATGATGGTCAATTGAACATGCGACCAGATTATTGCGCAAACATCCGGCCGCACGGGATTAACGCTTGTTGGTATGCCTCCGCTCGTATGGTGTCATACTACTTTCGCCCAGAGCCCTCGCCTCGGGTTTGCCTACGCTTCGGCGGCCCGACTTAGGCCTCAACGTTCGCGAGTTTGACTGGTGGCTCTCTGCGAAGGATTAGAGAGGCTCGTAGAGCCACCTGACGGATTTACGCGCGATTTTGTCGTTGAGACATTGGAGACACGAGGGTCGATCTGGGCTGCGCTGCATCTGCCGTCAGTGGATCCGCATGTATTCGTACTGACTGGTCTGGAAGCAAACACATTGTACTACAACGATCCTTGGGAGCCAGAGCGCAAGCTAATTGACTTCTCTGATTTTCAGTTCGCAGGAGCTTTTCGTCAACAATCGCGATCCTCTGAACACTCCCCGATGTTTAGGCCCGGCATTTGCTGGGGTGGATTGAGTTAGAATCGTTCGGGCTGGGAAGTTCAGCATTTGCAGATGTATTCATAGGATGTGGGACCCTTCAGGGTCTTCAAGTCAGCGACACGAAGGGGAGATTTGGGAGTGGCTGATGAACCCACGCGGTTGCCGCTTTCGACGGAGTTTCGGTTGGGAGTGGACTTAGTTAACCAGTTGCCAGGCCGCAATTGGAATACACCTAGCCCTCTCCAGAGGGCGCCGTGGCCCACCTATATGGCTGAGCAAAGTGTACGCGCGCCTGCGGCTCCAAATTTAGCAATGTACGTACGAGCTTGGCAGCACGGCGACAAACCCGCGTCACCCGAGCTCAGGGCCGCAATGCTCTCCAATGGAGTACTGCCGAGCGCGTCTCGGCCGGAAACAAATTTCACGATCGGCCACGTGAACTACACGGCCATGTTCCGCCTAATAGGCAGACCAGACGAGATCATCGTCCGCCAAGCCGACACGTTATTGCCCCGCGTACATGACACCATTTTGGGCGGTGTTAGGGGACGTGATCATTTGCTTCCAACAGAAGACAAGGATTCGATAGCTACTCGACGGACTGACCGCCCCCCAAGGTCGCCGGCCTACGATATGGAGTACATGACAGTCGATGGGGACGTTCGTCACTCTCTCAAGCCGGCGCTGCCTCACCTCAGGAGCCTCACGTCTGACGGGCAGGAACTCCAATCGGTTGGGCCCAGGCCCCTCATGATGGGGCGCCGAAGAATGGATACTTATCTCGACGACGCCCGGATCATCAACATCGACAGCTATATCAATTATAACTTGTCGTCGCTGATCAATTCTTCAGGCCCCAATGGGGTCGAGATACGCGGAACGCCTCAACAATTGCACAACTACGAAGACATTGTTGCGAGAGACCATGAACGGGCGAAGGGCTTTGTTCGCTTCACCATCCAGAAGCTGGAAGCCTACCTGGATCCCGTCACGCGTGAAGACGTGGAGCAAGACGTGAGAGCGGCACTGGGCCGATATTTTGGTATCGCGGGCACGAGCAAACAGGACGTCGCCGACATCCGAGAAATCCTCGCGAACTACAGGAAGGTGCACAGCTATCTCAATCGCGACGAGCCACTAACGCGAGCGCAGCGTCTTAAGGCGTGGTTTGTCGATTTTCCTCTTTATCGGATCCGGCCGAAATCCAATGGCACGTTGGCTTACGTCAGGGGCGGCCCCATCCACTGGCCGGATTGGCGTATCGTTCCGCGGTCACTGCGGTCCCGTTCGGTTAGCTCGGGATGGTCGGGTTTGGTGCTGTTTCTGGCGGGAGTGAGTGCCTACCAACGCGGTGTTGCGACGCTCCGTGGCGGCAGGTCAGTTGAGGAACGGTACGTAGAGCGTGCTGCGGCGCTAGGTGCGGTGTTGTTCGGCGGATTTGCCACGTCATTGATCGGCGGGTCTTATGGGGTAAATAAACTCAGGCGCTTGACTTCCGAGAGCGGGATCAATCTGCATGAAGGGCACTTCGCCTACTCCGATCGCTTCCGATCCTCAACCGTCGTGCACGAGGCAACACATCTGTTGTTGGGCACCGACGACCATGCCTACGAGCACGAACCGAGATTCGGTCAGCTATCGACAACCCAACACATAACCAACGCCGATAGCTACGGCCGGTTCGCTGAAAGGGTCAGCCGCTCATGAATCTGCCATGGAATGCCGTCGGAAACATTCGATCCCAATTGTACTCCGGTTGCCGCCTCATACCGATCGATCCGGCTGAACGAGCGGCGCTCGCTCTGGAGTCTGGGACGAACCAGGTACTAATCGCGTGGCGCAAGAAGGAAGGGCGGCGCTTCGCCTATGACACCGCTCAGATCGAAGCACTCTTCATCGAGCTCCCCGAGCTTCCGGTTCCGACCGCCAGCTGGGCAGAATTGGGCTGGACGAAGCTCGGTTTCCAGACCGGCAATCTGGCCCTGTTCTTCGCTTCGATTACCGCAAGCGGCCGCGTCGGGGTGAGATGGGGCAGGGACTTTCTCACTCTCTTGATGCATCGCCGCCGCGCCGAAATTTGCGTCGATGCTCGTTTCACAGATCCGTTTATCGATGATTCCCACACCGACACGCTCGACGTTCACTGGACCTTCAGCGTGGATCTGCAGGCTTCTGCTATCACCGCTTTGCGCACGACCTCATTCTGGCACGCCGATGCCGTAGGGGCCGACCACGCAATCAACCTCCGAGGCTGAGATCGTCAAAGCGAATCGAGGATGACGAAGTTGCCTTTGTTTTTGACGGTCAGCACTTCAGCAGCCTTGAACCCGCAGTCGCTGACGTGGCCTGATGGCGGCAAGTTTCATCAAGTCGCCACGATTGGTGGGGACCTTGACAAAGACGAAGACTGCCTACGCGGCTGGAGAACTCTGACAAGTTTGAGGCTTGTAGCATCGCTGTTCTAAGTTGACTGGGGTGCGTCGCGCCCCGCAAGTTCCCGAATTCGAGGAATTGATCGCGACCGTCAGCTTTTGGTCAGGGCACGGGGTTAGTCAGTCGCTGCCCGAAAGGTGCCTGGGCAGCCCCACGAAGTTCCTTCACCGGTCATGCTCGATCAGGTGGAGGGAGGGGCAATGTCGTAGCGTTTGACGAACACGTATTGCACCTCGCGCGCGACGTTTGGTCGGCAACGCGTTAATGACAAATCACATATCTAGGTGTCCAAATGCGGCATGAATATCGCAGCCTTAGTGTTATCGTTCGGTCCCCGTCGGGCGCGAAGGACGATACCGGCGAGATAGCGGAAGGAGAACACAAGGTCGAGGATGGATACGTACTGCTTAACAAGTTCAAAGATAGTGGTGTTGCGTATCAGGCCGCCCTTGGCAACGACGATGATCCCATCGCTGTCGCGAAACGACACTTAAAATCCTGGTGGCAGACGCAGGACGTTTGCAGGAGCTTGGAGCCGCCTAAGCGGATTACTTGAGCCTATATTGGTGCGTCACAAATACGGCATCTGGAAACACATGCGGACGCGCTCCATCATCCGCGATGGCCGCTGTTCCCTGAAAGCGCTGTAATGGCCCAATACGCCGTCACGGCAGACGATGCCGATGTCTATCTGTCATTCGCCGCCGAGCTCGCGGATTCGGTCAGGCCCATCGCGCTGTCCTATTTCCGCACGCCGCTGGATGTCGTTGCCAAGTCCGATGCCAGCCCGGTGACGATCGCCGATCGAGCCGTCGAGTTGCGTCTTAGGGAAAGGATCGAGGCGCGCTTTCCGGAGCACGGCATCATCGGCGAGGAGATCGGAGCCAAGCCCGGCGGAGCGTTCACCTGGATCGTTGACCCGATCGACGGCACCAAGAGCTTTATCAGCGGCTTTCCCTTGTTCGGCACGCTGATCGCGTTGACCTATCAGCAGCAGCCGTTCTGCGGCCTGATCGACATCCCCTTTACGGGCGAGCGGTGGATGGCGAAGCCCAGCGTGGCGCGGTTTGGCGATGGATTGGCTCGGACCAGCGCATGCGAGAGCGTCGCCGACGCGCGCTTCTACACCACATCGCCTGACATGTTCCGCAAAGGCGAGATGGAGCCATTCGAGCGGCTGTCGCGAGTTGCGCGGATGCGCCGATTCGGCGGCGATTGCTACATCTCCGCAAATGGCTGTTGAAGCCGGAAACCGGCCAACGGTAGCTTGAGGAGGTGGCGCCCGGCCTGACACCTGAAATGGTCGCTGCGGTCTCGAAGATCATACGGTTACAGGATCTGATCTCGGTGGCGTCGAAGCGGGAAGTGGTCACGACATTCCGCTCGACGATCGGGCTCAAGGGACGGCTTTCGACGCGCAATCAGCCGAACCACCCGACCGATGATGCCTATGGCATCGCCGCGTCGGCCATCGATGGGCTCTTGATGGGATCGGCGACGCGGTGATCGGGGTCAATCCAGCTACCGATACGGTGGATGACTATATCCGGATGGTTTCTCTGCTGGACGAATTGCGCAGCCCCCTGTCGATCCCGACGCAAACCTGCTGTCTGGGCCATGTGACGATGGCCTTGAACGCCATCGCGGCGAACGCGTCTGTCGACGTTGTGTTCCAGTCCATCGCCGGCTCGCAGCTGATCCCGCCGGAGGCGGAGACGGTCGAGCAAGCCGTTATGGGGCATCAGACATTCGGGGTTTGGTGCAACTCCGACTGCCGCATCCAACCGCAGCCCATTAGCGACGGGCTATTTGAACACCTTCTCGAGAAGGGTCAATTGAAGGAAACGCCTCTCGACGAACTGGTTACCGAAACTCTCGAAGAGGGCAGGAATGTACCAAATGAAGAGATTATCGACATGTTCGAGACCCTGCATGAAGGGCTCGTACGTGCCACAAGCACAGTCGCTGACGAGATTGCGCGGCGCAGACGATGAAATCCCGGCGCGTGAGGGCTACGGTTGAGATGCCCAGCTCTGGTGGTCGCCGGGGGAACAGCATCGTCAGTGCATCGGAAACGATCCGACTCAAAGCTGACTGTACGGCAGCGCGCATCGACATGGAGTTGGCCATACCGCGGATGATCCGGACCCCCGCTGGGGAGATCGATAACCTCGTGTCCGTGGGCGACCGGATTTTCGGAATGGCTAGAGCATAAGCTGCACATGGCGGTCAAACAGGATTACGACGCGGCTGACCGGGTCACCGAAAGTCACTCCGCGTCGCTCCAGCGGACGCCAAGGATATATTCGTCGCCGCCGCCGTCTTCCCTGCGTTTCCATCCGTCGCGCTGTATCTCGCAATGGTTTGGTGCGGGGCAGGCACGCCTTGCGCAGTGCATTCGCGAGAGATCCGAAGCGATGGCGGATATGTTTGGGACATGGCAGGTCCGGGCAGCGTTCGATAAGCCGGTTCGAGATCCGGCCTTCGCAGCATGAAGCTGCTGCAGCCCCATGATGACCGCAGCCTCCGTCCAGTCCGTTGTTTCCAAAAAACATCCTGGTCGTGGGATCGTAGCCCGCAGCGGCGTAGGCAGCACAAAGCGAGCCAAAGTGGCGATCGACGGTGTCCGCAGACGGAGCACCCTTTGTGCTGTTGAGTAGCCGTTGGTATAGGTGCTCGTTTCTATCAAGCAGTCTCTTCAGTGAGGCGACAATCTTCTCTTTGTCCCAAGGGCGATTGCCGACAGCCAGACGCTCCTGTGCCTTGCGGAATTGTGCCGGCGGCACAATCGGTTCGAATGCCTGAAAACGCGCCCAAGCCGATTCCGGATTCTTTATCGCGCGGCCCTGCAATCTCTTCGTCGTGACATTGTAGGTCATCCGTCCCACGCAGAGTTCGCTGGCGAGAATGTTGTGTATGGTGTATCCCTCCAATGAGGGGAGTTGCGACGCTATATCGTCGACGAGAAACCCGGTCGTGGACAGGTCAACGAGGTCGATCCCAAAGCCTGGCTCGCTGACGTCCTCGCCCGTATCGCCGATCTTCCCGCATCGCGTCTGCACGAATTGTTTGACGGACGCGAGCGCTGCGGGTCCTAGGGGTAATCCTAGGAGAAGCGCTATGACGATTTCGCGGGCAGAAGTGATCACATCGGTCGAGCGGCGGCGGCGGTGGTCGCAGGATGAGAAGGAACGGCTGGTTGCAGCATCGCTAGAGCCCGGAGCCACCGCTTCCGAGGTGGCTCGCATGGCCGGCCTTCATGTGAGCCAGCTGTTCAGGTGGCGCAAAGAGCTTTGCAAGCAAGGCAATACCAGTATGGCGCCGTTAGTGCCGGTCGAGATTGGGCCGTCTGTGCCGCCGCGGGATGCGGCCGAAGCGCCATTGACGACGGCGTCGGCGCGTCGGCGGAAGACGCCAGGGCATCATCGAGATTTCAAGTGTCTTGCCTTCCCGTGCCACACCAACGAGCCGCTCGATAAAGGGCGTGGGCGTCCGTTTTCCCTTGGGCGCCATAATTGTACCGCCGCCGCGACGGCGCGACTTGGACAATTTGGACGTTCGCAATCGCGATTACGGTGGCTCTCACATCGGCAGGCTCGCTGGGGCGTCCGTCAATCTAAGTGAAGCGCCACCTGTCTCCGCTAGGATTCGATCGACCGGCAACTCGGTGCGAGGGCGCGGCCTCGGTCGAACGTTCCCGCAGCACAACTTGCGTTTGATGACGATATCGACGCACGAGCATATGTAGCCAGCGACTCTGGCGCGTGATGATCGGGACGCGCCAAGGCCAGCGTTCATCGGTTATCCAAACAGCAGGCGCGAGGGCCTCAGTGCCGTTGTCAGAGTAACGCGTGTTCAGATAAGGATGAGAAGCTCGCGCTCCGAAAAGGGGCCGTGAAGACGGGCGTTCTTGCAAATTGGCGGTCCGTCATCATACCCATGGAGGGCGAGGACATGCGCCGCCCGCGCGATAACTAACCGACGCTCCAGCATCCTCGAATGCAGCAAGGCCGCGGGCGTGGTGCAGAAGAAAGTGCAGCTTCCAAGCGTTGCCGTAACGAGGCATCTACAATCTAAAATGTTTCATCGCATTATTAGATGGTGGGCTTGGCGACGCCTTATTGATCGGATGTCACTTTGCAGCGGGGCAGCAAGCGGTTGACCAATAATGTCGCGCCAAAACTGTCGTGTGTTCTCGAACCCATCGAGTCATCTCTTTCGCTCCGCGCCGGCGCTGCCAATTGTAGTCGCTGCAATTTCGCAACGCGTGTTCGGTGAGCCTGATCAGAGAACGTTTGGGTTAAGCGATGGAAACTTAGACATCGCAATAGAAGAGGATGCCAGCGGACGATAGTAGATTGAAATACTCAACTATTGCGTTTGCATGGTCTGGACCTCTAAAGATCCTCTACCTTGATCATCCATTGCTCGCCCGGTCGGGAGTCCAAACGTTCCGATCGCGAATGCCATCCAAAACATGTTCCTGAAAAAGAGCTGGCTTCTTGATGAATTCTGGAGAACCGATGTGAGTGTACTCGTGTGGAATCAACCGGCCGCTGGAAACAGCGGTCACGTCGGCAACCTGCGTGCAAGGCCCGCCAAGCGGCTCAGAGGCCGCCGCATGAGGGGCTGGATGTCTTCGGTTAACTCCATGCTTCATCTTGGCTTAAATCTTCATGGTGCTGGTGGTCATTCCGCCGCGTGGCGCTGGCCGGGCACAAATCCAAGCGCCTTTTTCGACATCGAGCACTACGTCCGCGCTGCGAAGATCGCGGAGCATGGTTTGCTGGATGCTGTATTCCTCGCCGATACCCCCGCGATAAGTTCCGACATTACGCACCAGCCGCCGCTTAATGGGCTCGAACCGACGCTGGTTCTCGCTGTGATTGCACGAGAAACGGAGCGAATTGGCCTGATTGCGACGGCGTCAACTACCTACAACGAGCCATACAATCTTGCCCGGCGCTTCCAATCGCTCGACGTCATCAGCCGCGGCCGCGTTGCGTGGAACGCGGTCACGACGTCGAGTCCGGCGACGGTTGCAAACTTTGGCGGTCGAGAGATCGGGCGAGCGGATCGCTACAGACGTGCGGAGGACTTCGTTGAAACGGTCCGTGCTCTCTGGCTGAGCTGGAGCGCCGAGATGGTCATCGCCGATCAGGCTGCGGGTGTTTACGCAGATCAGAGTCAGTTCCGCCTGCTCGATCCCGCTACCAATAGTTTCGGCATCCGAGGCCCACTTACGCATCCCGCCTCGCTCCAAGGCCACCCAGTCATTGTTCAGGCGGGCGGTTCGGATCCCGGACTACGGCTTGGCGCCCGCAGTGCAGATGTCGTGTTTGCGGCAGCCGGGGACTTGTCAACGGCTCTGCAGGAGGCAGAGCGCTTGCGCGCGCTCTCTCGGCAATTCGGCCGCCCTGCGGCTCCGCTCATCCTGCCAGGCCTTGTCACCTGTATCGGGGGCACCGAGGAGGAAGCGGCTCGTCGCAAGGAAAACCTTGACGGACTGCTCGATCTGGAGCGCGCCATCGTCGCTCTTGCACGAAGCATGGGCGTGGCGGTCGAGAAGCTCAGCCTCGAAAGGCCAATCCCGGAGGAGATTTTGCCTACTGCAGATGATGTTCCGTTTTCTGTCGGTCACCATCGCACGATTGAGACTCTGGCGCGTCAAGGTCGGACGGTTCGCGAAATCATTAGCAGCGTTCAAGCGTTTGGCCACCGCTTGCTCGTGGGTGCACCCGAGCAGATCGCGGACTCGATTGAAGCATGGTTCCGCGCTGGCGCGGTTGATGGTTTCAACATCATTCCGGACGTGCTGAAAGATGGCACTTCAGCGTTTGTCGACAATGTGGTGCCCATCCTGCAGAAGCGCGGGCTCTTTCGCAAAGAATATCGGGGGCAGACGCTGCGAGAGCATTTCGGGCTTTCCATTCCTTTCGAGCCGGCACGAGCCACAGCTAGCTCACCGTTATGACGCTTCCTCAACATCAAATGATTTGGAGACGGGATATGCATTCATCAAATGCGAGGTCGACGAGGCGCTTCACTGGAAAGCCGAACTATCCAGCAAGAACCGTGAAGGCTACCCTCCTCGTGCTCTTGGGCCTGTCGCAACTGCCGTCAAGCATTCATGCTCAAGAAGGGTCAGCCGGTAGCGTAAAGCGAGGAGGCATTATTCGTTACGGGCATTTTCAAGAGCCGGCGTGCCTCTTCGGAGGATGGGTGCAGCAATGGTATCTGCAACGCCAGTACAGCGATAATCTGGTCGCCCGCAGCGAGGATGGCAAGATTGTGCCATGGCTGGCCGAGTCATGGACAATTTCCGATGACAAGAAGATATACACATTCGAGATAAAGCCGAATGTGAAGTTCACGGACGGCACTTCTCTGGATGCGCAGGCCATCGCGGACAATATCAACGGATGGCTCAGCAACGACCCTGATCTGCGTAATCCGACTGCTGCTCCGTATCTTAGCGATAGCTTCGAATCGGCAAGCGCAATCGCTCCTTTGAGGTTACAGGTAACCTTGAAGGTGCCATTTCAACCCTTGCTGAATGTGTTTGCTCAATCCTCACAAGGCATTCTCTCACCATCCGCGCTCAAACGCGGACTTGCGGTGAACTGCGAGAACCCAGTCGGCTCAGGTCCATTCATTGTCGACAAATGGCGTCATGGACGGGAGGTCACCTTCCGCCGTAATCCCGACTACAACTCGGCGCCGGCCACCGCCAAACATCAAG
The DNA here is from genome assembly GCF_029909975.1 of Bradyrhizobium sp. ISRA430. Lineage (NCBI taxonomy): Bacteria > Pseudomonadati > Pseudomonadota > Alphaproteobacteria > Hyphomicrobiales > Nitrobacteraceae > Bradyrhizobium > Bradyrhizobium sp. ISRA430. The sequence continues at coordinate 6,966,347 of NZ_CP094516.1, forward strand.
GGCCGGCTTACATTGACGGAATCAGCTGGAAGTTCCTGCCAGATCAGACCGTCCGGTACGGCTCATTCATCGCGGGCGAGACCGATGCCATATACGATATCCCAGCTATCGCATGGAAGGAGGCCAATTCCCGTTTTCCAGTATTGCGGCACATTACCGGCGGTACCCCTCTGCGCCTGGCGTTGTATACGGCCCGGCCCCCATTTGACGATGTGCTCGTCCGCAAGGCGTTTGCCTATTCTACTGACCGAAAGGCCGCAGTCGACACATCATTCCTTGGCTCTTTGCCATTTGAAGGCAACGGTGCGCTGAGTCAGAGCTCGCCGGAATACCTGCGCGAGCTCGGGCAGTCGTATACGTACGATATTCGGAAAGCCAATCAATTGCTTGATCAGGCGGGTTGGACCGAGCGTAATCCTAGCGGCGTTCGTGTTAAGAATGGCAACCCGCTCATCGTGCGCGTGTCCTATTCGAACGCTTTTCTGAAGCCAGATGGCGAGCAAGCCTTGCAAGTTATCCAGCAGCAGGCAAGAGCGGCCGGTTTTGACGTACGTCTTCAGCCTACCAATCCAGCTGATTTCTTCGCCGGAAGAAACCTCGGACCCGATGATTATGAGATTGTTCTCCTCTATTGGGTTGCCCCCGGCGCGGAGATATTCCGGATCTCGTGGAAGCCCGATCAGAAGGGCGAGACCAATCGCTTCAATCCCTCACGCTATCAAGATCTGACGCTTTGGGACGTCATTCAAAAGGCGGAGCAGGAACTCAATGGGGCGCAACGTACCGCCCTCTATCAGCAGGCGGAACGGAAGATCGTGGATGAGGCCCCTGTGATTGGCCTCACGGTGCTAGACGTAACGTTGGCGACCAAGCCGAACCTCAAAGACGTTTGGCTTGACCGCGGCTCGGTTGGCGAACCCGTTTTCTATGACGCTCATTTCGATGATGGGAAGTGACGCCGTGAAGATAGTAGCCCATCATCCTATTGTTTGGTTCGCGCGCCGGATATTCTCCGGCGTGGTCGTGGTGTGGGCGGCCGCAACCTTTGCGTTCTTGATTCAATGTGTGCTCCCTGGCGACCGCGCCCAGATCATCATCAATGCGACAAGTGGCAACGTCGGACTCGCGTCCTCGGCAGAACTTGCGGCGATCAATGCGAAATACGGATTTGACCAACCGCTCGCGATTCAATACGGAAAATACATACTGCGAATCCTTCATGGAGACCTTGGCGAGTCATACCAGCAGCATCGGCCTGTCGCAGGGATCATCGCGGAACAGATTGGCCCTACCATTATTCTGGCGGTCACCGCGCTGCTGTTCGCATGGATTATCGCAATCCTGACGACCTTGTTCATCGCCGGCAGAGACAACATATGGGCGAAGTTGCTCAATGACACGCAGGTCTTTTTTGCAACCGCGCCGCCCTATTGGCTGGCCACAATTCTGCTGGTCGTTTTTGCGGTAAAGCTGCGCATTTTCCCGGTCATCGGTGGAAGTTCTCCGACCGGGCTCATTCTGCCGACACTTGCGTTGGCTCTTGAATTATCGGGCTTTTTCGGACAAGTCGTTCAGAACGAGTTCACGCGCGTGCTCGAGCAGCCCTTCGTTACGTCCGCGCGCGCCCGAGGCATGAGTGATTTCGGCGTCAGGCTTCGCCATGTCCTCCGCCATGCCGCATTGCCTGGCATTACTTTATCAGGTTGGGCGCTCGGCAAACTTCTTTCGGGCGCGATTTTGATCGAGGTGGTTTTCGCCCGTCAAGGCCTAGGTGGAGTCCTTGTTGCTGCGACGTCCTCGCGAGACGTTCCGATTGTCTCGGGAGCTGTTTTGATTTCTGCGGGCCTGTTCGTTCTTGTCAGTTTGATTGTCGATCTGACTTACCGGGTCGTCGATCCCAGGATCAAGTTGACATGAGCATGTTCGCCGAAGCCACCGTGTCTCGGCCGCTCAAAGAAGTCCTGGCAATCGTCCGCCATGTTCCGTTCCGAGTTGCCGCCTGTCTTATCATCATTGGCCTCTTTGCCCTCGCGGCTGTGGCGCCAAAGGTGCTGCAGACGCACGATCCGCTCGCTATTGATTTGAGATCGTCATTGCAGTCTCCGTCGATCGCCCATTGGTTGGGAACTGATCAATTGGGTCGAGATCTTTACTCTCGAGTAGTCGAGGGGGCAGGCCAATCCCTGGCTATTGGACTAGGCGCAACGGCGCTGAGCATGTCCATTGCGATCGTTTTCGGCGTCACCGCCGCACTTTATGGTGGCGTATGCGACAGCATCCTGAGCCGGGTTGTCGACGTGCTCTTCGCAATTCCCACGCTCCTGCTCGCCCTTGTGTTCGTGACCGTTTTTGGGCCGTCGGTACTGACTGAGGTCATAGCTGTCGGAATCGGCACAGCGCCAGGCTATGCGCGCATGATCAGGGGCCAGATGCTTGCCATCAAGGGGACAGGGTATGTGGAGGCCGCTAAGGTGCTGGGCCATCCATTTCCCCGTATTGTCTGGAGGCATATTCTTCCCAACGCCATGAACCCGCTGACGGCAATGGTGACGATCGGCGTAGGTCAGGCGATTATATGGGCCTCCGGTCTTGCTTTTCTGGGACTCGGCGTCGCTCCCCCGGCGCCTGAATGGGGCGCGCTGCTCAATGCCGGGCGCAATTATGTAATCTACGCCTGGTGGCTGGAGATCATCCCCGGTCTGGCAGTTACGGCGTTTGCCCTCAGCCTCACCATCATCGGGCGCCATCTACAGGACCATCTGGAAGGAAAAACGTGAATGTCGCAGGGTCGCCTCCAGCCTGTCCCGCAGCAGCCGGACCTCCTCACGGTCGATTCGCTGCGTGTTTCCTTCGGTCGCGGCATCGACGAGAAAGCGGTTGTGCGCAGTATATCCTTCTCCCTCCAACCGGGACGGTGTCTTGCGATTGTCGGTGAATCCGGCTCGGGCAAGAGCGTGACTGCGCGGGCTCTCATAGGCCTCGCTGGTCGCTACGCCAATGTTCATGCACGCCAGCTAAGCTTCGACGGGACGGACCTGATGGGTCTTAACGATCGTGCCTGGCGGCGCATCCGCGGCAACGAGATTGGCTTTGTATTTCAGGATGCACTCGTCTCACTTGACCCGCTTCGCCGGATCGGCAAAGAGATTGGTGAAGGCTTGCTCCTCCACGGCGCGGTATCATCACGCGAGGAGCTCGCGCAGCGCGTCATTGCTCTCCTTAAGCTCGTCGGTGTCCCTGACCCCGAGACCAAGGCCGAGCAGCTGCCGCATCAATTATCCGGCGGCCAGCGTCAACGGGCTCTCATCGCGTCGGCACTTGCGCTCGATCCCCGCATCCTGATCGCCGACGAGCCGACGACCGCTCTCGATGTGACGGTGCAAGCTCATGTGCTGTCACTCCTTGAGGAGACCAAAACGAGGGGCAAGGCTCTGATCCTGATCAGTCACGATCTGGCGGTGGTCTCCCGCGTAGCGGATGAGATCCTCGTCATGCGAGGAGGCGAGGTCGTCGAACGCGGTAACGCCGTCCAGATATTCAAAGATCCGGGGCACCCCTATACTAAGCAGCTGCTGGACGCCGTGCCATCAGGCCGGCCGCGCGGCTCACGCCTCTCACCATCGACTATTGTGCGTTCGCCTGCCCGGCAAACGCAGCCAGCCGTGCAATCGCCGCCGAAATCTTGTCCCATCCTGCTCGAAGCGACAAGTCTGGTGAAGCGCTTCAAGGGCCCGGATGGCACTTTACGGGCGGCTGTGGACGGCGTCTCCTTCGAACTGCGATCCGGCGAGACTTTGGGCATCGTAGGTGAGTCCGGATCAGGAAAGTCAACGATGGCGCGCATGGTCCTGGCGCTCGAGGAGCCTGATGAGGGAGCCGTTCAGTTTGCAGGCCGGCCTTGGACCACGCTCGCCGAGCGCGAACGGCGAGCTCGGCGGCGGTCGCTATCGATCATTTACCAGGATCCTCTTGGCTCGTTTGATCCACGTTGGACGGTCGGACGCATCATATCGGACAGCCTTTCGAGCGACGTTGAGACACGGCGCAAGCGGCAGGAGCGTGTAATTGAGCTGCTCGATCTGGTTGGGCTATCCCAGGCCTTGCTCGACCGACGACCGCTCGAGCTCTCCGGCGGCCAGCGCCAGCGCGTTGCGATCGCCCGCGCGATCGCACCAAATCCTGCGGTAATCGTCTGCGATGAGCCGGTTTCGGCGCTCGACGTATCGATCCAGGCCCAGGTCTTGGACCTGCTCTGCTATCTGAAGGACCACCTCGGCGTAAGTTATCTCTTCATCTCGCATGATCTCAGTGTTGTTCGTCACATCAGCGATCGCGTCATAGTTATGCGCCGGGGGAGAATCGTCGATAGTGGCGCCACTGAAGAGATATTTCGCAATCCACAGTCTGAATATACCAAGAGCCTTATCGCCGCCATGCCGCGTCTTGTGCGCGACCACCAGATAGATCATTCAGCTACGATCCTCGAAGAAGGCATCGCATGAATGCCTTCGAATTCGATGCTTTATCATAAAATTGTCTATCTCCGATCGCGGGGGCATTCGCCTTTGCGCACCGAGTTGGTCACGATTGCGGGCTCGTTCATCGCTCGAGCCTGGACAGTCTCTGGCACGGGTTCCCACTAGATGGACCGGTCGGCGCGCGGAGCAGGGCTAAAGCGCGATGAGATTGGAATGAATCGTCATCGCGCTTTAGGTTGTTGTTTAAGCATGATCTTTTCGGAAAACCGCTTCGCACTTTTCCGGATCATGCTTTAGCCGAGTTCGAACACTCGCTAACCCTGAGGTCGGCGATCCGCAAATGTCGGATTGCCATCGATTGCGTGCCCGCAAGGAGGGGCGGCTCTTGCGCTCCTGCAAACGAGCTCGCAATCTTCGCTTTCACGATAGCCTTGCGATCATGGTGCGGTCCCTGACAACGAGAGCGTGTTTGTCAGGTTCAAAACATTCGGCGTCAATATCGATTTCATGACGCCTATTCAGCCCTTAATTGCGACTGATGCGGCTGGCACGGTCATTGCTATCGGAAATGAGGTAACGCCGAGTAGGGGCTGACTTCAGCCCTGTGAACGATCACTTTTCCGCCCGGAAGCCGTGGGTCCATTCTGAAAAAGGAGCAAGACCTTGAAATTTTCGCGCTCGGTTTGATGGAGAGCGATTTGGATTTGCCTATAAGAGCCGACGAGACAAACCGCAACTTCTGGACATATCGGTACTGTCAAACGACCGTTGCGTTGTCAGAGTTGCGGGGCTCGGTGAACAATCTCAGCGAGCGGCACTGGGGGGCGCATGACTAGAATTCGGCTGACGTGCTCAACTGTGCCAGCTGCGAAGGTCACCGACTCAATAGGCGCCTCATCGACGCATCGTGTCGCCATTTCGCCGACGAGTTCGCCACAGGTCGCATAGCGTACCTCCAAGGCGGAGCAAAAAGAGGTCAATAACAGGCCCCCCGTAATCCGGGCAATACGGAATCGTCGTCATGTCGCAAACGATCGGCGCTGATAGCAAGTGCACCGCGAATGAAGGGGCAGAGCACTGGTCAGATCCGAAACACAATCTTTTATCAGATGGCGACTTTGTTCGGTACTGGAGCCGAGCTGCCGATCGGCTGCGCGCGGTGGCCGCCGTCGGGAGGCGAACCCAAGAGGCGATCAGAAGGACCGGGATTGGCTTGCAGCTATCCTCCGAGAACTTTAACGGTCACGACCTGTCAGATTTCCCGTTGCGACGCTGTACTCTCAATCGTGCGCAGCTCTACGGAGCAAAGTTGGATCGGGCAGACCTTTCTGGGGCGAATCTTATCTGTCCGGGGCTAGAAAGGGCAAGTTTCCGCGGGGCCAAGCTCGATTTTGCGTATATGCATGCGATTGCAGCGCAGGTCTGCAACTTCGATGATGCCAGTCTGCGCAATGTAATTGATGCAACAGGCAGCCTGTTTCACGGTTGCAGCATGAAAAGGACACGCTTTGATAACGCCATGCTCAGCGGGCTTCTCGCTTACCAATGCGACGCGAGTGGTGCTGTATTCGATGGCGCGGAGCTACAGGGTTCGACCATCAATGAATGTTTCCTTCCTTCCGCTTCCTTCCGCTTTGCCAAGCTGAGCCAACTCACGATCACGAAAGCACATCTGGCGTCTTGCTCGTTCTTCCAGTCAAAGGGGAACTGTTTATCGATTGTGCGTCCCACCTCGGTCGATGGTCTTGTCCTGGAAGGCGCTCATCTTCCGTATCTGAGACTCTCAAAGGTAAGCGGCCGCATTGCAGCGAGAGCCATGAGCGCACCATATGCTGATATTCACTTGTCAAATCTTCCAAATGCGGAGCTTGAGCAGGTAGACCTGACCGAGGCGCGGCTTTTGTCCGTAAGCTTGTCCAACGCAAACCTCGTCGGTGCCGTGCTCAACGGTGCATCCATTCATTCCTGCCAGCTCGATGGAGCGAACCTGTCTCTGGCATCAGGCGAATGCATTTCGATAACAGAGAGCACCATGCGAGCAGCCAAATTATCGGGCTTTCGTGGCCGCTGTGCCTTTGTGCGCGACTGCGACCTCGAGCATGCGGACTTATCCCAGGCTTACCTCTACAGGTCGATGATCACCGGTGATCCCCCGCAATCAATGGCACTGCATGAGGCAAATCTCGAAGGATCGAATCTCGTTCAGGCATATCTCGCCGCAGGAATGACGAGAACCAATCTGGAGGCAACGCGGGCCGCGTACGTTCGCATGAACCAATCGTCCTTGCGCGAGGCGAACCTGAGTGGGATGTCGCCGTTCCAGGCCAGCTTCGTAAAGGCGGACTTTTCGGGCGCTAAGATAACCACATTCGAGCCACCGTTCTTTGCAGACCGATGCCCGGGCCTACAGGCCGCTCTGAAGGGGGATGAGCCACGCGAGCCATCAAGCTATCTAACTGAATTCTCATCGTTGATCAGACGGGGGCGAGAAGGGTCCACCTGACTGCTTCGGAGACTGCAAAATAGAAGGGAATGCAGTGTCGGTGAGCTTAGGACAGGTCTGGGCGGTCGTCCGAGCTGTGAGCGAGCGCTAAAGCGCTATGGGGCTCGTTGGCATTGCCGGCGGATACGAGAGGCAGGGCAGACCTTCTGCGCGATACGACCGATCAGATCGCTCTTTTGGCGTTCAAAGAGACTGGAGTAGGAAAATGCATCTGGCATGTCTTTCCGCAGGTAAAGCGTTCATCCGGGAGGTGGCGAGAACAGGGCAGACGATCGGGACGGTACATACTCTCGGCGCCCTGCATCTTGGGCATGCAGAACTGATCAGAAGGGCGGCATCGGAGAATGACGTCGCGATCGTCACAGTCTACCCGAACAAGATCCAGCTTAGACCAGGTGGGAGCTACGATTTCAATTTGGACGAGGACATTGGACTTGCATTGCGTTCGGGAGCAACTGCCGTAATTTCCTCCAACGACACCGAAATGTTCCCGCCTGGCTATCGAACCTTTGTATCGCAAGGCGACTGTGATTTGCGTTTAGGGGGCCGTGATGCGTATTTGAAGGAAGCCGTTACCGGGGCAGTCCGCTGGATCTGCTATGCTAGGCCAACTCGCAGCTACTTCGGCCTGAAAGATATCGGTCAGGCGATCCTGGTGAAGCGCGCCGTCGCAGACCTCCTTCTGGATTGCGAGATAAGGTTTGTGCCGACGGTGAGATACAAGAATGGAGTGCCCATTTCGTCGCGCTTGAGGCGATTTAGCCGTTCCGAGCTTGATGAGCTGTCGTGTCTTTTCACAGCACTCAACCATTCGAGGAAAGAGATCGCCCAAGGGTTATCTACCGTCAAGGATCTGGTCGCGTCGGCTACATCTCAGATCAAGTTCCGACACTTTAAGCTCGATTTTGTTCGAATCGTCGGCGCTGACAACTTCGAAGACCTGGAGCAAGTCAAGCTCCCTTTCATCATTTTTGGAGCGGCAACGGCTCATGGTCTCAGGATCTTCGATAATATCTACGTTCCAGATCAGGATACTCTCGTGAAGGGTCCTTCGGATATCTGGATCGATCTGCCTGAACAGTCCTAGCCAGACGATTAATCGTAACCGGCATGAGGCCCCCACCTAGCCACCCCTCGGCTTGCGCGCGATACAGCCTGGCATGAGCTGATCGGTGGAGGTGGAACGATGGCAAATGCCATGCTTGATGCCAGGCAGGAAGATGACTCCTATCGTCGCGTCGAGGTGATCACTGGGGAGCGCCGACGGCGTCGGTGGACGGGCGAGGAGAAGGCCCGGATCGTGGCGGAGAGCTTTGGGGAGGGTGCGAACATCTCCGAGGTTGCGCGGCGCAATGGCGTTTCGCGCGGGCTGCTTACGGTGTGGCGACGCCAAGTTGCGGCGGCGGTGGTGGGCAAGGCGCCGAACTTCGTGCCAATCCAAATTGATGCCGAGAGCGGTAGCGGGACAGCCAGCGAGCCCGAGCGTATTTCGCGGCTACAGACGAAGCCTTTGGAGATCGCCGCGCCGCCGGCCAAGGTTTGCGGGGTTGTCGAGATCGAGGTGAACGGGGCGCGCATCCGGGTCGAGCCGGGCGTGGAGCTGGCGACGCTGTCGACCGTGCTGGCGGCGCTTCGGGGCGTCCGGTGATTGCGCTACGCTCTGACCTCAAGGTGGTGCTGGCGACACAGCCGGTCGATTTCCGCAAGTCGGTGCATACGCTGTCGGCACTGGTGAGCGAAGCGCTGCGTGCGAACCCGTATTGTGGCGACGTCTTCGTGTTCCGCAGCAAACGCATGGACAGAGTGAAGCTTCTGGCGTGGGACGGCAGCGGCATGGTGCTGGTGACGAAGTGGTTGCACCAAGGGCACTTCACCTGGCCGCCGATCCGCGACGGCGTGGTGCATCTAAGTGCGACGCAGCTCGCGATGCTGCTCGACGGACTCGAGTGGACGCGCGTCTCTCCCAAGCCTGTGAAGCAGCCGGCCGTTGTCGGCTGAGAGGAGAGGATTTCGCTGGAGCCTCTGGCGCGCGCATGTATCGTCTGGTCATGGCGATTCGTCCCGACGCTCTCCCGACCGATCCGTCAGCTCTGACCGAGATGGTGCTCGCGCTTGACGCCGAGAACGAGAAGCTGCGCGTAGCAATGCAGACGCTCAAGGAGATGATCTTCGGGAAGCGCTCGGAGCGGCTTGCGGTGCTCGTCGACGAACAGCTTGCGCTCGAGCTGGGCGATCTTGAGGCCGACGCGAGGCTGTGTGCGCCCGCCAACGACGATGTGGCTGTGGCGAAGCCATCCGGCAAACCGCGCAAGAAGGCGCGCCGCAACATCGGCGCGCTGCCCAAGCACCTGCCGCGCTGTGAGCAGGTGCTGGAGCCGGAGGCGACCGCCTGCCCGTGCTGCCAGGGCCAGCTCCACAAGATCGGCGAGGACGTCAGCGAGGTGCTGGACGTGATCCCGGCGATCCTGCGGGTGCTGCGGACGATCCGTCCCAAATATGGCTGCCGCAGCTGCACCGATGGTGTGGTCCAGGTGAAGGCGTTGCCACGCCTGATCGAGAGCGGCATGGCCTCGACCGCACTCGTGAGCCACGTGGTGGTCTCGAAGTTCGCCTGGTATCTGCCGCTGTACCGACAGGTGCAAATCCTGGCCGGCCAGGGTGTCCATCTCGACCGGGCGACGCTCGCCGGTTGGGTGAAGCGTGCAGCCTGGTGGCTCAAGAGCCTTTATGAGCTCCAGCTGCGCGCGATCCAGGCCGCGCCGCGCCTGTTCTGCGACGAGACGCCGATGCCGGTGCTCGATCCCGGACGACATCGCACCCGCATCTGCCAGTTCTGGGCGCATGCGATGGATGACCGGCCATGGGGCGGCCCCTCGCCGCCGGCGGTCGCCTACGTGTTCGCCGGATTAATCATCCATGACCTTGAGAAAGCTATCCGTTCCGGCCGTATCCCAAGGCGAGGGTTACCGTATGAAGGTGTACTCGGCTTGATGTTGCCTCCAGCGCATAGCCATCTCTAACCAGCGCTGAGAGCTCTCACTGATCCCTGAGTAGATCGACTTGGAAAGTCAATGCGATCCTTACTGCCCGACATGGTAGGGCGAGGCTAGCTGCACTGTGAGGTAGCCTGGTCGAGCGGCCCGTCGCAGCCAAGCGCTGCGGCAGCTTGAAGCGATGAATCGCGCCACACCGTAAACTCGCGAGAGCAGAATCTGCAGAGATGATCATGACAAGGCGATCGGAAGATTATAGGGCTGAGGATTCGTGTGTTATCCCGCTGAGCAAGCTGGATGTAAGCGAGGGCAAGCGCTTTCAAGACGACAGCATCTGGGCTTGCTTTGAGCGGTTGCGAAAGGAAGATCCCGTTCACTACTGTCAAGACAGCGCTCATGGTCCATATTGGTCCGTAACGAAATACCGGGATATCGTAGCCGTAGACACAAACCACAAAGCGTTCTCGTCAGAAGAAGGTGTCACTATTGTCGACGTGCCTGGCGAGCACTGGACCCCGAGTTTCATCAAGATGGGGCCTCCAAAGCACGCCGAGCAGCGCAATACCGTGAGCCCGATCGTCGGACCGGAAAGCTTGACGAAGCTCGAAAGCTTGATCCGGTCTCGGGTCAGGGCGATTCTCGCGGGCTTGCCGCGCAATGAGGCCTTCAACTGGGTGGACATGGTGTCCATAGAGTTGACGACGCAAATGCTCGCCACGCTGTTCGACTTCCCATTTGAGGATCGGCGACTGCTGACCTATTGGTCAGACGTCGCTGTTACAGCTCCGAAAGCAGGCCATGCAATCGACAGCTGGGACAAGCGAAGCACCATCTTGTCCGAGTGCCTGGACTATTTCACCCGGCTTTGGAACGAGCGCATCAAAGCCGAGCCGCGCCTCGACCTGATTTCCCTGATGGCGCATTCGCCCGCCACACGGCAGATGGAGCCGAGCGAGTTTCTCGGAAATCTGATTCTGCTGATCGTTGGGGGAAACGACACCACGCGCAACTCAATTACCGGCGGCCTCCTGTTCATGAGTCAGTACCCCTCCGAGCTGCGAAAGCTAATTGACAATCCCAAGCTGATCTCAAGCGCCGTGCACGAGATCATTCGGTACCAGACGCCAATTGCACATATGCGCCGTACCGCCGCGATCGACAGCATCGTAGGCGGAAAACAGATCAGGAAAGGCGACAAGGTCGTCATGTGGTACATCTCCGGTAACAGGGACGAAGAGATCATTGAGAATGCCAACAATTTCGTGATAGATCGCAAGAATGTGAGGCAGCATCTCTCGTTTGGATTCGGCATCCATCGCTGTCTTGGTCGACATCTTGCGCAGCTGCAGTTGAGAGTCCTCTGGGAAGAGATTTTGTCTGCGGAATTGTGGTTCGAGATTGTCGGCGAACCCGAGCGGATTGCATCTAACTTCGTGCACGGCTATTCCGCTCTCCCCGTGCGGATTGCAGCCTAGGCCCAAATTGTTCGGCTCACGCAGGCGGCGGAGCGGGCTTGTCCTGAACCATCTTTGGTTTCTGCAAGCAGCGCAGCTGGGGTGATCGACGGGAAACAATGCTGCATGTAGGAAGCCAATTGCCGGCCCGGCAGACGCTTGGAAGGACCTGCGAGAAGCGATAGGTGAGGCGCGCGTCTCGACTCGCGCTTGGCATGCCGAAAATTGAAGCTCAACTGCTACTCCGATGCAGGTCTCTGGGCTGCCTTGAATAGCCGGAACCATAGAGGTCGATGACCTTGATGTTGAAAATTGCAGCTATGGCAGCCATTTTCCTTGGAGAAGCGCTTTCGATATGCGCCGAGTTGATTGCCTCAAGGCAATTCGCAAAGACCGGTGGCGATCTGGCGATGCTTTGGCCGATGTTTCTCCTGGTATGCTCGGGTGGCATCCTCCTCGTTTTCGGATACGCACTGGGCTACATGCATCTGAAGAATATCTGGATCATTGTCGCGATATCGGTGGGAGCTATCCTGGTCGTAGAGCCGATACTCGCGGTTCTGCTCTTCAGAGACGTGCCGACCGCCGGTTCGCTGATTGGGCTGGTTCTCGGTGCGTTTGGTGTGCTCGCTGCCATAGTTCTGTGAAGGTGATTTCACCAGGCCCGGATGAGCGCCGCACTTTTGCGAAATGCAGCCTGAGGATCTGCGGAAGGTCGATTCAGCCGGTTGGTACGAGGAAAAATATCGATGCTGATCGACCTTCAGCTTCTCGTCGTCATCGGTGTGTGGCCGCTAGATTGTTAAGCTCTTATGTCAAAGTCCACTTACCGTTAGCAGGACGCGTGTGGCGAGCGTAGGTCTGCCAATCTATAAGCTGGCCATTTCTGCTTGACCAAAATTCGCCGATTAGCCTCGACTGTTCTCCCGGCTACCAACGTTTGGGGACGACTTGACTCAGTCGGTGTGGACGGAGCTAACGGCAGAGGGCGACGCGCGTAGCGGAGCGCGTCGAGGCCAGGGCACCTCAGCCGCGATTACGTCGCGGCTGCTTACACGGACGCACTTACCCGCATCGCTCTCTTCAGCGACATTGGAGGTCCGATGGAATGGAACTTCAGGTGACATTGGCTTTCTTGTGCATTCGAAAGAACGCGTTTTGGTCAGCTAGTCGTCAGTCACATGGTCTATCCAGACGGGCTGCACATTCGCGACTTTTATCGGAGACGAAGCATGACAGGCATTGGCCGAGCCGGCGCATCGGAAGTTGGGGCCGCAGGAGCTGGCAATACCGGAGATGTGAGCGGTTCGAGCGTGGAGCCCAGCCTGTTCCCGGGAGGACGCAGTCAATCTTTCGATGTCATCATCGAGCGGATGCGCTCTGGGCCTCAAGACAGGACCGCGGCGCTTGACAACTCAAGTTCGGAGGTGGCAGCGCCCACCCGAGACGAGATAAAGGCAGCAAGGCGAAAAATGGGCGGCCTGTTTGAGGAGCTTGAAGCTAGCCGTCGAGCGGCCCCGCACGCCCAGACCTTCCAAGAGGCGCAAGAGCTGATCGATCAAGTCGTCAAAGCAGGCTCAACAGTTCTGGAGTACTACGCGGATTTGCCTGCCAATTTGGCGCGTCGCATTCTGCCCGACGATCGGGCTCGCCGGCTCCGCGATGACACGCTGAACGCGGCCGAAGAATGTAACGCAGTGGCCACCCGGATTATTTACGAGCTGGAGGACAAAAGAAAGGAAGCATTAGGCTGGCTCCCGAAGATCCAAGACACCGGTACGCCCGCCCAGGTGGCCGGCGCGTTTAAAAGCGTGGCGAAACGCTATGCAGCCTGCATGGAATGGTGGGGGAAGAAGGTGTTGCGCTCGGAGCGGATGCAGTCTGTCTGCGCGGCTACTGCCAACTTGCCAAGCAGCACGCCCGAGATGCGCAAGGCCGAAGAGGCCGCACTAAGACTGCATACCGGCTGGGCTCTCAATACGAAGTGCATGTATCTGCAAGCGCGGATCGCTCTCGCGGAGCTCTTGATTGACTCGCGAGCGAGCACGCTCGACCCAGACGTGCGCGATGCCTTGATGGAGGAGAGCGGGCGGGCGCGTCTGCTCGGGACCTTCGTCGAGGATGTTTTTCCGGCATTCGTCTCCACGTGCGACGCCGTTCTGTACCGCGATGGAGCAGTGCTTGACGCGGAGCATCGCGCCGTTCTGGAAGGAGTCATGGAGCGGCTTTCGGAATTTGCATCCGGGCTGAGCGGCATCGTTGCCAGCCTGAGGCAGATCGGAACGGGAGCTGAAGTTCCCCTGCAGTTGCTAGACGAGATCGTGGAAGGGGCGTGGGTGACCGCGAACGAGGTTATGCGGCTGCTGGCATTGCAGCCAAGTACGCCAGCTACAATCGAACCGCCCGCTTGGGCCGTGCTGCCGGAAAATACTGCCGGGGTGAGCCAAGGCACTCCAGGTCGCAGAAAAGGAAAAGGAAAAGAGAAAGGAAGGCGCGCAGCGGCTGCCGGCGAGGGGAGTTCAACGGCCAGCTCATCCGAGTCGCAACGGCCCGATGGCGCTACGGCCCCGGCGCGCAAGGTTATCGTGCGCTCAGATCTCGGTACCAAGAAGCTCGCTACCACCGAGGAAGCACGTGCCTCATCCGCTGCAACCGATCACCTCCAGATGTGGCAGGCGCCGCCGTCCAAGGAAGCTTTGGCGGGATTACTTGAGCGATTGGACAAGCTGCTGCAGTTCGATCTGCCGGCTCAGCAGAGGGCGGTCTCGCAGACGCGCCAGATGAAGCCCGAGGACGCCGAACACGTCTTGGATCGGGTTATCACGCACTTGCAGACGCAGGCCGCCGAGATTGAGGCCTGTGTGGCCGCGCTGCAGGAGCCTCGCCGACGTGGCTTGCTCACGCCTTCGCAACTTCCCGAAGTGCACGATAAAATAGTCCGGCTCAACGGGATGGGGTCCGAGCTGCAGGGGCAGGCAAAATCATTGAAAGCGCGGAAGGCAGCGATCACGAGCGATTGCATGAAGACCTACCCGTTTCCTTCGCAAGAGTATCTCGAGCAGTTGCGCGCGGCGGGGGAACTGGAGTCAGTGGGTCCACCGCAAGCGTTGAAGGGAGAGCCAGGTAAGCTATTCGAGATCAAGCTGCAGCCCAAGGCGCTTGGCAGCGGCGCAATGCCAAGGCCGATGTGGGTGCACATCCATACCGAGCGGCCGGTTTATGCTTGGCAATTGGCAACGTTGGGCGATCGCGCATTCGCCGCATGCCACGTGAAGTCCGACGAACAGCGCGGATACAATCAGCATTGGCAGAACGCTCGAGCCGCCGAGGGCCACGAGAACGTCGTGATCCACCGCGGCAAGCTGACGCCTGCGTTCTGTAGGTCCTTGTTGAGCACCGCCGCTGGCCAGCCGTGGCAGCCCCTTCCCGATCCCGGGCACGTTTCAGCGCACATGGCTCGACTGGGGATCTAGTGAGTGGGCTGTCTTGCGGTGAGCCGTTCGGTGGCAGCCTTCATGCCTTCGGATCGGCTCGGTGGATTGCCTGAGCAGCGCCGAGCCCTCTTGGGCCCATCTTACAAAAAGATGGAACTGGGAGAGAATGCACCTCACGCGAGGGGTAGCAGACGGCGATCCCGGAGGATTGTCCACAAGCAAGCTGCCATTCCGAGGTGTGGCAAACATCGGCGCTCGGGCGAGAAGCTAGGCCGCTGAGCATTGCAGACCGAAAACATGTACCTGATGCCGGCGGCGATCCGCTCGGATGTAACAGTGCTTTCGCCTGTTTGCCCGCTGCAAGCTGGCGCGCAAACCCTCGGCGGAGCTTCAACGGATCGCGGACGGTTCGGTGGCACGGGAGCTGAGCATCACGGCCGCTTTGACGAATCGGATCGGGCGGTGCACAACAACGCGGCCTGTTTGCTACTCTTGCATAAGGCTACGACGGCCCCAGCATCAAGCCTCCTTGGCCCCCAAAGATGCTGGGGCTGTCGTTCTTCCTCGAGCGTCTCTAGCCAAGTGGCGTCGGAGCTGCTTCGCTTCAACTGCAATGGCGCGCCGAGCCGCCCCGACGATCCCAATATATGGGCGTATGGTCTGTCATGTCGCTGCTTGTTCAGTCGCCGTCACGAGCGACCGACGGCGGCATCGCCCGAACAGCAGCTTCCACCGCCCGATCAGCTTGGCGGAGGCGGTCCATTGAGTTAAGGCCCGAGCTCACGATAGCAACCCGTACATAGGTCTGACCGTCTTTTTTAGCTCGATGCCATGCGCCCTAAGCACCCGGTGCATCGCCGCGCCTTTGATCTCGCGAGCGATCTCGTTGACAATTTGAGGTCCGACCGTTCGCTCGGCATCGGCATCGCCCGTTAGGCCTGCTTCGGCGAGCCGTTGGTTCAGCCGAGCGTGAAACTCGTCCTCCATCGCGTCGACGAGCTGCTCCTCAATTGCTGCATGATCTTCGGGAACACGCTCGCGGGTCAACCCGGCTCTCCCCTCGCGGCGCCGCATGTGCGGGACCATGCAAGCCGACTGTCGCCTTGCTCGGACGATACAGTCGGATTCAAGAAACGCTTAACTCGAGTGCTCCCAGACATGCATCGACCACTCCGAGGCTCCTCCAGCGTTCGATCAAGCAGATTGCAGGTTCCGAGCGGGCTAACATCGAGCCGTACGGTGATGTCCGGACTTATCCATTCCCTAGATAGATCTGATCAAGAAAATCAATTTTACCGCTTACAGCGTCCTCATATAGACGCGAGGAGGGTTGGGGCCAACCTAGGGAAGCGATTTCTCGGATGAAAACGTCTGTGTTAGTGACAGCGAGCGCCCTCGCGCTTGCAACGGCGGCGGTGCCTCCTTTTGCCGCAACAGTTGCCGCGCAACCGGTCGCCGCCAGGGTGCATTTGGCCGATACTTCGTATCCTCAGTGCGCGGACGACCCGTTGGATGGTATCTGCGACCTGTTTTTTTGTTTGACCGATCCCTCGTGCGTGCGACACTGAGAACGGAAAACAACTCAAGCAGAGAATGAGGATCGAGCCTCGTGCGGCCGCTTGCTCCAACAGCGGCCGCGCCCTCATGCCGTACAGTTACAATGGCAGATGGTGCAGGCAGCGCCATCTTATTCAAAGTGATCGCTCACTTTCAGCCAGTCGGTGGCTACCGCGCAACCGCCGCATCGGCGAAGGTTGGGTAGACGGGAAAAGCCGGCTTAGAGCGCCACGCTGTGTTCCGCTGCGAGCCCGTGCTCGATCCAAAACTGATCAAATCATAAGCATCTATTGCTTTTCCATGCCGCGCACATGGCTCTTCGGTTCGATGGTTCGCATTTCGGACGTCATGGATGTCCATTCTTCCCGCTATGCCTAGGGTAGCCGTCGTGGCGTCAGGAAGGATCGTTTTTGGTTGGGTCTAAAATTCAGTGGCGCCGTCTCCGGCATCATGAGCATGGCAAAGAGCCCGGCCGCGCTCGCGAAAAGCATGTACCATGCGGGCACGAGTGCGCTCCCGGTAAGGTGGATCAGCCAGGTGACGATTGGTTGAGCTGTGCCTCCGAAAATCGCTATCGCAAAAGCGTAAATCGTCGCGAAGGCGCCACCACGAATGTTTCTGGGCAAACCTTCGGCCATGCTCACGTAGAAGGCGCTATACGGAATCGTTCCGATCAGGGTGAGGGCGCCGAGACCTCCTAGAAGTGCGAAGGCACTGCGGCTCTCTGCAATCCACAAGAATACCGGATAGGTCATCAGCAATGCAGTAACCTGCGGCCATATCATGATGCGACGACGGCCTGCGCGGTCGGCGAGCAGGCCGCCCAGCGGTGCTGCAGCAATTCCGACCGCATTGCTGATGAGCGTGGTACCAAAGGCGACCGGCGCGGAAACGTGGAGAGTGTTCATCGCGTAGGTGGTCATATATCCGGTAACATAAGTAGTGATCGTGCAGCTGGCCAAGATGACAAATCCCAAGCACATGATGCGGCGATCGGCACGCGATTGGCCTCCAGGCTCGGAGACCAGAACAGGCGCCTCGGGCCGGTGCAACGTTTCGGGCAGGACGCTCCGCAACCAAAGTCCAAACGGCAACGTAGCGGCGCCGAGCAACAGCGCGATCCGCCATCCGTACGCATTTAGAGCTTCGCTTGTCATGGTGAGCGACAGTATTTCTCCAACCAACGCTCCGGCCGTCGCAGCTATCTGTTGGCTCGCGGGCTGAAAAGAGACAGCAAGACCGCGCGCGTCAGCGGGGGCCGCTTCCATCAAGTAGGCGGTCGTCGGACCCACTTCACCTCCGAGAGCAAAGCCTTGCAGCAAGCGTGCAAACACGACCAGCGACGGAGCGGCAAGTCCTATTGTCTCATACGATGGCGTGATAGCTAACAATAGGACCGCGGCACTCATCATGGTGAAGCTGGCGGTCATCGCGGGGCGTCGGCCGGCCCGATCCGAATACGAGCCGAGCACGATGGCCCCGAGCGGTCTGGTCACAAAACCTGCGCCGAAGGTTGCGAGTGACAGCATCAGGCTAGCGAACGAGTCGGTTGCCGGGAAGAACGCCTGACCGATCTGTATCGCGAAAAAGCTGTAGGTCCCGAAGTCGTAGAATTCGAGAATATTGCCGATGGTTGCGCCCAACACGGCGCGGCTCGTCAAGCGTTCGTCTGCGGGATCGAGGACCGGCTCCAGCCTCTCTCGAGTAGATTGCCTCGACATCCTCGACCTAATCTGAAGCGCGCTCCCTCACCCAAACATTTTGGCCAGGGAGGTCGTACTGTTGCATTCCACTCGCCGAACTCGTCCCTCACGGCCATTGCGCCAGTCAACATGTGGGCTGAAGCGTGTCACGACGAAGCTCACCGTAACGTCTGCAATAAAAATGCCTGTCTCCGCGCCACCATTTAGCCCTTGATCTGATGGTGGGCCTGGCCGGCAGGACAAATATGCGGACTTGCTGCAGTTGTCGGGCGCCGCAGACATTGAGCGGCTGTGGCGAGTTTGCGACAAATTGGCGGGCGCCGAACACGAGTCTCCACGACTCGAGCCATTTCAGCGTCGCCTGGTTGCGTCCACACCTTAAGGAGCAGTGGGCCACGCCCTTCACCGCCAGGCGCTTGCCCCCACTCAGGGCGCCTGCGGCGGTTTCTCGCGCGCGTGCAACATCACCATTTATAGGTGCTTCACTTACGGCCGCTCACGGGTCGCTCGCATCTGGCGACAATAAAGACCCAGACCGTCCGTCATCCGTGCGTTCGGCGCCGCTCGCCGTGCATCTCGGCTATCTCCGGCGCGAGGGGGACCCCGCGACGGGGACAAGGCGCGGCGTATTCGGCCCCGTGCCGACGATGCCGATCTCATGTTGTTCGGTGAGCGCTGCAAAGTTTCAAGGTCGTACATCTTGGTCAGCCACTTGGGGAGCTGTTAACGCAAATCAGTGACGCCTCACGTAGGAGCTACCGTTCGTGTGCCCGGACGGGCGAGCACGAATGCGGTCTACGTTTCTTCGCCAACGGACCGTTGGAATGAGAATTCACTCGTGTCCTGAATAAGGAAATTATCGTAATTCGTACACGCGGTGTTGAAGTCGCCGCTGAAATGTCCGCTTCGTCTAAGCGCGCCCTGACACGGCCGCCATCTGCATGACGCTGAGCGTCAATAGCAGCCGGGACAAGGTTGGCCGTTCGTATTGCCTCACCTGAGGATGTAACATTCCGCTTGACCGATGTAGCTCCGGCTGTCAGTCGGAGGTTGCATCATGGCGCGCAGGATCGGAGGCACTGGAGACGTCGCGGAGTGGCCATTACACGCAGTGGCAGCCGCAGCTCCGGGATCAGCGGCACCGCCGCGCCTGAATGATCGTCTCGGCTGCTTTGCGTCTGAGCGATCGTTCTTCATCCAATCAGGCGAGCAGTTCGCTCCGCGGTTGCCGGACCCTCACGTAGGTCGCGCTCTCGTCTGTTTTCGCGCTGGCGCGGCTACGGTTCAGGCGGAACGAGATTTGGCTCGGAGATGATCGCAACAGACGTGGCAGATGCGGCCGCGGGTTTGTCTCCCTTCTTCGACCTTTGTCAGCTTCTCGAAAGCCAGCCTCTTTAACATTCGAACTTGGCCTCTCGATGACGAAGCCGCCCATGTCTGAATTCGTAACGAACTTCAGCTCACTCCCTGGGGAGATCTTCAAGAGGCCTTTGTTCTCATAATAGAAAGGAGAGCTTTATGGATCCGAACCCGATCAACAATGCCCGTTCACCAGAATCACCAACGGCGCACGTCTGGACACAGGAAGATCATGATTTGTTCAGTCAGATCATGAATGAAGCTGGACCATCATCATCTGCTGCACCTGAGGAAGCGGTAGATGTCTCATTCGCCGCTCCCCAGAGATTTTCACACGGTTCGCAAATCGCGCCTGACTTCATGGTCGAAAGGCTGTTCCACCAGGGTCTCTTGCCGGACTCGGACCAGCCGACGATGACCTATGAAATCCGAGGTCACCGCTACACGGCCGGTTTGGATGGGTCCAATCGCGTTCTTCTTTTTCATAACCCTGCGGAGGACCAAGTGGTTGGGGCCGGCCGGGCGGGGCTACCGGAATTCGGAGCTTTCTGGACGGAGCACCGGCGCTTCGGAACGCCGCTACCACAGCAATGGGCCACACCTGCCCTGATGGACAAGCTGCGCGAAGAAGGTTTCATGCCGACCGAAAATAACCCGACAACAATCCAGCTTAACGGACGGGCCTACAAAGCCGAATTAGCCGAAGGAGGGTTCGTTAAGCTTACGCGGGTATGAGACGAAATCCGACGGTGAAGCGATCGCGCCGCTGCGGTCACTTTGGTTGGCCTTACCCGGATAGACAATTCACCGCTTAGCAGTGGATTGCTCGCGCCGCCAGTGGGTACGCATCATCGGACCCGCTGGCAGCGCACGAGATGCACGGTCATCCTGGCCATTTCGTCTGGGTGGTGCGGGACCCGTCATCCGGGCTGCAATATTGCCCCCCGTATTGCCTCACCTGAGGATGTTACTTGATCGTGTCCCTAGGCGTGGTGTAACTGGCGGTGGGACACCGCGTTCGCCGGCGAGGGCCGGACAAGTCAGCTGGCGATTGCCGGGAAGCTGACGGCGGGATCATCGCTCAACGGCGCGATGGTTTCCAGCGTCATGTAGCGGGCGCGCTGGACGGCCCATTCATCATTCTGCTCGAGCAGGATCGCACCGACGAGGCGAACGATGGCGTCCTCATTGGGGAAGATGCCGACCACCTCGGTGCGGCGCTTGATCTCGCCGTTGAGGCGCTCGATCGGGTTGGTCGAGTGCAGCTTGGTCCGATGCTGGGGCGGGAAGGTCATGTAGGCGAGCACATCGGTCTCGGCCTCGTCGAGGAAGCCGGCGAGCTTGGGGAGCTTGGGGCGGAGCTGGTCGGCGACCTTTCGCCATTGGGTCTTTGCGGCCTCGGCATCGTCCTGGGCAAACGCGGTGGCGATGAAGGCGGAGACGACACGCCGGCCGCTCTTGCCGGCATGCGCGAGCGCGTTGCGCATGAAGTGGACGCGGGGGTCGTTGAAGAAGTGGCCAATAGATTTCGCGCGATGCAGCGACCGGCCCCGTCGTGGCCCTCGCATCAAAACCCGCTACGGGGCGATCTGAAGCCGCAAACGCACTATGAGGACAATCCAAGGCAGAATAAGCGCAAGCAGAGCGGCTGCCAGCCGCTTCAGATTGATGGCGGCGGCCGTCAGGTAGGCTTGGATCTTCATGTTCGGTAGACCGCGCCGTATGGCGCGCGCTAGTCCGTGCCAGGTTTTGGCTTCGCCGTGGAAGCCCTCTGAGCGCCAGCGATGGCGTTGATAGAGCCGTCGATCCTGCTTACTCCATCGCTCGCGACGGCGGCGGGCGCGGAGCAGTGCCGGATAATCGTCACCGACAACGACCGCTTTGTTAACTCGCCCTTTGGATAGGCAATCGCCCTTGAGCGGACACCGGGCGCAATCCTTCGCCTTCGAGTAAAAGAAACGGCCGTGCTTGATGGGCCGCGCGGGGCGCAAGATACGTCCTCGCGGGCACTTCAAGATGTCGTTCTTGGCGTCGTACCGGAAGCGTCTGAGCGGTACGCGACTCTTGATTGGTTCGGCTTTAGCTGGGATCAGGGCATCGATGCCGCGCCGCTCGAGCGCACCGTAGACTTTAGCGTAGGCATATCCCGCGTCGGCGGTGACCACCTTGATGTCGATGCCCGCAATCGCTTCAACCTCATCGACTTGCGGCTCGATCATCTCCCCTTCGTTCGTTTGTCCAGTCGTGACCGCGACGTCCAGAATAACGCCGACCTTGTCATCGACGGCAGTGTGCTGCTTGTAAGCGGGCTCCAGCCGCCGGTTTCGGGCATTGGTGGCCATTGTCGCATCCGGATCGGTGGTGCAGATCTTCTTGTACTTGCCGCTTTGCCGGCCCTTCCTCTCAGCCTCGCTTTCATCTTCGCTTTGATTCTCGCTCAGCACATCCACCACATGCTGCTCGGTGAGGCTGTCCCAACTCACGTTGGCGCGGATCAGCGACGCATCGATGTGAACCACTTCGGCTGTTGCGATCTTGGCCTTCAGGCAGGCCTCGACCGTGCGTTTAAAGATCCTACGGAATCGCTCTTCGCCCCAGCGCTGGCGGATGCGCGTCAGGCTGGAATGGTGCGGTAGCTGCTCGTGCAGGCCATAACCAGCAAACCAGCGAATGGCGATGTTGACCTGAGCCTCACGCATCAGCTTGCGATCGTGTACGATGCCGGTGAGCAGACCCGCGAGCATCAGGCGTACCGCGGCTTCTGGATCGATGCCTGGCCGACCGTCGTTCGCGCAATAGCAGTCGGAGACCTCTTCCCTTAGCCAAGATAGGTCGAGCACACGATCGACCCGCGCCAGCACGTGCTCATCTGGGACGAGCTGTTTGAGCGAGCCAGTGATGAAGAGCTCCAACTGATCCCGCTCCTTGCGCCCCAGCATCTCGTTTGCTCCGCCGATCGCGAATCGCCGACGAAAACGAAATCAGCCAATTGCAGCTTTTTCAACGACCCCACGCGGCAACGCTGCCAGGAGGCGTTGAGCACCTTGGCGACGGTGGCCTTGATGCCCTCATGGGCATCAGACACGACCAGCTTGACGCCGCGTAGGCCGCGGCGCGCGAGCTTGCGCAGGAACGCGGTCCAGAACGTCTCGGCCTCGGACGGGCCAATATCCATGCCGAGAACTTCGCGCCGGCCGTCACTGTTGACGCCGACCGCGACAATCACCGCGACCGAGACGATGCGGCCCTGCTGGCGCACCTTCACGTAGGTGGCGTCGATCCACAAATACGGCCAGTCGCCCTCGATCGGACGGGCGAGGAACGCCTTCACCTTATCGTCGATCTCGGCGCAGAGCCGGCTCACCTGGCTCTTGGAGATGCCGCTCATGCCCATGGCCTGCACGAGATCGTCGACCGAGCGGGTCGAGACGCCCTGCACGTAGGCTTCCTGCACCACCGCGGTAAGCGCCTTCTCGGCCATGCGACGGGGCTCCAGGAAGCCGGGGAAGTAGGAGCCCTTGCGCAGCTTGGGGATGCGCAGTTCGACCGCGCCGGCGCGGGTCTCCCAAATGCGGTCGCGGTAGCCGTTGCGCTGGGCCAGGCGCTCGGGGCTCTTCTCGCCATAGGCGGCTCCGGTCTGGCTTTCCACTTCCAGCTCCATCAGGCGCTGGGCGGCAAAGCCGATCATCTCGCGCAGCAGATCCGCATCAGGGGTCTTCTCCACGAGCGTCCGCAGGTTCATCATCTCGTCGGTCATCGGTGGTTCCTCGAATCAGGTTGGTGTCAGCAACCCGACCCTACCGGCGAATCGCCGGTGACCACCGCAAAGCCGTCCGCCCGCTACGGCGCTATTGTAGGGCGCGCGTGCGGACGGCTTTGCTCTACCGAGCTACACCATCACTGGGGACACGACCTGTTACTTTCGCTTGACCGATGTAGCTCCGGCTGTCGGCCAGTCCGAGGTTGCACCATAGCACGCAGGATCGGAGGACTGGAGACGCCGCGGAATGCCTATTACACGCGGCCAGCGCCGCACATTTAGCCGCGCGCCGGATGATCCTCTCGGCTGCTTTGCCTCTGAGCGATCTCAACAAGCGCTGCACGATGGTGTGCTTGCGGTGGGCCGAGCTGTCCGGTGTTGCTCAGCGAGGCGGAGACTTGCCAGCGCGCTCAGACGGGGCTACTCGGCCACCAACCAGCGCTCGATGTCGGCTGGGCTCGCGCAAATTGGGCAGCGAAACCGGTGACCGTGCAAGGCATACGCGGGAGCGGCGTAGGCGGTGCCGGTGCGAGCCTACATGGTCTTGGCGGGCGCGGAGGTATTCTCAAGGAGGTCGCAGCAAAGGTCACGTAGCTGCAACGATCGTCGCGAGTGGCGCAGTCGCTTTGCGTAGCAGTGAGATTGCGCGAGCGTATCGGATGGGAATCCTGTCAAATGGCACTACCAGATCTGGGCGTTTTGCAAGCACTGCCTCCTCCGTAGGATCACAGCAAAATCGCATGCACATAGGCGTGTGCAAACAGCTTCGAACCGCGGAAAAGAGCGCTATGACTAACATCAATCTCAGCTCCCCGTCTATTGCAGGTGCACGCGGCGGACAGCGAGCCATCACCGACCAAATAGTCCTTAAATGGAGAGCGCTGGCCCCGAGACATCGAGGTTTCCAGATGATACGAGGAATGAAGCCGATGGCGCGGATGGCTGTAGCAAGAAGGCGCGCGCTCGCCATGTACGATCTCGACCGGTGCTGCGCAATCTGGTGGCTCTATCGTCTCCATTTCGGGTTCACCCGCGACGTGATGTTGGGGCTCGTCGCGGTCACGGTTGCTCAGAAGAGATCCCGCTGCGGAATTTAGGAATCGTGGCGTCGAGCGCCTTCCATAAGGCTCGGCCACCGAACCTACCGCAGGTTACGCGTTTGGCTGGCGGACAAAAGCGTTGCTCAACGCTAATCGCCTCGAGTCTCTCCCCAGCCAACAAAGCGGCAAATCACATCGAGTACCGGCGGCCTGCGCAGGGGCGCTGATGGTGCCGGCAAACGCGACCAGCAGGCCGCGAAGTTCGAACCTGTGCTCGCACTTCACACCACAACTTGAAACCGGTCGACGGATGATCCTGCCCACAGCCGAGTTGTGAGTGGCCGAACGGTGGCGCAAGCGATCGTCGAGGATCTACGTACTGCGACGATGAGCAAGGCGGCCGCTGCGCAACATGCCGTCCTTACTAAGAACCGATTGTCAGGTTTGAGATTGTCAGGTTTGAGCCGGACGTCCAAAAGTCGACACTTACATGGGTCGGAAACGCCTGGAGAACCTTCAATTTTCAAGCGGCACGCTGCTTGCTCCATCGAAAGCCAGCGGACGCAATTCCCGCATGCCCGCGCTTTGAAGCCGAGTATGCATCTTCCGAATGCTTCCACTCACCTAGCAAGACGCTCAAGTCCGGCTGGCTAACTTCAGGACACTCCCATGAAAAATTCGCTTTTTCTCGCCGCGTCACTATCCATGAGCTGTTTGATGGCCGCGGGACTGTCCCAGACGCTAGCGCCTGCGACAGGCGCTGAGGATCCTTTTCTTTGGCTTGAGGAGATCGAAGGGCCGCGCGCATTGGCTTGGGCTCACACCGAGAACGACAAGACACTCAGCGCGCTCCAATCCGATCCACGTTACCAGCGCTTTTACGGGGAGGCGCTCCACGTTCTTCAGGCCAAGGACCGGATTCCGTACGTCTCATTGGGACGGCGCGGTCTCGATAATTTCTGGCAGGACGAGAACCAGGTGCGCGGCGTCTTGCGGCGCACGACGCTTGAAAGCTATCGCACCCAGAGCCCGCGATGGGAGACCATCCTCGACGTGGATGCTCTCGCTGACGCGGACAAGAAGAACTGGGTCCTTAAAGGGGTGAGCTGCCTTCCGCCCGAAGAGCGCCTATGCTTGCTCAACCTGTCCGAGGGCGGAAAAGACGCTGTGTTCGTCCGTGAGTTCGACGCAGTTGCCAAAACCTTCGTCACGAACGGCTTCGAACTTCCCGAAGGAAAACAGGAGGTCACTTGGGTAAACAGCGACACGGTCCTAATTGCACGAGATTGGGGCGAAGGGACCATGACACAAGCCGGTTACCCTTTCGTTGTGAAGGAGCTCAAGCGCGCTCAGTCGCTCGCGGAAGCGCGCGAGGTCTTCCGTGGCGAGGCGACCGATGTCGGGGCCACTCCATTCGTGCTGCGCGACAGTGAAGGCAGGATCCATGCGACCGGCGCCGTGCGCGACATCAGTTCGTTCGAGCATGAGTATGTGCTCTTTGGGCCCGAGCCGATTAAGCTCAATCTGCCAAAGAAGGCAGCCATCGGCGGCATCGCCAGTGGTCGCCTGCTGGTGACGCTCAACGAAGACTGGATGCCACCGTCCGGAGACACCCCCTTCTCAGCCGGCTCGATCATCTCGTATGACCTGGCCGAATGGAAGCAGGATCCGCTGCGCGCCAGACCCACGCTCGTTTTCAAGCCTGGGCCTCGACAAGCGCTCAGCAGATTCACCGCCACAAGAAACTTGTTGATCCTGACGATTCTCGACAATGTTCAGAGTAAGGCGTTCGTCTACAAGTACCATCAGGGCGCTTGGCGGGCCACGCCGATCCCGCTTCCAGAGAATGCGAGTGTCGGTCTGGCTGCAGCATCGCATGAAACGGACGAGGCGATGTTCACGGTCTCCAGCTTTCTTAGCCCGACGATGCTCTGGTACTTCGACGCTGCAACCGAACGCCTTGAGACACTGAAGGCGACACCTCCTAGGTTCGACGCCTCGAGACTTGTCGTCGAACAATTCGAGGCAATCTCGCGCGATGGCACCCGCATTCCTTACTTTCTGCTACGACCCAAGAGCGCAAGGTTTGACGGATCAACTCCAACGCTTCTCTATGGCTATGGTGGGTTTCAGACTCCGCTCGTCCCCTCTTACGTGGGCCTCACCGGACGACTCTGGCTCGAGCAGGGCAACGCGTATGTTGTGGCGAACCTGCGCGGCGGGGGTGAGTTCGGGCCCCAATGGCACCAGACTGCCCAAGGAGCAACGAAGCAGCGCACATGGGATGATTTTATCGCCGTCGCGGAGGACTTGATCCGGCGCAAAATCACTTCTCCCCGCCGGCTGGGCGTAGTCGGCGGTAGCCAAGGAGGCCTCCTGGTAGGGACCGCAATCACCCAACGACCCGAGCTCTTCAATGCGGCCATCTTACAGGTTCCGCTGTTCGACATGGTTCGGTTCACCAAGCTGGGCGCCGGAGCCTCCTGGATCGGCGAGTATGGCGATCCCACCATTCCCGAACAGCGCAAGTGGCTCGAGGCCTACTCGCCCTATCAGAGGTTGGTGCCAGGCAAGACCTACCCGGCCCCCTTCATTCTCACGTCCACAAAGGACGACCGCGTGCATCCAGCGCATGGCCGCAAGGCAGCGGCGAGGCTCGCTGCGTTGGGCCAACCGTACCTCTACTATGAGAATACCGACGGGGGGCATAGCGCCGCCGCCAACCTCATTGAACAGGCACGCCGGATCTCTTTAGAATATACTTATGCATCCCGGCGGCTTGTCGATGAGTGAGGTCGAGGACTAAGATCTACTTCAATGATGACGATTGGCGGACGACGTTATCGGCAGCGGCGTCAGCAAGCCCGTCTTTGCTCATTCTCCGCAGACTATGGTATCGCCCTGGGGATGAATCCGAGCGATCAGCTACGCCCTCACTCTCGCCTATCAGTCCGGGTAGGTCACTCAAGGCCGATTTCTCGTTAATACCCACGAGGCCTTCCGTGTGAACAGCCCTCAGGGGCAAAGCCGGTGCGTTAGCCTCTTGATTCCGAGGCTAACTTCATTGGCAGTGCGGATGCGGATAGGGATAGCGCCTTGACTGAGAGCATGTCTGAGTGGTTGCAGGAATTTCCGTGGCAGATTGAGCGGATATTGATAACCCACACGCACCATTGACCGACTGCGCAAAGACCTGTCAGCTTGCGGTAAGCTATCACAGATACAGAGCCCTTTGGGGTTAGCGGGATGTGGCAGGGACAGCGCTATTGCTCCAGATCGATCAGCGCCGAGTCACCTTTCCGCTAGTCTCAACGGCAGTGCGGATGTGGTAGGGACTAGTTGGCCTGGCTTCAGCCCCGGGTGGGTTAGGACCGAGCCGCACCCGCACTGTTTTACATCTCGCTCCGACCGATCGCGGTGGCTATCTCGACAAGCTTCGCAGGTACTCTGGCGAAGGTCGGTACACCACCTGAAAAGCTGAGGGCCACGTGCTTCCATTTCTGCCGCGACGCGCGCAATGAGTGGCGTTGGACACTACATACCGCCACGAGAGCCGCCTGAATCGCGAGTTCGGCCGCAAGCGCTTCGGCGATGAAGGCTATGCCATGGAAGAGTTGGTCCGAGGCTGGCAGCATGAGCCTGAACACGACCGCCGTCCGGATCAGGGTAACGCTCAAGGACGTGAAGCCGGAGGTGATGCGTTGCCTTGTCGTACCCGTCACCCTGCGCCTTGATCGACTGCATCTGACGCTTCAGGCGGCGATTGGCTGGACGAACAGCCACCTCTTCGAGTTCCTAGCTGGCGAAGGGCGTTGGGGCATCCCTGATCCCGACGGTGATTTTGCCCCCCAGCCGATCGATGCCCGCAAGGCGCGGCTCTCCGATATCGTTCAAGAGGCAGGCGCCAAGACGATCCATTATCTCTATGACTTCGGCGACAGCTGGGACCATGTGATCAAGCTCGAAAAATGGTTCGACAACACGACGATAGAAAGACTTCCCCTCCTGCTCGAGGCCACCGGTCGTTGTCATCCGGAGGACGTCGGCGGTGCGCCAGGCTATGCCGACTACCTCGATGCCATCGGCGACCCTACTCATCCAGAACATGAAAATATGCGCCTCTGGGGGCCCGAACAGTTCGATCCCAACGTCGTCGACCGGAAGACGCTCGAGGCCGCCGTCGCGACGGCTTCTAGATTCACCCGCGTGTATTGCTTGTCAGTCATTTGGTCCTCAGTCCCCGTTATCTGGCGGCGCCGTGTAGGGCAGCCTCTCAACCGATAGCTGCTTCTGGATTTCTTGCGGCATGCGCTCGGCGAGTTGCTTCTCCGCCTCGGTCTGCCATGCCTTGCGTGCGGCAGCATCTGGTTGCGAAATGGCTGTGTTCGGCATTTCGGAATATAGCCCATGCCTGAGTATCGATCCTTGCTGCGACGGATAGCCACGAAGGTGCCCCGGTTTGCGTGCACCAAGAAAGCGTTCCGGACAGTGAGCTTCGTGCTCCCGCCTGGGGTGAGCCTAAACGTACTGGCCCGTAGTCCGGCTGCGTCAATACTTGCGCCGATTGTGTTCAAGATACCGATCCGCAGCTTTGATGCCGTGAACGAAGCGCTTAGGTCGGACTGTGTGGTCCGCCGCAACTTGGTTACGCCGGGCTTGATCCGAGCGACATGCACACCCGCTCGGCCGCGATTGTCTTCAGGGCAACCTGGTGATTCCGAGGGAAGTCGCCCCCGTTCCGAGATGATGTCGCCCCTTTGGTGAAGGATCCGGCGGGGCCGCTGGTAGCGCGTAGAGTGCCTCCTTTTGCCTGAAAGCAAGGGGGCTTCATGCCGGCGCAGAGGTAGCGATGCGGAAGGTGCGGGA
Source organism: Bradyrhizobium sp. ISRA430 (assembly GCF_029909975.1). NCBI lineage: Bacteria > Pseudomonadati > Pseudomonadota > Alphaproteobacteria > Hyphomicrobiales > Nitrobacteraceae > Bradyrhizobium > Bradyrhizobium sp. ISRA430. The sequence goes on from NZ_CP094516.1 coordinate 6,995,494, forward strand.
GATTTTGCGGCTCAAGCTCGGCGTGGGGTTGTCGCACAAGGCGATCGCCCGGAGCCGGGGGATCGCACCTTCGACCGTGCGGCTGACATTGGAGCGCGTCGGCGCTGCCGGCTTCTCCTGGCCGCTGCCGGATAATGCGACTGATACGATCCTGGAGGAGAAGCTCTATGGCCGGGCCGGAACGAAGCAGGGCCATCGACGCCGCGCCGAACCCGGCCGGTCGGCACGAGACACGATCATGTGCAGCGCGGCCACCCGCTCGGCATGCCCGTCGGCCTGCGTCAGGCAGGCGTCGACCAACAGGCCGTGGCGGTTCTCCATCAGCCCATGCCCGATGAAGCACAGCTTCGTTTCCTTGCCCTTACTCTTGCGGTAGAGCCTGGCATCGGGATCGGTGGTCGAAGCATGGGTGTCGTTCGAGCGGGTCTCACCATGGAAGTCCGCTTCGGCATTGCGCCCACCGCCTCGCGCCGGCGGCTCGCCAGAGCCGTCCTTCGGCTTGACACTCTTCATCGAGGCCCGGCCTCGATCAGCGTGCCATCGACCGAGAAGTGATCGCTCGACAGAAGCTTCGTCACCTTGGGCTGCGCCAGCACCGCCGCCAGGAACTTGGCCGCGATGTCGCCTTCCAGCAGTCGGTCGCGGTTCTTCGAGAACACCGAATGGTCCCAGGCCGCGTCGTCGACGCCGATTCCTACGGACCAGCGGAACAGCAGGTCGTCTTCCAGCCGCTCCATCAGAAGCCGCTCCGAGCGGATCGAGTAAAACGCCTGCAACAGCATCGCCCGCAGCAGCTTCTCCGGCGGGATCGACGGCCGCCCAATTGGCGAATAGAGCGCGGCAAACTCGCGCTCCAGCGCCGACAGCGCCTCGTTCACGATCGTCCGGATCGCTCGCAGCGGATGATCACGCCGCACCCGCGCCTCCAGGTCCAGTTGCCGAAAAACTCTCCCTGCGTAAATTCGCCAACGGAATCGAAGTCGCAGACCCAACTCAATCTTGAATCCATGCCGCCTAGCCCGCTCCGGCACCAACATTCGGCGATAGCACTTTAACCCACGATAAGTCGCACCTTGGATCGAAAGACAAGTAATCGCAAGTCAGTTCTTCACCCGGTTGAACGTCACGGGCTGTGAAAATTCGGCAATGATCGTCTTGGTACGTGTTTGGTTGACTGCTGTGATTCATGAAACGGGCGTTGTCAGCATTGTACTCTAGAACACCATCATCAACGTCGAGGTCTCTCGGATAGGCATGCTTGTCGAGTAAAGCTTGAAATGTCCGAGGTAAACTTTCGTACTGTTCAGGTGTCACGGCAATGTCAACGAGTGGGTTGTGAACCCAAATTAGTGCACCTTTAGGCAAAAGAGTAGCAGCGAAAAGTCCAATACCGCCAAACTGGTCTGGCTTCAAAATAGTTTCAACAATCAACACTGACATATCTCCCAAAGTCACTAACACCAGCAAGCTAACTAACGTGAGCCGTGCAATCTCCTGCAAAAATTGGTAGGATTGTTTAATCGTATCGCCGTCACAATCTCGGTTTTTCTTCGATCTCTGCATTCGTTTCGGCAGCGGCTGCTACGGATCAGGATCTCGGCTATCGCTCGATGAGGAGATGCTGCAGGACTGACCACGGTTCGCCTTCCGCGGCGCCGACGTCCTGGAGGTGCTGGAAAGAGCCGGCAAGAAAGTGGGTTTCCCGGTAACGTTCGGCGTCGATCACGGCAGCAAGTTCGTGTCGCGCGATCTTGATGGGTGGGCCTATGAGCGCGGCGTCACCTTGTCTCGCGTCCTGGCTAGCCGACCGACAACGTGTTCATCGACGCCTTCAACGACCGCTTCCGGGCCGAATCCTTCGATGCCAACCGGATCCTGTCCCTTGCGGATGACCAGGAGAAACCGGAGACTTGGCGCAGATATTATAACGAAGAACGGCCCCATGGTGCGATCGGCGATCACCCCGGAATTTTGCTGCACAACCACGTCGGCGTCCAGCCCGCCAACGTGATCGCGGCGCAAAACTCTAATTCTGGGTGGTCCAAAGTTCGGTATCGCTGCAAAAACCCCGAGGCCGTTGCCCGATGAAAGTTCAGTGGCAGGTACCGGGCAATTTGCCCAGGTATCCAAAAACGATGCGGCGACGCGTGACCGCCGCTGGCCGCGCGGCTCGTAGAGCTCCTGGTGATCGTCCACCGCTTTCGCCGCGACGCCGTCCTGTGCGGACGCCAGACCTTCACTGAGCGTTTCGCCGACGGGATATTGGCGTCATCCGCGCGGCGCACGGCGCGGCTGGACTCGACGGTCCAGCATCTCGTGTGGTGCTTAGCGGTCGACGGACAGGGGCTTTGCAAAACGGCTGATGCTGCCCGTAAGCAAGGACAGGCCTATGCGTTTTGTCCGACGCCACAACCGTTCGCAGACCGATTGTCTCAAGGTCATCGGCACTCACCAGGCTCGGCTGGGGCGGCGCATGAACGAAACGGCTATGTTCTCCGCGTCGAGACCCCAGAGCGGAGCTGAACGCAAGGTAGACGTTCATTTCCCTGAATCGAAGGATCACCTCAAGGGATCATAGCCAACAGTTAATCGAGCCATCCACCAGTGCCTGCCTTACTTGTTCGGCCCGTTCCTTGGACAGCTTCTCGGCCAAGCTGTGATCCTTTAGCGTCGGGAGTGTTTCTCGGCATCTACATTCGTGGATGATGGATGAGCCGAACGTCGTTGGGCCCTCCCGGCCCCAAGAGGGCGGTGTAGCGCTCGCCGCGAATGTCGTAGTTCTTTTCCGGCTGCGCCGCGTCCGGCAAGAGGCCCCAGCGGCCGAGCTTCGAGATCATCGTGATTGGGGCGGGTTGGGTCCCGTGCGAAAAGCCCTCAGGAACGGCGAATGATGCGGCGTAAATCTCGCGGGCCGCGGGCGGCGTCGTCTCAGCTCTGGCGGACACCGGAGCGGCTTGCTCCATCGTCTGTGCAAGCAGTGCTGGCGAGGGCCGATTCGCCGGCTGTGCGCTCGGCTGCGAAACGCTTTCCGGTCGAGATCCGAAATGAATGGTTGCGCCTGACAGATTGAGTGGAGAGCTGCCCCTCATCGCCGCCGCGGGCACGAACAGCGCCGTGAAGCGGTCGTTGTGAACTATGAAAGGAGCGGGTGGGGTGTCCTGGCTCGGCGGGACGCTGCTACCCTCATGCGCGCCTGACGTGCGCTGGTCGTCCTGCCGCGAGTTGAAGGAACGAACGGCCGCTCCTGAATCCACGGCGTGGTCATGACGCTCGGTGGTCTCGAGAGACGACGATGAGCCGGCGTTTTCCAGCATCGCCCACAGCAGATCCTGAGCGTAGTCTTCGGCAGGAAGGATCAACGGACCGCTGGCCCGAAACGGTGTGCCAGCCTCTTCAATCAGCTCGCGAGCGGCTGAATTGCTAGGCTCGCTGGGCTGGTGCCCAATGGCATCGGCTTGCGTCTGGCTTAGTGTCCTCTGCCTCTTCGCAGGCCTCAACTGGCCGGTGTAGTCCTCACCCATCAGGGCAGGGGCGTCCTCGCGTCCGGTGACTGCGTGTTCAGGGTGAGAACCGTCGGCCCTCTGGTGCTCAAGTCCCAAGATCTCGGCGAGTCTAAGGCCTTGTTCAGACAGATGAGGATAGTAGGGATTAGCAGAAACAGGATCCTCTGCGACCGCAGAGGTGCCAACTTGCGGCACTTCTTCCAAGTACGGTTCAAACTCCGCTTGCTGCTGTTGTGCTTGCGGCGCCGCGGCGTTGTAAGCAGCGAACTCTGGGTCGAATGGGTTGATGCTGTTAAAAGGGTCCATGTCCCCCCCTCGGTTCGAGTGTGTCGCTCTCGCTCTATTAGGATCAGCTGTCGACAAGCTGACGCACTCAGAGAATTCGGTGAGCCAAATGAGCCTGCCCGATCGCCACACTTCGCTCGAAAAACGCGCAAGATGCCGGATTGCGCTTCAAGTGGCACGCCCTTGCGGCATTTCGCGGTGTCCTGATGGATCGAGGCCGACCTGAACTAAAAGCAGTTCAGACCTTTGCCGGCCATAGCAGTCAAGGACCGCAACTGCCATCTGTTCAAATCGGACGACCACAACACGGCGATGGATGTGATCGCGAAAAGACTCTTTCAATCAAAGGCATAAAGGTCTTGGGACCGCTCATCGACATGCCGCACTGGGTGGCGGCATTCAGCAGATGTCGGATTGCGTGGCCGAACGAACGCGCCCGCGCGATCCTGGTGAATATTTATCGAAACGCCGATTGTCGAGCGGACAGAGTGTTGTCTCGATCGAGCGGTGTCCCATAAAGGGCGCCATAAAATGATTGCAGACTGATCGCCTGTCTCTTGGGACCCATGCCTATTGTGAGGCAGAGACTTATGGTGGCCGCCTCGCGACTTAACGGAGGGAACCGAATTAGAGGCTTTCACCCGTACTGTCGACCTAAGATAATCTGGACTTCGGCTCGCGCTTTCCCAACTGCAAGCGCATCGAGATCAGATATGTTCACTCGATCTCGTGGTATTCGGCCCGGTCGAAATCCGAGCCGAACAGCGCTGCTGCGGCGTCGTAGAGCGCGACGGTATTGACGGTTGACTGCATGGCGTACCAGGCGCGCAATGCCTCGATCGCCGATGCATGGGCTCGCAACTGTCGCGACGGGGGTTGGCAATCGAGCACCTCCAGCTTGGGCGGCTCCCGCTTCGCGCCGCTCTCGAGGATATTCCGATTGATTGTCATTTCTCTGCCTTTACCGTCCTAGTTGGTCCGCCAGACGCTATGCGCTCGCGACCAGCCCGCGAGTCTGCGCCGTGTTGACGGATCATTTCGCGATGGGACCGTTTGATGAAGGCGCGCTCGACGCAAAAGCCGGCGGTGACTGAAGCGGCTACCGCTAGGCCGCAGGCGACGTAGTCATCCAGCAAACTCCAAATTATGTTACTGCCGGCGACGACGACAAAAGTGAGTCCCATGGCGGTATTGCGAAATGTTTTAACCATGCTTGTTCCTCCAGCCGATCCGCGAGGGATGTTAACATTGCAACCAGGACGTTCCGCGGCGTTTGACGGGCATGATCCGTCGTATTTCTGCTAGATCAGCTTGTGCTCGCGCGCGGCTACTCTCGAACATCAAGAGCGATGTGGATGACGAACCGGCAGAAGACGAGGAGACGGCTCCTGCTCAAGCTCCTCGAAATTCTTGATGTCTAGGCCCGAGCGGTCTTGACCTGTTGGCAAGCAGATCAGGCACTTCCCCGAGCTGCGGGTCCAACGCTAATCGCAGCGCCGTATGGCCAGTTGAGAGACCAGATCCTCGGCGCGATGAGAGATTGCGAAAGATTGCGACAATGTGTCGTTATTCTGGAGCGAGTTGTCGTCTGCCTTGAGGCAGCCACTCAAGAACAAGATCGCCGCGTCTGTGACGCGGCGCGATCAATGGAGCATTTAAACCAGCTACTGATGCAAAAGCGCGAGCAGTTGGCCAGGTCGCCCCTTCTTTGCGGAGCTGGCTTCGCGGGGCCTGAACATGCGCCTGCATTGATCATCTCCCACTATGGCGCTCCTGTGATGCTGCTTTCTTGACTTACCCAATGTTACCCAACTTCGATCTGAATGGGTGCATATGGGCGGAAAATGGCGGTTAGCGTTCCCAACACTCGCGGCCCTGGAAGAGGAGGGGCACGTGAATTGCGGGCCAATGAGCCCAGAGGAGGGACTAATGCCAAGGACGCTAGCCGCTTTGCGCGGCCATTCGGCTCATTTTGTCAAAACCGCTCTGACATGCTCAACTCTCTTGGCGAGTGCGGCCGCATTTCCCGTCCAGACGAAAGCGGAGGATATCAACTGGCGCCAGTTCGAGGGCTCTTCGATCGTATGGGCTTACGACATCCATCCGTATGCTGACGCCGTTGCAGCACAGCTGCCTGAGTTCGAGAAGCTGACAGGCATCAAGGTGACACCCGAGCTTTATCCGGACGACGCCTACTGGAACAAGCTGACCATCCAGCTGAGCACAAAGTCGCCCTCGTGGGACGTCGTCGGCACGGGGATTCAGCCGGCTTGGGATCTCGCGCCCGGTCAACTGCTCGAGCCGCTCGACGGCTATCTGAACGACCCCAAGCTCACCTCGGCAAGCTATGACTACAAGGACTTCTTCCCCGCATTGCGGGACGCGCTGACTTGGCAAGTCAATGGCGGGCAAATCGAAGCAGGCCGGGGTCAAGTGTGGGCTATCCCGCACGGGTTCGAAAACATCCAATTGTTCTACCGGAAGGACATTCTGGACAAGCACGGTATCAAGGTTCCGACAACCCCGCCGGAAATGTCCGCGGCTTGCGAGAAGCTGAAATCTGCGGATCCGGCGATCACACCTCTGGGCGTGCGGGGAGTTCGCTTTTGGAGCAGCATCCACACGGCCGCAATCTCGATCGCCAAGTCCTACGGTGTGCACGACTTCGTCGTCAAGGACGGCAAGTTAGAGACTGGTCTCGATTCGCCCGAGTCGGTCGCCTTCCACAAGGACTATGTGGAGATGATCAAGAAGTGCGCTGCTCCATCCTTTGCCAACGACAACTGGTATCAGGTGGTCGATGGCATCAGTTCGGGTCGGACGGCGATGGCGATCGATTCCAACATGTTCGGGTTCTGGAACGATGTCGCGGGCAAGCCCGCTTCGGGCAAAATTGCATTCGCTCCTCCTCTGCGCGCTCCGAACGGTCAGAATTTTGAATCGAACATCTGGATCTGGTCCCTGGCCATGAATGCAGCTTCTCAGAAAAAGAGCGCAGCCTGGCTGTTCATTCAGTGGGCGACGTCAAAGCAGGTCGAGCTCAACGGTGCCGTCGCCGGGAAGCTCGTCAATTCTCCGCGCGCCTCGACCTGGAGCGACAAGGTGTGGCTCGACTATGCGGCGAAACCGGAATTCACGAACTTCGTGGATACCTTCAAAAGCGTGCAGGGCAGGGCTGCATTGGCCTTTACGCCGCGCGCAGGATTTGCCGAGGCAATGAACGCCTGGGCAGTCGCCATGCAGAAAATGGTCAACGGCGCGGACGTGAAGGCGACTTTGACCGACCTCGCCTCCGAGATCCGCTCCTCCATGTAAGGCGGTTGGGGGCGGCATAAGGGTTTGCCGCCTCCACCACGCCCGAGTATCTTTTGAGAAGTGAGCGATGGACCTTCAAGGCATCGACGCAATCGTGACGCTACAATCATCGGCAGACCAGCTGGCCTCGTCCAAAAGCGAGCAGGTGCAAAAGGCCGAGCAGAATGCTCTTGATTGGTGGAGCCTTGCCGCGATTGCCCCCGCAATCATCATTCTGCTTGGATTTCTTTTTCTGTTTTTCTATGGGGTCTTTCAATCACTGACCGATCTCAAGTTTGGCCGTCCCGTGGTTCGCTTCATTGGATTCACCAACTATGAAGTGGCAATCAAGACCCAAGATTTCTGGAATAGCGTGCGGGCGACTATGGCGTATGCCTGCTCCGCCGTGCTCGCCGAAGCGTTCTTTGGGCTTGCGCTCGCCAAATTGTTCGCAAGTGGGGTGTTCCTTGCCCGGCTGATGCGGCCCGTCATTCTCCTTCCCCTGGTCCTGCCGCCAATGAGCGTCGCCTTGATGTGGACCACAATGATGGATCCGCAGAATGGGATCCTGAACTATTTGCTTTCGCTCGTTGGGATCGGTCGGTTCGCATGGATTTCGGACGCCAGTACGGCGATGTTCTCGCTGGTTCTCATCGACATATGGACTTACACACCATTTTTTGCGCTCATCATCTTCGCCGGCTTGCAGGGCATCAACGATGAGGTCAGAGAAGCCGCGCGGGTCAATGGCGCGCGTGGTTGGGCAACGTTCCTCCATATCGAGCTTCCCCTCATCTCGCCGTACATTCTGATCGCCGCGGTATTTCGGCTGATCGAATCGCTCAACCAGTTTGATATCATCTTCGGAACGACCCAGGGCGGCCCGGGCGACAGTACTTCCGTGCTCTCGGTTCGCGCCTACATCACGGCCTTTCAAAATCTCGCCTTCGGGCGTGGTGCCGCGCTCATGGTTGTCAATTGGATGATCGTGCTTCTTGGGGCCTTTGCCATGGTGAGATTGTGGCGGTTGGTCCGGCACCGCGTAAGCTAGAGGAGGCTGACATGCGTTTCAATCGCTCAACGCCTGCAAGCTTGTTCCTTAATCTGCTGATTGTTGCTTGTACGCTGATCCTGACATTTCCGTTGGTCTGGATCGTGATGATGTCGCTGAAGCAGCAAGCTGAGGTCATGACCTGGCCGCCTCGCTTTATCTTCACTCCAACATTTGAGAACTTCCGCGTTTTGTTCGATGCCGCCCACGCCGGGGCAACAAGCTACGGCACCATCAAGGTTGATTTCCTGACCCCGGTCACCAATAGCGTCGTGATCTCGCTTGGTGCGGTGCTCGTATCGCTCGTCGCAGGGGTACCGGCAGGCTACGTCCTGGCGAGGCGTGATATCCCTATGAAGGAGGACATCGCATTCTTCATTCTGGGCTTCCGCTTCGCGCCGGCGCTCCTTGTCGTCATACCGCTGTTCAGCGTGTTCCAGACAGTCGGCCTTTATGACACCTATTTCGGTATGATCTGGGTCTATCAGGTCGTCACGCTGCCAATGATCATTTGGCTGAGCCGTTCATATATCGAGGACATCCCAAAGGATATTGAGGAGGCGGCCGCTATGGATGGCGCAAAGCCATTCCGGGTTGTTTGGCACATCGTTCTTCCGCTTCTAAAGCCCGGCTTGATAGGCGCTTCTTTGCTTATCTTCCTGCTTGCGTGGCACAACTTCGCGCTCGGCCTAATCCTCAGTTCGACGAAAGCACCAGTCACGGTCGCCTTGCTCAAGCTGCTCAATCCGGGCGTTCAGTTCTATCCGGTCATGGCTGCGGGTCTGGTGGTGACCATGATTGTGCCGGTCATCCTGATCATCCTTGGCCAGCGTCATCTCGAACGTGGTCTTACCTTCGGGGCCGTGAAATGAGCCCCAGACCATTGATGTTCTTCGGAACGACCAATCTCGACCTCTGCTTCAACGTCGAGCGGCTTCCAACGCCGGGTGAAAGCCTGATGGGAAGCTTGAAGCGGAATGCGGGAGGCAAGGGCGCCAATCAGGCGGTCGCCGCCGCTCGATTGGGCCTTCGGCCGAGCTTCTACACCCGACTTGGCGATGACGACGCCGGTCGATCCTTGCTGCAAGCGCTGCGTGAGGCAGGTGTCCGTCTCGATGCCATTGCCCTGTGCCCAGGGGAGATATCGGGTTCTGCTCTCGTCCTGGTCGGCGACGACGGCTCCAATATCATTGTCATAGACCCGGGAGCCAATGCAAATGTGACACCAAGCATGGTCGAAAAGGCGGCCGAATTCATTGAGCGGGACGCAATCGTCGTTGCCGAGATGGGCATGCCGGTCCCCGCGCTCAATCATCTCTTTGCAATGAAGAGCGGCAAAGGATTCGAGCTCATTTTCAATCCGGCCCCCGTGAGGGCAGGCCTGTCCGCGGCGGCGTGGAGGAGTGTCGATTTCGTCACTCCAAACCAGACGGAAGCTTTCGAGCTCACCGGTGTCGAGGTGCACGACTTCGACAGCGCAGCTCATGCGGCCGGAAAGCTTCTCGATCTCGGGCCAAGAGCTGCCCTGATCACGCTTGGTGCGCAGGGGGCCTACTACGCCGATGCCAGCGCGTCTTTTGCGCTCAGGGCATTTCCTGTGAAGGTCGTTGATACGACCGCGGCGGGCGATGCTTTTAATGGAGCCTTCGCAGCGTCTCTTGCCCACCGGTTGCCGATACGAGAAGCGATCAAAAAGGCGCTCGCGGTTGCCGCCTTATGTGTGACGCGACGCGGCGCCCAAAGCTCGATGCCCAGCAGTGGAGCCGTCGAGGAATTCTTAAATTCTCAAACGATCTTGGAGTTGGAATGACCGAACAGTTCTCAGTTGCAGACAGGACCGTGCTCGTGACCGGTGCGGGTGGGGGCATTGGCTCAGCCATTGCCAATGCTTTCCGTCAAGGCGGTGCGAACGTCCTGGCAACCGACGTAAATGTGGAAAACCTCCGGGACATTCTGACGCGCTTGCCGCACGGCAATGGCATCCTGCCTATGAGCATGGACGTCTCACAAGAAGATGATGTCGGCAGGGTGCTTGATGAGATCGCCAAGCGCTTCGGCAGGCTCGATGTCCTGATCAACAACGCCGGAATAAAATCGGCTCAGGCGCTTCTAACCGGCAATGCCGATAGAATCGAAAAAACCATACAGATCAACTCCGTCGCGGTGCTTCGCTGTGCCAAGCAAACGATCGAGCGCTTCATGAAGAGCAAGGGCGGCCGCATCGTCAATGTCGGGTCCTCGTTGTCATCTCAAGGCGCGGTTTTCAACTACCAGGCTGGCGGCGCTGATTATTGCTTGTCAAAGGCCATCGTGCACGACGTGACGAAGCTGCTCGCTTATGAATGTGCTCCGCTCAAGATCAACGTCAACGCGATTGCACCCGGGATCATTGATACACCCATGCACGGGCGTCCGCGGGAGGAGACCGAAGCGCGTCACAGTGGCCGAATTCCGCTGGGCCGGGTCGGATTGCCGGAGGATATCGCAGGCCTCGCGGTGTTCCTGGCCAGCCCCGCGGCCTCCTACATGACCGGGCAGATCGTCCATGTGAATGGCGGGATGCTGATGAATGGTTAGCACCGGCTCAAACGTGAACTGGCCGCCAATAGAAGGGATCATCTCGGACCTGGATGGCGTCGTCTATCGTGGCAGCACCGCAATCGCGGATGCGATAGAAGCATTTACGCGATGGCGGGAAGCCGGCGTGCCGTTCTGTTTTGTGACGAACAATTCCACGCATACCCCTGAGGACGTCGTCCGCAAGCTGAGAGGATTTGGTCTTCCGATCGCACCGTCAGAGGTCGTTACAAGTGCTATCACCGCCGCAGAACTCATTCGAGCGAATTATCCGCAGTTGACGCGAATCTATGTCATCGGCGCTCCCTCGCTTGTCACAGCCATGCGCGATGTTGGGCTGGAGGTCACTGACCGAACGCCCGAAGCCGTTGTGATGGGGCTTGACCGGGATATCACGCACGAGAAGATGCGAATTGCCGTTGAGGCGATCCTCAATGGCGCTGTCTTCATCGGAACCAATCCCGATCTTCTGCTGCCGACGGCCAGCGGCTTCGAGCCTGGGGCTGGTGCGACGATTGCAGCTGTGGCTGCCGCTACGCAAGTGCAGCCTTCGATCGTCGGAAAGCCGCAAGTGCCGATGATCGAGACGGCGCTCTCACGCCTTGGTACGAACCGCGGTTCGACCATTATGATCGGAGACCAAGTTTCTACGGATATTCAAGCCGGAAAGAGGGCGGGTCTTGCCACGGTGCTTGTTACAACCGGCGTCCCGACGCGTCAGGATCCGTCCTTGATGGCCCCCGACTTCATCGTATCGAGCTTGCGCGAAATCGAGGTAAGTGCTGCTCGCGCGGCCGAGGTGCGACAGAGGAGGGCATAATGGCCAATGTTCGCCTGGAGGGCCTGAAGAAGGCCTATGGGACTATCGAGATCTTGCGAAATCTCGACCTGACCATCGATCACGGCGAATTTGTCGTCTTCGTTGGTCCGTCCGGGTCAGGCAAATCCACGCTTCTGCGCATGATTGGCGGGCTCGAGCCCATCAGCGGTGGGCGGCTCCTCATCGACAATGAGCTCGTCAACGACATCGATGCGGCCGATCGCAACCTCGGCATGGTCTTTCAGAGTTACGCTCTCTATCCGCATATGACGGTGAGAGAGAACCTGGCCTTTCCCCTGCGCATGGCCAAAGCCTCGAAAGCCGAGATCGCCGCCAAGATAGCCAAAACAGCGTCGCTATTGCAGATCGACCATCTATTGGATCGCAAGCCTCGACAACTTTCAGGCGGGCAACGCCAGCGCGTCGCAATCGGGCGCGCCATCACGCGAGAACCAAAAGTGTTCCTGTTCGATGAACCCCTGTCCAACCTCGACACCGAGTTGCGCGTGCAAATGCGGGTTCAGATCGCCAAGCTCCACAAGCAGCTCGGAAATACCATGATCTATGTGACGCATGACCAGGTCGAGGCGATGACCATGGCCGATAAGATCGTCGTCCTCAAGGACGGCAAAATCGAACAGGTCGGCAGCCCCCACGATCTATATCACAATCCGGCCTCGCGTTTTGTGGCAGGATTCATCGGCTCGCCGAAGATGAACTTCCTGGGCGGCAAGGTCGAGGCAGCTCACGAGCATGGCCTGGACGTCCGACTGGAGGCCGGTTCTACAATCTCCGTTCCGGTCCAGCCGGACCAAATGCTAGTTGGCAAGCCGGTCACTGTCGGAATCCGCCCGGATGACTTCTCCTCGCCGGCACCCAACCAGCAGGAGATCTCCATTGGACTCGAGGTGGATTTCGTTGAGCATCTCGGTAGCGTCACGTACATCTACGGTTTTGCTGGAGACGAAACGGTCGTCGCCAGGGCGCCAAAATCCGGCTCGCGCAAAGGCGCCGGAAAGCTCACCCTGACCGCCGCTCCAGCCGATTGCCACTTGTTCATGAGCAATGGAAAGGCGCTTCGGCGGTTGCAAGCGCCTGCGACTTGGAGCTAGTCTTGACGTCGAGCCGTGCGATGACGCCGGCTCTGGATCGACACGCGGACCACTGAGGTGAAGGGAGCCGGCATCAGGCAGTTCTTCCGGAATTCCCGTTCGTTTGTCCTTGGTGCGGGGATCGGATCGGGCATGACGGCCAGGGCCGCGGAGCGGGCGGGCGCCGATTTCGTGCTCGCACTCAATGCTGGCCGTTTTCGTGCCATGGGCGGGGCCTCGCCCGCCTCCATTCTTCCAATCCGCAATAGTAACGAGTTCGTAGCGGGGTTCGGACGGACCGAGATCCTGCCAAATACGAAACTGCCGGTCTTCTTCGGCACCTGTACATTTGACCCCGAGCTTGATCTGGATCGATGGCTCGACCGGATCATCAAATGGGGATTTGCTGGCGTGACCAACTTCCCGTCGGTCATACACATCGATGATGACCGCAGGTCGTTGCTCGAGAAGTCTGGCCTTGGCTATTCCCGGGAGATCGAGCTCCTTGTTAAGGCTGCAAAACGCGGCCTGATGACGATTGCCTATACTCGCAGTCAATCTGAAGCGCGTCGAATGGTCGAAGCCGGCGCCGAGGCCATTTGCATCAACTTCAATCTAAACCGCGCGGTTGAAAGCGGGTCCGATCCGTCGATCAGCCTGTCTGAACTTGCAGCGCGTACGAATGCCGTTGCGCGCGTTGCTCAAACCGTCAACAAGAGCACCATCTGCTTGCTTGGGGGCGGCCCGATCACAAAGCCGGACGAGCTCCTGGACATCTGCCGCGAAACCGGAATCCAGGGGTTCATCGGAGGCTCTTCGCTGGACCGCGTGCCTCTGGAGATGTCGGTCCTCGAGGTGACGTCGGGCTTCAAGACCATCCACCTGTTGCGCGAGAAGGTGGATCTGCTCGAAAGGAAGCTGCAGTTGAGTGGCTTCAGGCACGGCGTGATCGCGCAATCCTCGGCAATGAAGCGCGTCCTCGAGATGACCAAACGCGTTGCGGCAACCCCAAGCCCAGTCCTCATCTGGGGAGAGGCCGGCTCCGGCAAGCGTAGAATAGCAAGCCTGGTTCACGCGTTCAGCGACCGCAGGCACGCCAAGGCGACGCTGTTTCATTGCCGACCCGGTCCGGCGATGGATACACTCGGCCCTTTTTTCGGCGCCGAGCGCCTTGAGAGTGGCAGACGCCAATTGTCGCTCCTGGAGGCGTCGAGCGACGGCGCTGTCTTGCTGCTGCATGTTGATCAGCTTTCGCGCGAAGGCCAGGAGCGCCTCGCCGATTACCTGGAGACAGGCGGGTTTACCCCTCTGAACGGGGTAACTGTCATGCGTTCCCACGCCCGGATCATTGCGACCGCGACGGTGGCCCGAGGCGCCGGCCTTGAAACGGTTCTGTGCCCGCGGCTTCTCGACCTTTTTACCGGGCTGGATGTCCAGCTACCTTCGCTACCCGACAGGCTTGAAGATCTGCCGCAACTCGTTCAACACTTTACCGTCGAAGCCAAAGGAGATTCCAGCGCCCAGACGCTCACGATAGAAAACTCTGCATTCCTTGCGCTCGCCGGGCACGATTGGCCAGGCAATTTGCGCGAGTTGCGGCAGGTCGTGAACCAGCTCGTGACCCTGCCATCAAGTCACATCACCGGTGAGGTGCTAAAGCCGTTGTTGCAGCCACCTTCAGGCGCACGGCCCGCGGCCTCGCTGTCGGAGCGAGACTGGATTATCGAGGGCCTAAAGAGAAACCGGCTTCACCGCGGCAAGACTGCTCGCTCTCTCGGGCTTTCGCGCAAAACCCTCTACAACAAAATCAAGAAACTGCGGATCCTCGAATAAGGCCTCATGCCCGTCGGAGGGGCTGCTTGGCCGTGGCGGCATGCTCCAGGGAGAACTTCGGTACCGACGACGATCCATGAGAGCCAAGGCTTACGAGCCCGATGTCCGATCCAATCGGCAGCGCAAGCGCCTCGGGTCGCAGATAGACGGACCCATCCAGCTGCGAACCTAGCCGTTGCTCCGCTGCTGTCATCTTTGCCTCGTCCGCCGCGACAAACAGGACTTTGAACCCTCGGCTTGCAAACCACTCCATACGGCGAAGCTCGAGCTCCTGACCGCGATCGAGCGGCACTCCTGCCGGTGTCCGTTCAATCATGGAGGCAGGCGGAAAGTTCGTCACTCCGGTCATCCTTGCATCTTCCAACAAATCACCAAGATCTTCCCAGCATGCAAACGGGTCGATCATGACGATCGCCGCATAGCAGGAAGGGGGCACTTTGGGGCCCGCTTGCAAGTCCCGCAGGAGACAGTCGTTCCAGTCGATGACGGGAAGCGTGGCCATGACCAGCATGGCGTTCTGTGGAAGGGTCCGCAGTGACGGCGCATAGATCGTCATCTGATCACCGCGAGACGAGGAGAGGCTTGCGGCAAGGCGACCTAAGACATTGGCTCTCACGGTTTCTACCCAACCCTACCCAATTGATGCTTCCGCCGATCTTACACGCCGCTTCATCCAGGTCTAGACCACGACGTCGATCGTTACCGGAGCAACGTCCTGTCCTTCTTTGGCGCAGGAGCCAGGTTCGGCTAGGCAGGGATGGTCGTCGGCGCCGTTTCCTCCTGGCTGCTTAACTGGGCTCTCGCCGTCCTGAGTGTCGGATGCGATTTGCTGCAGGGTACTGAGCGAGCTCCGCTCGCTCAGAAAGAGGGCCCGTAAAGCGTCTCGGGTAAAAAAATTCGGGCGAGCTATCTGCGCCCTACGGATCCGCTAGCAGACCGACTCGTCTGCTTCCTCCCTGACTGGCGCCGCTGCTGGAAACTCCGGCAGCGGCATCTTTTTGACTCGGAGCGCGCCTCGCCGCGCGCTCGGGAACTGGTGTCGCGGAATTGGACGTCCTTGCGATCATGCGGGCGGCTTAATCCATCAAAGATCCGCCAGTTACGCTTGCCCCGGTCGGTTCATGGGAAGCGGCTTCCAATCCACACGGTGGCGCTCAATCACCTCGTTTCGGAACTGCTGTACCTCATCGGGCGCCTTCATCGAAACGCAGAGGGCCCCGTCAGGTCGCTCCATCGCGAGGGATCCTTTCGATGATGCGGCAGGCCCCGGCACGCTCTTGGCTGGCTAAGGACCTCGGACGCTAATATCCCCCAATGAGCCTACCATGTGTGTTAGTTCAATGGGTTAACCGACCTTCGCCGTGCAATCGAATCCTTGCGCACCCGACAAAAAACCATCGCCATAGGATTCGTCGCATCGCATCTAGCTTGCGCAAGCGCAATCATTTATACGGCACATATACTAATCTGCTACAAGCTCCGCGCTCGATTTTCCGTGGCGCACCCTTAGATAGCACGAATCAGCGAGCGACGCGCGGCAGCGGCAGCGGCAGCGGCCGCGACGGTACGGCGGACGGGAAGGACATAGATGGCTGCTCAGAGTGACCCGCCCTTTTCGTCGACGGTCTCGTCCGTGATCGACGCTTTCATGAAAAGGCTTGAGGACCATAAGACTTTGCCGTCGGCATCGCTCACCGCGTTGCGACAGGCGCTCACGGAACACAAGCTTGACGCAGACAGCCTGCGGGAGGCGATCTTCACCCCTGCGGAGCAGAACGATGATCCAGATTGAGGAAATCGAGATCGTCGAATTCCGCGGCATCCGTCATCTGAAGCGTTCGCTCGGGCGCAGGAGCCTCGGCGTCGCGGGACCGAACGGTACCGGCAAGAGCGGCATCGTGGATGCCATCGAGTTCGCCCTCACCGGAAACATCACCCGGCTCGGTGGCACGGGTACGGCTGAACTGAGCGTCAAGGCGCACGCCCCGCACGTAGATTCGAGCAAGAAGCCCGAGAACGCGCTGGTTCGCCTCAAGGTCTAGCCTAGTCGTTTTTGCCGGGCAGCGATGGATCGTTCAAGATCTGGACGAAAAGACCAACACGCTTTTCGTCGCGCCTCACCCCGGGGGCGTCGTGCCACGGTTTGAGCGAGCGGATGGAGAACGACTGCACGATCGCTTGGCTGCGGAAATGAGGGCTGTCTATCTCGCATCGGACGAACCGGCTTATCTTGACGAACGGGCGCGGGTTCTACTGGCAGAGGGACGGGAGGCTTTTCGGAGCCTCGAGCTTGAGAAGACGAACGTGCTTCAGGAGGAGAAGGACGTCCACGTCTTCCTGTGGCGCGGATCGCAAGTCACGGCTGTATTTGGAGCTGCAGCCGCCATGGTGGGCCTTCCGGGCCATGTGCATGACTTGGGCCTGACCCTTTCCGAAACAACCGTTGAGACGGCGCGATCCACGCTCGCGAGTTTAGCGGACGTCGCTTCGGACGCTGCCCGCGTAGCCGGGGCAGTCCAAAACATCGCCGCGGGGAAATTCAAAGATCAGGTGCCGGGCGAATTGGCGAAAAGCCTGTGGGTTCGGCAGAATGTCGCGGATATTGATGCGATCCCGAAGATCAATCTTACTCAGAAGCTCTTGTTCTTCGGGTGTTAAAGCAATGTGGTACCTGTTCATGCGGTTGTTTTGGGGCACGCCCAACTCTCCGTTCGACTAAGGCGAATGGCGGGAATCGATATGCGCTTATCCTACTTTCCAGTCACGTTCGCCTGCGGCTTCCAACATTGGGACCTCTAGACTGGGAATCTCCGGCATCGCCTTGCCGGCAATCGCTTGCAGGTCACCAACCATGCCGACGGTCGATTCGATCACGGCCAATATTTGCGTTTCGCGCTTGGCCCACTGCCTTCCCAAAAATTTGCGCTCCTTATCCAAATCCTCGCGCATTTCGTTAAACTTCTCGACCACGGCATCCACCCGTTGGCGGAATTTTGTGCCGGTCAGGTATTGGTAGACCTGCTCCATCTTGGTCTGCTGTCCCTGTTGAACCATGCGCGAACTGTTGACGTCGATAAGTCCCTGGCGGAGAGCCACTGCAACCGGGAGCGCACATCGCGGATGAGCAACCCAGATGCCGTCGATGAGATCGAAATGCTCTACATGCTTTGGTAGAGCCAGTGAGACGATAAGCGCCACGTCCGCGCCACAGCGGCGTTGATCATCGCGAAGTTTTGCAAGCCAGCCGTCGCTCCATGCCTTAGTCCGCTTCGACTCCCATAGGATGATGCCGGCGGGTTGACTGATCGAGCCGTTCACCTGCTGCATCACGTCGGCACCGAGCTCACCCTTGCCGACAGGCTCAATCAGATCTGTGGGAAACCTTCCCCGGAGCAACTCCTCCAGCTCAAGTTCGAGAACCTCACCTTGCGACTGTTGCGAACCTTGCTCGGCCTTGCGCTTCAACTCTTCGATCGTGCGGGCCATGGATTCGATTGTTTGGTCCTTTTCCGCAACGCGCAAGCGCGCGGCTTCGTCGGCATCCTGCCTTGCCTTAGTCTGGATTTCCCCGATGGATGCGTGCACGCGTTTTTCTATGGTTAAGTCGAGCTCCCGCTTTTCCTCTTCGAGCGCTCGTTGTTGTCGCATCAACTCGGCTTGTTGCTTCTGGGCCTCGGCCAGCTTGAGGTTGTTGTTGGCCAAGCTGGCCCTTAGCTCTGCAGCCTCCGCTTCCTTCGCTTGTAGCTCAGCGGCAGCCGCCTCGCGCGCCTTCCTTCCCTCGCTAGAGGCAAGTTGCGCCCTCTCTATCGCCAATCGTTGTGCGACCCGGTCTTCAAGTTGCTCGCGTTCCCTCGTAAGTTGCTCGCGTTCCAGCCGCAGCGCCTCGACTTTTCGAGCCAACTCGGCGTCCTTGCTCGCCAGCTGTTCCTGAAAGCGCTGACGCGTTTCCGCGAGCAGCGGAGCAGCCAATGATTCCGTCAGGTGGATCTCGTGATTGCAGTTGGGGCATTGCAAGGTCGGTTCAGTTGAAGCGCCGGCTGCGATTGCTTTAAAGTTCATGAACTTCCCCATTCCGACCGGTCCCGATTGAAAATCATCCAAGTGCGATTGGGCCGTCTGCGGCGGCGATGTCTACATGCTGTTTGCCGGTCGCCGCCCTTTTCCACGCAATCTGCACTTTTGAGCCGGGCAGAAATCGCCCGCTCTTTGGCAAAGAACTGGCTTTGCCGCATTGAGCGAGGTTGAAAGGGCAGTCTTCGATGTTCCTGTTATGTACTCGCGAGGCCGCCGTCAATTGGTTTCCCATCTGATGCATGTCGGGATCGGATGAGCGGGCCCATGTTGAGGCGCAAGGTGCACACGGGTAATTCTCAGCCTTTTTAGGGAAGTCTTGGCGTGTTAAGGCGCCAATATGCGACTTTGCGGTAGCTTAAGGCGCCAAGTAGTTGACATAGCCGAGAGGAGTGTTATATTTCTCGGTGCCATAAGGCGCCAATAAGCCTTTTAAGGGAGCCTTAAGACGCCATGCCTCCTCGCAGTCAGTTTATCAGCGCACCACCCTCTGCCGTTCAGGAAGCGATCAAGCGCTTGGGCAACAATCTCCGGACCGCGCGCCTGCGCCGCAACCTGAGCCATACAGAGCTGGCAACTAAGCTGGGCGTAGATCGGCACGTCATCGCCGATGCTGAGAACGGGAAATTGAGCACCAGTGCCGGCGTGTATCTCGGCATGCTGTGGGCAATGAATCTTCTCCCGTCTCTTGCCGACGTTGCCAACCCGAAGAACGATGAGGAGGGGCTCGCTCTAAGCGGCCTCGATGAGCGCGAGCGTGCGCGACAGGGGGGGGGACCAAGCAATGCCTTCTGAGGAATGTTTCGTCTATATCACGCTGCCAGGCCAGACAGAACCGGTTACGGCCGGGCGGTATCAGCTCGACACGACACGCCAAGGTGCCGCCGTTGGACAATTCGTCTATGGCCGCAGCTACCTCGAGCGAAAGGATCGCGTCGAGTTCGATCCGGTCGAGCTCAAGATTCAAGTTCCGCCATTCCGGACAACGAAGCTGCGGGGCAATTTTGGCGCGTTGCGCGACAGCTCTCCGGACGCCTGGGGACGCAAGCTGATCGAAACTCGTCTGGGCAATCCGTCGCCGAGCGAAATTCAATATCTGCTCAATTCACCCGACGATCGCGCCGGCGCTTTGGGTTTTGGTCTCAACGTGCAACCGCCGGCACCTGTTCGTACGTTCAACAAGACGCTGGACTTGGCGCGTTTAATCGAAGTAGCCGACCAGATCGTTGCCGCCGAGAAGGATCCAGCAGCAGCAGCACCAGCAGGTGCTGACGCTGAACAGGCAGAGGCGTTGATGCGCGCGGGCACTTCGATGGGGGGCGCGCGGCCGAAGGCTACTGTCGAGGACGAGGATGCGCTTTGGCTCGCGAAATTCCCCCACCGCGACGATCGATGGAATAACCCTCGGGTCGAGCACGCCATGCTGACCCTTGCTCGCGGGTGCGGGATCTCGTGCGCAGAGAGCCAGATGACCACGATCGGCGATAAAGATGTCGTCCTGATTAAACGGTTCGATCGGAATAAGGCGGAGAAGGGTTACCACCGCAGCAGGATGGTGAGCGCCTTGACGCTGCTCGATGCCGATGACACGCCTGATACTGTCGATAAGCGTCGAAGATGGTCATATCTCCTGCTGGCTGACGAAATTCGGCGAGCCGCATCCGGAACTCAGTCGAAAGATCTGCCAGAGCTGTTTCGGCGGGTGTGCTTTAACGCTCTCATCTCCAATACCGACGATCATCCACGTAACCACGCCATCTTGGCAAAGGACCAAGCGTGGTCTCTATCACCGGCATACGACCTCACCCCGAACCCGATGATTGCCTTGGAGCGCCGGGACCTGGCGATGGCGTTTGGCAACTGGGGGCGTTACGCCAACCGGCTCAATTTGCTCTCGCAGAGCGAACGTTTCCTCTTATCAAAAGAAGAGGCAACGGCAATCGTAGACGGCATGAAAGCGACCATTGGGGAGTCCTGGTATAGGGTCTGCCGACAGGTTGGCGTCAGCGAGCGTGACTGCGAATTGATCCGTAGCGCGTTCGTTTACGAAGGCTTCGGTTACGATTTGGCGGATCCGACGATCGCAACCGACGACGCCGAAGAGCTGCCAACGACCCGTCCGCGTTAAAACGAACGGGAAATCTGCCGAAGCGCGATGATCGCGCGCTCACAGGCGGCCGCCACAAGGCGCCAACCGACGGTGGACAAGACATCTAGGTCGCTAGTCCTGAGCGTGGCCGGAGGAACGCCGCAGATGCCCGATAATATCTGAATAGCGGCCAGCTTTTTCGACGCGTCGGACTAACTGCGCCAGGATCGGTAGCTTGCTTCTGGCTGTTCGAAACGCCTCATAGTCGTCCGTTAAGAATCTGGTTTGAGCGCAGGTGTAAGAGGGAGCAGCTGCATCAAAGCGTTCAAGATTAGGTGCAGCAGAAGCTTCAGCCAGGCGAGGACGAGGCGAAGATTGTGGCCGACGGCGGTCAGGACGACATTGGCCGCATCGCCGTCGCGGCCCTTGAGATGGCAGCGGCCGAGGTGTCCGTCGGTCTTCATATGACAGATCACGGGCTCGATGGCGGAGCGGCGCCTGAGTTCGCGTTTGATCACCCCGAAGACGCCACGCTTCTGGCAGGAGATGAAGACGCGGCGCGGGTTTTCCGTTTCGTGACCGCGATAGCCCTTGTCGACATAGGCGCGCTCGATTCCGCAGCCAGTGAGCGTCTCGGTGCTGTTGATGACCTCGCCGAGCGTGTGCCCGTCATAGGGGTTACCCGGCAGCGCCTTGGCGTGCAGCACGAACTGGCCGCCCGGGGCGCGGGCATTGCTGATGACGATCGAAGCCTTGACGCCGAACTCATAAGGCGCTGAGGCCTTGCCCTTACCGATGCATTCGACCTCGGGTGCGTGGAAGGAGTAAAGCTTGTATCCGCGCTGCCGCTGCTCCTGGGAGCGGATCTGGCCTGCGCGCGAAAGCGGTTGCTCGAACGCAGCTTCGAGTTCTGGCTGGCCGGCGATCTTGCGGCGGATGTCTCGGATCAGGCGGCCGAGCCGCGACCGCAGCAGGCGCAATTGCCGACGATGGCGCTTGAACTGTTTGGCATGGGCATAACGACCCGCCATCATCGCCGCCTGCTTGGCGATGCGCCGATAGGATTGCCGCAGCTCAAGGCCATGCGCGCGGGCCAGCCGGTTGAACCCCCTGATCGCCGCATGGACCAGCTTGGCATCGGTCGGGAAGGTGATGGCCTTGGGCTGCACGGTAGTGTCCACCGTCACCCGCTTGAGATCGCGCGTCCGCAACGCGCCGGTTGGCACCTACCCAATTTTACCCAGTCGCGCTCGTATCCGGCCTTATGAGCCATTTTACTTCGATCTAGACCTCCAAATGTCCAGAAACGTCCAGGAGGAAGATCGTGTCTCACCATTGCGCGGGCGACCAGAGGTCGGTCCGGGATGGTCACGCCTCCGATCTTGCGGGCAAGGTCGCGATTATCGCAACCTTGGACACAAAGGGCCGCGAAAGCACTTATCTCGCGCGCGTCATCGAACAGTGGGGCCGCAAGACTCTTACGATCGATGTAGGCACATCAAACAGAAGGTGCAGAAGCGAGGCGGATAGCAGCGATGCACGGGTGGCTGCACCCGCCGAGCTCTTACGGGAAATAGCTG
Organism: Bradyrhizobium sp. ISRA430; assembly: GCF_029909975.1. Classification (NCBI taxonomy): domain Bacteria; kingdom Pseudomonadati; phylum Pseudomonadota; class Alphaproteobacteria; order Hyphomicrobiales; family Nitrobacteraceae; genus Bradyrhizobium; species Bradyrhizobium sp. ISRA430. Next base: position 7,017,688 of record NZ_CP094516.1, read on the forward strand.
CAAGCGCGCGTGAAGAAGTCAAGGAGCTCCTGCGATCAGGTGCGATCGACGCAGTCGTCGGAGTGGCGGGCGGCAAAGGCAGCGCAGTCTTCGGTGAAGTTGTATCGGATTTGCCATATGGATTCCCAAAGCTGCTGGTGAGCAGCGCGAGGCCAGCCCTCCTGGCCGAACTCGCCCTCCACAATGACATCATCCTCTATCCGACCCTGGTCGATCTCTTCGGAATCAACGCGTTCACCGAGCGCGTTCTCGACAACGCAGGGCGGGCCATTGCGGCGATGCGCTATGTGCCTGCTCGAGAGCGGCGGAAGACAAAGACTGTAGCGATCACGGCCTTTGGCGTGACGACCCCGGCGGCAAATCGCTGTGTAGCGCGGCTGGCAGAGGCAGGCGTCGACGCGATTGTCTTTCCGGCCAATGGCGCCGGGGGCCGCAAGATGGAGCAGCTCGTGTCCGCCGGTGAGTTCGATGCGGTGATCGATTTGACCACAACCGAGCTCGCTGACGAGCTCGTCGGCGGCACCGCCAGTGCAGGTCCCGATCGGCTCAAAGCAGCTTCTCACCGGTTGATACCTCAGCTTATCGCGCCGGGAGCTGTCGACATGGTGAATTTTGGCCCTCCCTCGAGCGTGCCTGCCGAGTTCAAGGGGCGCCAATTCTATTCGCATACTCCCTTCACGACGCTCATGCGCACGACCGTCTCGGAGAACGAGCGCATAGGCAGGCTCACAGCGGAGCGCCTTTCGCAAGCAAAGGCGCCTGCCCTCGTGTTGTGGCCGGCCAAGGGGGTGTCTGACTATGACCGAGACGGTGGAATCTTTCGAAACCCTGAAGCCGATAGAGCCTGGTTCGACGCTGTCAGGCAAAACCTACCGCCCTCGATTATCGCCCGCGAGCTGGATTGTCACATCAACGATCCGGAATTTGCAGACGCGGCCGCATCGTGGATCGTCGAACGATTGACACCAGGAGGGTCCTCGCGTGCGGATGTTTGATCGGGCCGAAATACTCGCAAAGATCACGGTTCAAGTTGCGGCGGGAAAGGCAGTGCTTGCCGCGGCGAGCAGTTGCGGGCTCGTCGCAAAATGCGCAGCTCTCGGCGGGGCTGATATGCTCGTGGTCTACAGTACTGGGTTATCGCGGCTGATGGGGCTGCCGACGAGCCGGATCGGCGATTCCAATGCGCGGACGCTTGAGCTAGCGGCGGAGATCCGCAATGTCGTCTCCTCCGTTCCTGTTATAGGCGGTGTCGAGGCCTGGGATCCCCTCCGGCTCGACCTGGATGACCTTCTGGACAAGTTCTGGGCTGCCGGCTTCTCCGGCGTGATCAACTACCCGACCATTTCAACAATGGGTGAGAAATGGCGTGAGCGTCGAGACCGCGTCGGGCTCGGCTTTGAGCGTGAAGTTGAGATGATCGCGGCGGCCCGCAAGAAGAACATCTTCTCGCTCGCCTATGTCGCAAGCCCGCACGACGCCAAAGCGATGGTAACGGCGGGAGCCGACTGCATCGTCCCACATGTCGGCGCAACCCGCGGCGGGCTTGTGGGGCATGAGGAGGGACAGTCGATTGAAGAGGCCATCAGGCGCATCAACGACATCAATGCTGCAGCTCAGGCCGTCCGCCCGGACGTCACCCTTCTCTGCCACGGCGGCGCAATCGCTGAGCCCCAGGATACCTCGGAAGTCTACCGATCGACCGGATGTGTCGGCTTCGTTGGCGCCTCCTCCATCGAACGGATCCCGATCGAGCGGGCGGTGAAGGCTGCAGCCGAAGAATTCAAAGCCGTTCCGCTCCCGCGAGAGCGTCAGCATTCACTGCAGACTCCGCACCGAGGCACGAATGAATAGCCCGATCACCGAATTGAACAATGCAGCTTCCTTCTCCAAAGCGAGCAAGCCAACGCACGATTCGCAGACGGACGTGCTCGTGATCGGCAGCGGCGCCGCCGGACTGTCCGCAGCGCTCTATGCGGCAAAGGCCGGACTTCGCGTCACGGTTTGCGAGAAGTCTAACCGGCTTGGCGGCACGACCGCGCTCTCGAACGGCATGATCTGGGTTCCATGCTCAATGCAGGCCCGAGCCGCGAAAATCGATGATTCGATTACGAAAGCGAAGACCTATCTGCAACACGAACTTGGCAACTACTATCGCCCGGAGTTCGTGAACGCCTATCTTGAAGACGGCCCAACGGCGCTCGCCAGCTTGGAGAATGGGAGTGAAGTCAAGTTCACACTGGCCTCCGCTCCGGATTATCATTCGAGCCAAATCGGCGGGGTCGACAAGGGCCGGGCGCTGAGCCCAGTACCTTACGACGGACGGCTTCTTGGCAAGGATTTCGACCTGATAGGTGATCCGATTCGCGTCGTGCTCGGCGGTATGATGATTTCGTCCGGCGAGGTCAGAAGCTTCCTCAACCCCTTCCAGTCGGTTGCCTCGTTCAAACACGTCCTCGGCCGGGTGAGCCGCTACGCAGGCGACCGGCTGCGCTACAGGAGGGGCACTGAACTCAGTGGCGGCAATGCGCTGATCGCGCGGTTATTGGTAAGCCTTCGTAGATATGGCGTTGAAATCTGGCCACGTTGCCCGGCGATCGAACTCACGAGGGAAGGCGGGAGAGTTACTGGCGCAATCGTCAAGCGGGATGGCGCCGATCTCCCGGTCCGCGCCTCGCACGGAGTGATCCTGGCAACCGGCGGCTTTGCGCGCAACGGAAAATTGCGAGCCCAGCTCAGCGGAGCCCACCAGCACAATGATACGCTCGCCCACAGCGATGTCACTGGCGATGGCATTGCGCTCGCAGGCAAGCTCGGAGCTGCGATCGATAATGACGTGGCATCGAGCGGCTTCTGGACGCCCGTCTCGATCCTCAGGAACGGCCGCTCCTTGCAAGTGGTCCCGTACGGCTGGCTTGATCGTGGCCGTCCAGGCGTCATCGCGGTGGGGCCAAATGCCAAGCGCTTCGCCAATGAATCCAATTCGTATCATGATATCTGCCTTGCCATGTTCAACAACGGTTATCCGGCGGACAAGCGGTTCTATTTCATCTGCGACAAGGAATTCGTCCGCCTCAGGGGCATGGGATACCTGCTCCCCTGGCCATGGACATTGAGCATCAAGAAGTATGCTCGGTTGGGCTACGTCGAGATTGGCCGGACTATTGCGGAGCTTGCGGCGGAATTGGGCCTCGACCCCAACGAGCTCGAAAAAACCGTTGAAGAACACAATGCCCACGCAGCTGAAGGACGCGATCCGCTCTTCAACCGCGGTGAATCGGCTTTCAACCGTACGCTGGGAGATCCGGCGGTCGGAAAGAAAAACCCGAACCTTGGGGCTATCAAAACCGGCCCATTCATCGCACTCCCAATTGTCCCGGCAACCCTTGGAACGGCCACCGGCCTCTCAACCGATGCAGAGGGACAGGTCCTGAATGGAAATGGCGCGCCGATCGCAGGTCTTTATGCCTGCGGCAATGACATGACCTCGCCGATGCGTGGAATCTACCCAGGGGCAGGCATTACGATCGGCCCGGCGATTGTGTTCGCCTACCGCGCAGTCGACAGCATCGTGCGGTCGGCGCGACAGGAGCAGCTCGCGGCGGCATCGGGAGCGTAAGCCGAATGTTCTCTCCTGTTCCCCTGCGACGACGGACCGGGGGTAAAGTCAAGGGTGTGGATGGTCCAACCAGCACCGCTTTGAACATCTTATGAACAGCCCTGCCGGGTTTCATGCAACTATGATCTCATGATTTGGAGGGGCACGATGCGCCGCTCACGCAACGCCAAGATCGTCGCAACCGTCGGCCCGCATCAAAGCTCACCGGGAGGCAGTTGCGAGCCTCCGGTGATGCTGAACTGGTCGGTGAAGGAGTTCGCCGACCGAAGCGGGTTGTCATGCGCCGTCATCAGGCGGCTAGAAGAGTATAATGACACGCCTCCGGCGTCCGACGAGTTGCTTCAAACCTTGTAAAACACGTGTGCAAGGGAATTGAATCTACATTTCCGCTGATTGGCAAGGCAGGTGTTCGGCCGCGGGCGCAATGTCGGTTGCCCAGCGAACATTACTCAACATTACTCAGATCTCCCCTACGTTTCTCTAGGAAATCTCGCGCTGGGTGTCGTGAATGAAGTGTCGACAGGCGAGCCGCCCAAGAAGCTCACGTTCGCCTGCAACTCCCATTGCCGGGATGACCTTCTAGGAGCGCTCTCGTGGCAGAAGCCCTTCGCATTCCAACGAGTAGCCCACGCCGTCAAGCGGTCGGCGTGAAGAGGATGTGCTCGCAATCGCCGGGAATGTGACGCAGCAGCATGGACACGCTACCTATCGCCATCTTCGAAATCTTGAGCTTCGGCGCGATCGTTGTGCTGGTCGTGCTCGGCCTCGGGATCATTGCCAGCATGATGGGTATCTTCAACTTCGCCCAGGGCGAGTTTGTCCTGCTTGGCGCCTACGTCACTTATCTCGTGCACAGCGTCGGTTTTCCGGTCCCGCTCGGGATGCTTGCCGCGCCCGTCGTCGTCGGCGCGCTTGGTTTCATCCTGGAAAAGCTCGTGGTGCGACGGTTCTATGCCGCTCCAATCGTCGCGATGCTTGGCACCTATGCGCTCGGGCTGATCATTCGCGAAGTCGTGCGCGGCCTGATCGGCGGACTCTATCTCTCGGTGCCGGAGCCAATCGGTGGCTCCATCACGATCGGAAGTCTGCACTTCGCCACCTGGCGCGGCGTCATCGTCATCGTCACTTTGCTGGTGATGGCCGCGAGCCATGTACTGCTTGCCTACACCTCGTTCGGGCTGCGAGTCCGCGCCTCGCTGGAGAACCCGTCGCTGGCGCGTGCCTCGGGCATCTCCACGGGCATGATCTACAGCCTCACCTTTGCGTTTGGTGCGGCGCTCGCGGGCCTCGCGGGCGCGCTGATCGTGCCAGTCTTTTCACTGTTCGCCGATCTCGGCATCCGCTTTCTTATCCAGGGTTTTGTTGCCGTGATGGTCGGCGGCGTCGGGTCCTTTGCGGGCCCGGTCGCTGGCGCCAGCGTCATCGGCACGTTCAGTGCCTCGCTGCCTTGGCTGATGTCACCGGTCATCGCCGACGTTCTGGTGTTCGTGCTCGCCATCATTTTTATCAAGTTCCGGCCGGAAGGCCTAGTTTCGGGAAGAGGGGTCAACCGATGATCAACGCCAGCCGTCAACCAAGCCGCCGCCGCTTTCTTGGTAATTTTGCCCTCGCTTCGGCAGCAATCGCGACGGGCCCGGGCAGCTGGCTGATCCGCCCGGACTGGGCAAATGCTGCAGAAGGCCCGATCAGGCTCGGCATTGCTACCGATCTTACGGGGTCGCTCGGCTTCGCCGGCAACACCGACGCCAATGTCGCTCGCATGCTGGTCAAGGAAATCAACGATTCCGGCGGCCTGTTGGGACGCCCCATCGAACTCCTGATTGAGGATACTGCCTCAGACGAATCCGTCGCCGTGGGAAATGTGCGCAAGCTGATTCAGCGAGACAAGGTCGACTTGGTGCTCGGCGGTATCTCGAGCTCGATGCGCAATGCGATCAAGGACGTCATTATCTCTCGCGGCAAGACGCTCTATATCTATCCGGAAGGTTACGAAGGTAAAGAGTGCACTCCTTATCTGTTCTGCACCGGGCCGGTACCGGCTCAGAATTGCGATCAGTTCATTCCCTGGTTGATCAAAAATGGTGGCAAACGCTTCGCGCTGCCTGGCTCCAATTATGTTTGGCCGCAAACAATCAACGCCTATGCGCGCAAGGTGATCGAGAGCAGCGGTGGTGAGGTCATATTTGAAGAATACTACCCGCTCGATCAGATCGACTTTTCCTCTACGGTAAACCGCATCATATCCAACAAAGTAGACGTGGTTTTCAACGCCATTGTCCCGCCCGGCGTTAGCCCGTTCTTCAAGCAGCTCTACCAAGCCGGCTTCTCCAAAAACGGCGGGCGGCTAGGCTGCGTCTATTACGACGAAAACTTCCTGGAAATGAACGAGGCTCACGAGATTGAAGGGCTTGCGAGCAGCCTCGACTACTACAAGGTGCTCGCGGTGGAGGATCCAGTGAGCGCCAGGATTCAATCGGCTTACGACAAACAATTCCCTGCCAAGTTCCGGTTCTCGGCAGGCAGCGCCGCGACCGGCACCTATCGTGGACTGAGACTGTGGGAGGCTGCAGTAAAGGAGGCCGGTACAATTGACCGCGACGCCGTAGCCGCCGCCCTCGACCACGCGAAGATTGCGGAAGGGCCGGGCGGGCCTGCCGAGATGGCGCCCGGCAAGCGCCACTGCAGGATGAACATGTACATTGGAGTGGCGAAAGGCGGCCAGTACGAGATTGTCTCGCGTAGCGCCGGCCTGGTCGATCCGAAGGAGTGCTGATGTCATCGACCGGCACTGGCATACAGCCCCCGCCACGGGTCATTGAAGCTGCTCATTCGCCCGTCCTGGCATCTGCCTTCGCAGGGCGAAAGAAGGTGCTTCCGATTCTCGAGCTAGCGTTGCTGATTGCCGCTTCGATCGCACCTCTCGTGCTGCGGGATTACATCACCGTCTATGCGACACGAGTGCTCATTCTGTGCCTCTTCGCGTTGTCGTTCGACCTGGTGTGGGGCTATGCGGGCATCTTGAGCTTGGGGCAGTCGTTGTTCTTCGGCATGGCTGGCTACGGTGTGGCGCTGCTTTCACGCGATTTCGGTGTCGGATCGATTTTTGCCGTTCTTCCGGCCGGAACCCTGATAGGCTTTGTGGCGGCATTGTTGCTGGCAGGCTTCCTGCTGCTCGGCCGTCACCCCTCCAGTGTGGTCTTCGTTTCGCTTGGTACTATGACCGGAGCTTACGCAGCTGACCGGCTGGCGAGAGGTTCACATTATCTTGGCGGTCAGAACGGTATCCCTTCGATCCAACCGATGACAATCGGCTCGCACGAATTGAGCGAGGGACCAGGTTTTTACTACCTGGTGCTCGCCATTCTAGTTCTGATCTATCTTCTGTCGCGGTTTCTGTTGCGATCCCAGTTCGGCCTGGCGCTGGCGGGATTGCGAGAGAACGAACAGCGGATCGCCTTCTTCGGGTACAAAGTGCAACATTTGAAGGCGATCATATTCGCAATCAGCGGCGCGATTGCAGGTACTGCCGGTAGCCTTTATGCGTTTCACGAGGGGTTCGTCTGGACGAACATGCTGGGCGTGGTCATGTCGACCCAGGTCGTGCTCTACGTCTTGTTCGGCGGCTCCGGGACATTGATCGGTGCGGTCATCGGCACCGCGATTGTCGAGGGACTCAGCTTCTGGCTCTCCGACAACTATCGCGATATCTGGCCGATCCTTCTCGGCGTTCTGCTGTTGCTCGTCATTCTGTTCCGGCCCCTCGGCTTGATCAGCCTCGTGCTGGGCGAGCGGGAACGTGTCGGTAGTTTCGGCCCGAGCTTGACGGAGAAGCGCAATGCCGCTCCTTGAAGCCGCCGGCATCTCCAAGGTCTTTGGCAAGCTCACCGCGCTGGACGGAGCGGCGCTCACGGTCGGCGAGAGAGAGTTTCATGGCCTGATCGGGCCGAACGGCTCGGGCAAGAGCACGCTGATGAAGTGTCTTGCAGGTGCGCTCGTGCCGACGCGAGGCAAGGTGATGTTCATCAATACTGACGTCACCTCGTTTACGCCGCCAGAGCGTGCGCGAGCCGGCATGAGCCTGAAATTCCAGATCACCGCCGTGCTACCGACCCTCACGCTTTACGACAACATCCTGCTCGCGCTGCAGGCCCGGTCCTCACTGCTGGACCTGGCGTTCTCGCGCACTCGAGGACGACTGCACGAGGAGGTCATGACGATGCTGCTCCAGTTCCGGCTCGCCGATCGCGCCTTTGATGCTGCGGCGACCCTATCTCACGGGCAGCAGCAATGGTTGGAGATCGCGATGGCTCTCGCATGCCGACCGCGCCTGCTGCTGTTGGACGAGCCCACCGGCGGCATGAGCCTGGAAGAGCGCCGCGTCACCGGCGAATTGCTGCAGCCGATCAAACAGCATTGCTCGCTCGTCATCGTGGAGCACGACCTGGATTTCATCCGCGACATTTGCGACCGCCTGACCGTGCTCGATCAGGGCAAGGTGCTGGCGTCAGGAACGGTTGCCGAGATCCAGGCCAACAAAAGCGTCCAGGAGATTTATCTGCGCCGTGCCTGAATTCCTCAATATCAAGCATCTCGATGCCGGCTATGGACGCAGCCAGGTCTTGTTCGGTGTCAACATGGCCATCCCGCCGCATGGCGGTGTGGCCGTCCTCGGCCGCAACGGCGCCGGAAAGAGCACGCTCATGAAAGCGATTGTGGGCGAACTGCCGGCATGGAAGGGCGGCCTGCAGTTCAACGGCCAAGACATCGATCGCCGCCGGACCGAAGTGCGGGTGCGGGCCGGCATTGGATATGTGCCGCAAGAGCATTCAGTGTTCGCGCGCCTCTCCGTGCGTGACAATCTCGCCGTCGGATCGCTTTTGCACCCAGATGGATCGGCAGTGGACCGGGTGATGAGGATGTTTCCAAAACTCGGCCAGCGCCTGGATCAGCCGGCCGGAACGCTCTCCGGTGGCGAGCGCAAGATGCTCGCAATCGGGCGCGCTATCCTCGGAAACCCCAAACTCCTCCTGCTGGATGAGCCGACCGAGGGCGTCTGGATCGGCGTCATCGAGGAGATCACCGAGCGCTTGGTCGAGCTAGCCAGAGAGATTGCCATCATCATCGTCGAGCAACATCTCGACCTCGCAATGCGTGTAGCGGAGCACGCCTATGTGCTCGATCGCGGCCGTGTCGCGCTTTCGGGCCCGTCGCAGCAGCTGCGCAACGACCCGCGGCTGTTGACGTATCTAGCGCCGTAGAGGCGTTCGCGGGCGGCCACCTCCTGGCCGTAGGTGGCGCATTCGAGTTCCTTGCGATGGCTGAACAGAGAGGGGCTATGTCCGAAAGTATGAGCGATTTTGTGAATGCGTGCCAAGTCGTCGATGTCCATGAACATCACATGCCCGAGGTCGCACACAGCTCGGACGTAAATCTGTTGAAACTGTTCCAACAGAGCTATGCGGCTTGGACGAGCCACGTGCTGCCATCCGAGCCCAAGGCAACGATCGAAATGATATCTAGCCCTACCGAGCCGACCACCTGGGAGGCCCTTGCTCCGTTCCTCGAGAGGAGCGGATCGAACGCATTCGTCCGTAACCTTGTCCGCGGAGTCGCCGAGCTTTACGGCGTCGCCGACACTGGAATCACGCGCGACAACTGGGAGGCGGTAGACGCTTCAGTGCGCTTGCGCCACAAGGAGGCGACATGGCCAAGTGAAGTGATTGGGCGCGCCGCCATCGGAAGGATCGTAACGGACCCTTTTCTCGATCCGTTGATGGATCCGCGGCCGGTCCTTGGGCAAAGTTACGATGCGGTCCTGCGGATTAACGCATTCGCCCTCGGCTGGCACCCCGAATCCCGCGATCATAATGGAAATTGCGGCCATACGTTGCTGCGGCGCCTCGGCATGGAGGTGAAAACCTTCGATGATTATTGCGACGCAATCCGCGAGCTCGTAGCCGGCTGCTCCCGGCGCAATCACATTGCGCTCAAGAACGCACTCGCCTATGACCGGGATCTAAGCTTTGACGAACCGAACGAAGAACTGGCTCGGCAGGCCTGGGGACAAAGTTCGCCATCGCCGGCAGCGCGCAAGGCTTTCTGCGACTTTGTCGTCGACTTGTTTTGTCAACTCGCAGGCGAGGCCGACCTGCCAGTCCAAACTCACCTTGGAACGGCAATCATAAGCGGCTCCCACCCGCTACGTATGACCGGGTTGATTGAGCGTCATCCTCGGACCCGCTTTCTGCTGATGCATTTGGCCTATCCCTGGAGCCGGGACTTGTTGGGAATGGCCTTTGTGTATCGAAATGTCTGGCTTGATCTGTGCTGGTCTTTTCTGTTGAGCCCGTCACATTTCAAGCTCGCCCTGCACGAGGCCATTGAAGTATTGCCAGATGACTCGCGAATGATGATCGGAGGAGATTGTCTTCACGTTGAGGAGACGTTTGCTGCGATACAGGGCGCGCGCCGGTTAATCGGCGAAGTTCTGAACGAAAAAGTCGCGAACGGTTACTTTCGGTCGCGCGACGCAAAGCGCTTGGCGATCAGAATCCTTGGCGAGAACGCGAAGCAGTTCTTCAGACTATCCTGAATGCTGCACTTCGTTACGCGAGTTTAGGTGGTCTCTATTTGTCGACGTCTGAAAACACGGATCGTTTGCGGGTATCCCCTCTCTGTAAACTTGAACGGGCCCTCCCAGCACCCCCTCGCAGACTTGCGAACAGAGATCCTGAAAAGCCTTCCAGCCGATCGTCTCAAGCGCGAGCGTCGACCAAGGTCCTTCGGCTTTCGCTTCGATCGCACTGCTCCCTTGGATTTCGTCCATTGCGTCCTGCGACGGCAAGCCGATGCTCGGTCCAGGCTTTGCAGACAAGCGATCGAACTGGCTCTGGGTTAGAGGATTCTCTAGCAGTGGGCGGCGCGACTCGCTACCCTGAGTGGGTGAAGCACAGATGCTGATCGCAGTCGCCGCGATATGGTGGGCCCTTAATCGCTCGCCCGTAGCACTCGTAATCGGAACGACAGGCCGGGCGCCTTCGCCTCTGGGGTACTTCTGAGTGACGTTGAACAGATCGCAGTGACGGTCCACCACCAACGGCTTGACCGCGCGCAGATGTTCTTGATATGTTCTATGGCGGGTTATTTCCGCGCCCTTTTCTGAAATGCCCCCAACCGGGCGTTAACCATCGCGTTGCTATCACTGGGTTCGGCACGCCGCGACGCTTGCGGTGATATGCGGAGGCGGTCATGGCCGAGACACAGATCGAATGGACCGATGCCACCTGGAATCCCGTGGCAGGGTGTTCAATAGTCAGCGCCGGCTGCACCAACTGCTATGCCATGGAGATGGCGAGGCGCCTGCAGGCGATGAGCGTCCCTAAATACAAGGGGCTGACTCGTCGAAGCGGCAAAAGAACCGTTTGGAACGGTGTCGTCCGTGAAGATGCGACGGCACTCGAGATTCCCCTGCGCTGGCGGAAGCCGCGGAAGATATTCGTCAATTCGATGTCGGATCTCTTCCATGATCGCGTTTCAGAGGCTTTCATCCTGAAGGTCTGGGACGTAATGGCTCGCACGCCGCACCACCACTATCAGATCCTCAGCAAGCGCCCCGAGCGCATGGGAAAGTTCGTCGGATCGAAAATCCGGAAGGTGTTGCCGAACGTTTGGCTGGGGACCAGCGTTGAAAACGCTGACGTGGTTCACCGCATAGACCACCTGCGATCCGCTCCTGCAGCGATCCGGTTCATATCGTTTGAACCTCTGATCGGCTTCGTCGGTCCGGTGAACCTCAGGGGTATCGATTGGGCTATCGTCGGGGGAGAAAGCGGTAAGTCGGCACGCCCGATCCGAGAGGAGTGGATCGACGAAATCTTCGACCGTTGCGCTGTGCATAATACAGCGTTCTTTTTCAAGCAGTGGGGGACTTGGGGGAAGGACAACAAGCGCCGTTCTAAGAAAGCCAACGGGCGTATCTACCGCGACCAAGTTTGGGATCAGATGCCCCTTGCGGCGCCCTTGTCCTGACTTCCTATGCAATTGCCGCCCGGCGGTAGGGGTTCGAACGGATCGGTTTCAGGCAGGCGGCGGATGAACTGTGGTTGTGCCGCAGGGCGTCTGTGGAAAGTCGGTATGTCCTGAGTCGGGGCTCGGCACGCTAGACGCGAATCGACTAGGTTGGTCTTCCGAAAATCCCCGAGAAGAACGTCGACGATATGAGTGGACAGTACGCCTGGAAGCTTGGTCGGCGTCCCCCCGTTCTGGGAGAGCATAGCCTCGCCAAGCACGAAATCTTCGAACACTACGTAAAGATCTACATCGATCGCGTCACGCGAAGCCCGGCTCAGACGATGCTCAACCTGACCATCGTCGACGGCTTTTGCGGCGGTGGGCTCTACCGGTCGGGATCGAAAGAAGTAGACGGATCTCCCCTCCGGCTTTTGAAAGCCGTCGAGGCCGTGGACGAGGCGCTCTGCGCCGCCCGCTCGAAAGGGTTCGATCTGAGGGTCGACTTCTTTTTCATCGACGAGAAGCGTCACCATATCGAGTTTCTCAACGACGTGCTTCAAAAGCGCGGATACGGATCGAGACTTGGGCGGGATATCTTTGTTCGCAAGGCCCTCTTTCAGGAGGCGCTTCCCGATATCGTGGCTCACATCCGCAAGAAGGGCACGGCGCAGCGCTCGTTGTTTTTTCTGGACCAATACGGTTGGAGCGATGTCGCTTTGGGGACAATGCGCGAGGTCATGAGCTCGATCGAAAAGCCGGAAATCTTACTGACGTTCGCGGTCGATGCCCTGATCGATTTCCTTTCGGAAAAGACAGGCGAGACGCAGGCGCTCCTCAACGTCGAACTCGAGCGGGAAGATGTCCGCGAGTTGACAGGCATGCGCGATGCCGATGGTTGGCGCTATCTAATTCAAAATGGTCTCTATCGCCACATTCGCGATCGGGCCGGAGCCCGTTTCTACACGCCCTTCTTTATTCGCTCGGTCGAGGCTCACCGATCATATTGGCTATTGCACCTGTCCAACCACCGGCAGGCGAGGGATGAAATGGGAAAGCTGCACTGGCGGCTGAACAACCATTTCCAACATCATGGCGGGGCCGGTTTCCATGCTCTCGGTTTCGATCCGTCGAAGGATTTGCGCCAGGGCATGCTCACGTTCATGTTCGACGATGACGCTAGAAGGCGTTCGGAAGCTGCAGTCCTGGAACAGCTGCCACCCATGATTCATTCAGCCAGTAGGGCGGGACGCGGCCTCCTTGTGGAGGAGCTATTCGCCGGGAACTGCAATGATACGCCTGTAACTTCGGAAATCCTCCAGAAGCAGCTCGTGCTCCTGCGGGACGAAGGAGAGCTGTCGATTATCGCCCCCGACGGCTCCAGAAAGCCGAGAGCAAAAACGATCGGATGGAGGGATCGCTTGTTCTTGCCTGAAGAGCGATCGTTATTCAGCAGGCTGGGTTTCTGAAAAGTTGCGGATTTGAAAAATGCAAGTAATATCAATGCGTTGTTCTCGCCGGCGCGCTTTAGTCTATATTTCCTGCGAATTGCGCCGATCAGGGCTCGCGGCGCGCGCAAATCCCGGTTAGGAAGCGCGAACGCGACGACATATGAGAGGATCGTATCGGAGGCATTTCCGAAGCAATCTCAAACTTCTGTGGAGCTCTTAGGAGTTCCGGGAGTGGGATCAGGAAAGCGACTATCGGCGCAGAACGTTTGGGGATAACTTCGACGAAGTCGCGCTGCGGCGCGCGTGAGGGCGGAGCGACATCTTGTTTTCACTATTCGATGCGGAGGGGGGCAATCCGCCGACCTCGCGGACGCGAGCGGTCCAACCCGTCCGCAAAAGTGCCGCGCCCGACCTCAATCTGTCGCCTATCCTCTCGCGGGACGCTCGAGTCCTATTTCTGGACGTCGAGACCACGGGCCTTAGTTGGTTCTACGACGAGATCACGATCATCGGCTGGGCCATCGACGGCACCTACAAGGTCCTGGTGAAGGGCGAGGACCCGGCCCCCTTGCTCAAGGATCTCGCCTCGGCTACCGTTCTGGTGACTTTTAACGGCACTCTGTTCGATCTTCGATTCCTTCAGAAGACGTTCGGCGATCTGGTGCTGCCGGGGATCCATGTCGACCTGCGTTACCTTTCACGCCGGATCGGACTCGCTGGTGGGCAGAAGAGGATCGAGAGGGAGCTCAAGATCGACTTCCGAAACGATCTCGATGACGTCGATGGCGCTGCAGCCGTGCTTCTGTGGCACGATTACCTGCGCGGAAGCCTGCCGGCGTTGCAGAAGCTCGTCCTGTACAATCGAAGCGACGTCCTTGGTATGGCAGCCATCTTGGACATCGTGATGGCTCGCCTCAATCTGCAGCGTGATTTCTGGCTTCAGCCTCAGGCGTTCGAGGAGATCGCCCGGCGCATCTTCGGTCAACCGGCCCCGATCATCTCGGACCGTGCGCTCCAACCCAGTGTCGTGTTCCGCAGCTTCGCGTCGATCTTCTCTGCTACTCCGGCCGAGCAGGCCCGGATCGTCGGCATCGATTTGACCGGTTCGGAGAAGCGCGGCTCCGGATGGTGTGTTCTAAACGGTGCGGTCGCCGAGACGCTTACGGTGCATACCGATGAGGAGATGGTCGGTCGGATAATCGATCTCAAGCCGGATCTGGTCTCCATCGACTCCCCACTCTCGCTTCCGTTCGGACGCACCGTGGTCACCGACGATGATCCAGGTCGACAGCAGTACGGCATCATGCGCAAGTGCGAACGCGAGTTGAAGCGGCGCGGCGTCAACGTGTATCCGGCGCTGCTGCCGAGCATGCAGGGACTGACAAGGCGCGGCATGTTGCTGGCGGCCAGGATCCGAAGCGAAGGAGTCGCGGTCATCGAAAGCTATCCTGGCGCGGCCCAGGATATCATGGCGATCCCGCGCAAGGGAGCTGGGATCGAATATCTGAAGCGCGGCCTCTCCGATTTCGGTATCGAAGGACGATATTTTTCGGAAGACGTCACGCATGATGAGCTCGACGCAATTACTGCCGCGTTGGTCGGCTCTTTCTTCCTCGCCGGCAAGTACGAAGCACTCTGCGGCCCGACCGAAGGCGCCTTGATCGTGCCGAAGCTGACCGACAGGATCGATGCTCCTCTCGTCGTGGGGATCAGCGGACGCATCTGCTCCGGAAAGACTACCGCCGCCAGGATGCTGGAAGAACAGGGCTTCGCGTACACGCGATTTAGCCTGGTCATAGACGACGAGATCAGGGAAGCGGGACAGACTCCCGATCGCGCGACACGTCAGCAGTTCGGCGAGCGGATCCATAGCGAGAAGGGCCAGAGGTGGCTATGCGAGCGTGTCCTTCAACGCGTGGGAGGCCATAACCTGATCGTGATTGATGGGCTTCGTTTCCCCGAGGACCGGGCGTATTTCGTGGAGACCTTCGGAGCCCGTTTCATCCATCTCCATATTTCCGCATCGGATGAGGTCCGCCGCGACAGATATGCAGAAGATGCATCCGTTTCGTTCGAGTCGGCCGACGATCAGCCGGTCGAGGCCGGTATCGGGCCGCTCGCGAAGTTGGCTCAGATCCATTTGACGAATGAGGGAAGCTTGTCCGAGTTGAAACAGTCGCTAGATCAGGTCATCTCGGAGATCTCGAAGAGCGGCAAATGCCTGTCTCAGTAATCGTTGGTGGCCAGTACGGTTCGGAAGGGAAAGGCAAGGTCGCGCTCGCGATTGCCCGCGGGAAGGGGGCTCGCTGCGTCATCCGCGTGGGCGGAACCAACTCAGGGCATACGATCGTCGACGAGTGCGGCAAGCCGCGTCCCTTCCGTCAGTTGCCAGCGTCCGTCTTCGCAAAGGATACGATCGCGGTACTCCCGCCTGGGGCCCTCATCGACGCCGAGATATTCGAGAGGGAAGTCGCCGAGCTCGGGTTGGGGCCGGACCGCGTCAAGGTCAGCCCATTTGCGAGCCTGATCTCCGCGGAGGATCGTGAGGCGGAAAGATTGAGCGGGCTCGTCGATCGGATCGGGTCGACCGGATCGGGAACGGGTGCCGCGCTGGTACGCCGGATCGGCCGGGCCTCAACGGTTCGTCTGGCGGGGGATGAACCGAGGTTGGGGCCTTATCTCGATGATACCGCTCAGCTGATGCGTGACGTTCTGGCCAAGGGGCAACGCATCGTCATCGAAGGATCGCAGGGATTCGGGCTTTCCGTGCTCCATGGAGGCTTCTACCCGCATGCAACCAGTCGGGACACAACAGCCGCCGCGTTCGTCTCGGAGGCTGGTCTGAGCCCGTTAGATGTCGACGAGATCGTGCTCGTCTTGCGCGCTCACCCGATCCGGGTAGCAGGTAATTCTGGCCAGCTCGAGGATGAGATGAGCTGGAAGGAACTCGCGATCGAAGCGGGCCTTGCCGAGGACTATAGAGAGCTTACCACCGCTACGAAAAAAGTCCGTCGTATCGGCCGTTTCGAGGTCGACGTCGTACGAAGGGCCATCGCCGCAAATCAGCCCACCTTGATCGTTCTGAACCATCTCGACTATGTCGATCCTGCCCTCGCCAAAGGCAAGCGAAGCAGCCTTGCGCGCGATTTTGTTGCGCGCGTGGAATCGCGAATTGGAGCAGCGGTGACGATGGTCGGATTCGGACCCGATTCGCTGGAACCGAGATCCGTTCTCGAAAAGGATGGCCGAACTCAACCCACCTCGAGGCAGTCCCTCAAAGCCGTCTGAGAAATCCGTTCGATCGAAGCGGCCAGGACCTTCGCGTGCTCGTTCTGAGCCACAATCCAAAAATGTCGACAGGATCCGCGACGCGCCAAGAAATGTCGAAGGAGCGGAGCATCGGGAAATCGCTCGCGGAATTTCGCCTTCAGTATGTCGGCTTGACGCGCGACCGTCGCCGTCCGGTTGAGGTGGTGATAGATGATCAGCGAATGTCCGGCATCCCAGAAATCGGCAACTTCGTTCCAGAAAACATATTTTCCGCTCTTTGGAGAGTGCCGGTGGACCGATGCCGTCTCTAGTCCGTTGTCCGGATCGAGAAAGACGAGCTGATGATCCTTCGCACTGTCCAACGCCTTCCTGAGCCAACTTGCACGCTGTCGGGCCCTTGCCGCACGAGGAAGTTTAATCTCGCTCTTCCGGTCAGAAATGATCTTGTCGAAGAAGGTCGTGTCCGGGGGCAGAATTCGCGATCTGGCGATTGCCCGAACGTTCCTTCGGTTGTTACTCACGATCTTCCCAAGCGCGGCGTGCAGGTCGGGATCCAGCCTGGCGAGACTTGGATCCTTGAGATAACTCACGTGGCGACCATCTGAATTGTGATCCTCGTCCGAGAACAGATACCAGATCACGGCCATTCGGAGCCTGGTGTGTTCAGCGATCGCGCGAAGCAAGGCGAATTTCGCGAAGTCTCCAACGTCTCCGACGTATCGATTTTGCACGGGTGTGTCTCTAGCAAATCGACCGGACTACGGTCTGCCCGCAGGAACGGTCCCGAGTTGCTTCTTCAAGACGTCGTTCTCCTTCTCCAAAGCCGTGACCCGCTGCTCCAGCGATTTGGCGATCGAAATCGCATCTGATACATCTTTTCCCACTCCGGTCACCTTCGCGACACGCTCGTCCAGGGTCTTGAAGGAGGGCGGCACTATCCACTGCACGGCGACTGCCGCAAGCAGAGCGAAGCCGAGGCAGAAGGCTAGACTGCCATACCAATAGTTCCTCAAGAAGCGTCGAACCTCGCGAGCCGTCTGTGCGAGGACCGTAGGATAGCGATCGAGATGTAGCCGGGCCAGGCGAAATTGAAGATGCGCGAAATAAGCCATCAGAAACGCCGCGACGGCGAGGCCCAGCGTTATAGGGCCCAACAGTGTCGCATACTCGTCGAGTGCGTTCGCTCCGGCTTTCGAGTAGATCGCCAAAAGAGTTAGTGCCATGGCGAACACCGCAAAGGATATTTGAGTGAATTGAATGAACCGCCCCTCCAACGTCTTCACAGACTCCTCGAATTCCTCGATCTTTCTACCGGCGCGCGTGAACAAGGCGCTTTGGAAGTCGATGATCTCGAATTCCTCAAGGATCACGCGTTTGGGCGGCTGAGGATATCGGACGAGTTCGTCCTTTGGCTTGCCCGGGTCGAAATGCGTCGTCCGGGAAAAGTCCATGAGCGCCAGCTCTTGACCCTTGTACAAGGTGACGGGCTTGTCCGAGAGATTGTAGATGGGGCAGAAGAGGTACCCGGCGTAGCCCGGATCGACCTGTGGTCCTCCGACCCACAGCAGCCCGGCATAGGCATGTTTCACTCGGATGTTCCACCGCGCGATCATGAAGCGCGGTAGCCGCACCCTTTCTCCGGTCTTGATGACCGCTACCTCGAACGGCTGGATCGTGATGTGGCTCTCCAGCGGCAGGTACCGGCCCGACATGAAGTATTCCTCGCCCACCGTGAGCTCGTAGCCGGCGGGCTTGAGCAGCTCTTTCTTGAACGGCTCGATCATGTGGTGGTTTTGGGCGAAATAAGTGATCTGGTCACTCAGAAGGATGCCAGGCGAGCCCTGGATGGGATCCACCTCCAAGACGGGATACTTCGTGATTTCGGCAAGCTCGTCAGCCCGCTTTTTAGCCAAATCTGCCACTAAACCTCCCGTTTGATCGGAATCGCGGGACCGGTATACTACGGAGATGGTTATCAGGAGAATATTGACCACCATAATCGGTCGGACCACCATCGCGATGGACACGATCGAGGAAAATGCTCCGCCCGACCAAGGCGTCTATCATCAACTGCCCCCGAGGACGTGGCGGAGAGCCGCCAGGTTGATCGAGCGTTTTGGCGCGGATGAAGCTCTGGCGGAGCTCGATCGGCGCGCGGAAAGTTGCGTGGATCGACGGGACGTGCCCTCCGCGATACGCTGGCGCAACGTGATGGCGGCCATTCATGCGATAAGTTCGGATGAGGGCGTCAAGAGCCGGATGAACTAGCCTAGCGCGGCCTGACCCACCATTCGGTGGAGTATCCGGATCCGCATTCCTCGAAGACCGGCACGAGAGCCTTGCAGATTGCGTGAACGTTCTTCTCGAATTGCCAAGGTGGATTGCAGATCACTAAGCCGCTTCCGATCAGTCCTTCCCGACTCTTCGCATATGCGAGGAATTCGACGCAAAACGTCGGGACCGCCTCGATGAGAAGTTTCTTGAACTTGGCGATCTGACTGCGTCCTGTGATCGGGTACCAGAGGGCGTAAGTACCAGTCGGCCATTTACGGAAGGCCGCATTGAGCGCCGCGGCTGCAAGCGAGAGTTCATCCGGTTTCTCGAACGGAGGATCCAGGAAGACCAGCCCGCGCCTTTCCTTGGGTGGAACGAACGTGTGCACCGCAGCGAATCCTTCTCGCTGGTGGACCCCGACGCGGCCGTCGCCTTCCATGGCTTCCTTGAGCCGCGCGGCTGCTCTGGCTTCCAACTCGCAGGCGACCAAGCGATCTTCGCTCCGAAGCAGATGACGTATGATTGCCGGCGAACCCGGATAAACCTTTAGCCCGTCTGGATTGAAGTGCTCGATGACGCCGAGATATCGTTGCAGGGCTCGCGTCCGTTTTGGATAAACCAGTCGGATTCCACGATCAGCCTCGCCCGTTCGCATAGCTTCGGGTGATTCTAGGTCATAGAGACCAGACCCCGCGTGGGTGTCGACGACACAGATCGGCTTCGGCTTCAACTGAAGGTGATCGATCAGCGCGCAGAGCAAGGCATGTTTGAAGACCTCTGAATGATTGCCTGCATGAAAGTCGTGACGATAGTTCATGACGTTGCTAACTCTGCCTTTGGATACCCGGGACTCGGGTCGACCGCGCCATCAATTCGACCCTCGGCCTCGCCCTTACCTCGCCAGAAACCGCTCCGCCCGGCAAGACTCTCTTGCGCGACGCTGATGGCAACTTGAGCGACCATCACCAGAGGTCGGACAATGCAGCCCGGGCCGGAGTCGAAACCGATGGAGGGGACAGAAGGGACCAGCTTCCGGCCGGACGCCGCTTGTCTCATCGGCGTCATCGGGCGAGATAGCCGAGCCAGGGACGATGCGCGTAAGCTCCGCGGGCGAGCCTCTCATCGTGGCGCGAATGCCGTCAGCTACGTGGAGCCCCCATTCAGATCAGGGAGACGCCCGCAGAACGGCCGACGCGATGTCGAGCACCCGGGATGAAAGCGAGCAGAGAAGGAAGAAGCCAAAAAGCGCGAGTATCGCTCCGGGGGCGCTCCGGACCAAGAGCAAATGAATAAGCTCGGTCCTCGCTCTCGATCTGCTTTCTTCACGTGCCTCGGCCTTTTCTTCGGCCGCTCGCGTTGGCAAAATCCGCAACATGGCTTCGACGTCATCCCGCACGTTGCGCAGAAGGGTGGCGCCGACGTATGACACCACCGTAGCGCCGATGACGCCGATCGACATCGCCAGAAATAGTGTTGCTTCCTGCATGAGGACCTTCAATGCCGCCTCCTAGCCATAACCCGCCTCCTGCGCCGGACCAGACCGACACGCTGACTTTCATTGCGGAGGTCGAGTTTGCTGATACGGAAGCTGTAGCCGAAATTCGCGCGGCTCGTTACCGGAAGAAGGACGTGGACATCGATCCATTTCCAGATATCCCGCCGGCGCTTTTGTCGTCCGAGCACGTCAAGGCCTATGTCCGCCAGACCGGGATGATACACCCGTTCTCCGAAGGCCACCTCAAGTCTGCCTCGTACGAGGTCAAGCCAGGCGGACGCTTCATCTATTGGGATGAAAGCGGAAACAAGATATCCACGCTTGTGGCGAAGGACGGCACCATCACGCTGCCGCCAAATTCCATTAGTTTCGTTCAGATCGACACTACATTCCGCCTCCCTCAGTACATCGCAGTACGTTTCAACCTGCGCATAACGCATGTGCATAGAGGTCTTCTGCTCGGGACGGGCCCGCTGGTCGATCCTGGCTTTCACGGAAAACTGCTTATCCCGCTTCACAACCTAACGTCGGATGAGTACACCATCCGAGGCGACGAGGGACTGATATGGATGGAATTCACGAAAACCTCGCACGAGGCGCAGCGTGGTTTCGTCAAGGACTTCGTTCCCGAGGAGTTCGAGAAGACCGATCCGACCAAGAACTTCCAGCCTCCAGAGTACTACTTTGACCGCGCGAGCAAGAACCGGCCGATCAGAAGCTCGATCCCCGGCGTAGTCGCGGAGGCTCGTTCTCAGGCAAAGGAGGCGGTGGACGCGGCGAGGAGAGCTGAGCGATCGAACACAATCTTCGTAGGAGGCGGGTTGCTGGCTGTCGCTGGTCTAGTCGTGGGCTTGTTCTCCTTTTTCGAATCCGTCAAGGCGAATGCCATAGCTGCCTACACTCTCGCGACGACCGTCTCTACCGCCGCGATGCAGGCCGGTACCGACGCGAAAAAAGCGCAAGACGATGTGAAGGACATTCGTAACACCGTCGACGCCAACAGCGCTAGGATTTCCGCTGATGAAGTACGACGCTTGCGCGAGCAGCTCGATGACACCCGGGTAGAAGTCCAGGTTCTGCGCCGTGAAATGGATTCCATAATTGAACGGAGCGGGGCCAAGACGAAGGGCGTGGACGAAGCCAAGTAATTGTTGAGAACTTGGCGCCGCTCCGAATCGAGGCCACAGCGGAAGACCTTGGTCATGCAACTTCGAGGCAGGCGGTAGTACCCCAGACGCAAGCCGAACCATGACGGGATTGCTCTGCGCACGGCTGCGGCGGGATAAGCTCCCGCCGTGATCATGTAGCTTGACGCAGTCTTCCGGAACCGCATTTGGAGATAATAATCGCGCCTTCAAGCGATCCATTGCGACTCAGATGGCTGCCATGGCATTGGCGGAGAGGCAAACTAGGGCGGTTCTGATAGCTGGGCGAGTTTCGATGGCAGATGGTAGCGAAACGACGACCGAAGATTTTGCAGGCAACGAACAAAATACCATCTTCACGATCTCGATCCCGGACCTTCGCGAAGCATCCGAGGAGACGATAGCCCAATTCGCGCGTGATCGCGATGGGCGTTGGAGCGCCCCGACCAAGGACTTGCTGCTCCAGTTTCAAACGACGCGACTCGATTTGAATAGCTCGTGGGCCTGCACCTGGGCGGGGTGGCCTGGCCGGGTTTTGGTTCGTCCATTGGGAGGGCGGTCAACTTTTCCATCTGAGGCTGCGCGGCGGCGGTCCCAATGTCGAAGGGGTCGCCCGAAAGCTGTCGGTTGCAGACCAACCGCGTCTTTTCCGGGCGCGTAACGACGACGCTATGGACGACGTCTTTGCGCAATACCAGCCGATCCGGCGGCGGCCCTTTACAACCGTCGAACTCCAACGTGGCCCTGGGGATCTTCGTCGGCGTCGGCATGCACTACGGCATCGACGCACCCCTGGCACACCTAACCAGCGCGGGTGTCGATCTGACAGGGATGATTATGGTGAGGCGTTCGCCCGCCAAAGGTCAGCGCAGATTGGCTGCTCGGATCTCCCGATTCTCTGGGACCGAGGTCCATCTGTCGGAAACGGACGACGACCGGGTTGTCGCCGCCGAGGACGTCAAGCTGGAGGGCCTCGAAGGAAAATTTCACCCGCTGCCTGACGACGCTCCTTGGTCCGGAAAAGCAGTTTCCTGGCAAGTTCCGGTTCTCGGCAGGCAGCGCCGCGACCGGCACTTATCGAGGAGTGAAGCTGTGGGAAGCCGCAGTAAAGGAAGCCGGTACAATTGACCGCGAGGCCATCGCCGCCGCGCTCGACCACGCAAAGCTTGCGCAAGGGCCTGGCGGGCCGGCGGAGATGGTGCCGGGCAAGCGCCACTGCAGGATGAACATGTACGTTGGTGTGGCAAAGGCCGGCCAATACGAGATCGTCGCCCGTAGCGCCGGCCTGGTCGAGCCGAAGGAGTGTTGAATGCCCCATGTTACGCGGGCCAGCTTCGCTGGCGGCGCATGCGAGCAGATCGCGCTAGCTAGTTCCCGCGATAGTTCGGCGGCCTCTTCTCAAAGAAGGCGCTCATGCCTTCCTGCTGGTCAGCTGTGCTGAAGGCAAATCGGATCGCTTGGCGCTCAAACTCGAGCCCGGCGTCCAGCGTGGTCTGAAACGCGGCGAGAACGGCCGCTTTGGCAAGTTCAGCCGAACGGGGAGGCTTTTGCGCAATCAGATCGGCTACTTCGAGCGCACGAATCTGCGCCCTGCCGCTTTCGACAACTTCCGCCACAAGGCCGGCCTGCATCGCAATCCGCGCCGTGATGGATTGGCCGCTCAGGATCATCATCATGGCCAGCGATTTGCCAGCCACGCGTGTCAGCCTTTGCGTTGCGCCGTCGCCCGGCAATATCCCGATGTTAATCTCAGGCTGCCCAAATACCGCCCCTTCGCCTGCTATCACGATATCAGCGAGCAGTGCCAATTCGTGGCCGCCGCCGAAGCAAATGCCCTCGACTGCGGCAATGAGAGGCTTGGGGAAACTGGCGACATCCCTCCAGGCAGAACGTCGTGCGGAATTGTCGATTGCCTCAAAGCCGCGCTCTCGCATTTCCTTGATGTCGGCTCCGGCAGAGAAGAACGCATCGCTGCCACACAGCACGACACAGCGGACATCTTCGTCGATTGCGGCATCGCGCAAGGTGGCGCCTAGATCCAAGATCATGTCGTTGCTCAAGGCGTTTCGTTTCGATTTCCTGTTCAGCGTCAAAAGGCGCACGTGGGGCGCGACAGATGTCGACAGGATGAGATCGGACGTCTTGGTCATGGAGCGGTTCTCCTGAAGGAATACGAGAACCAGCCCCTTAGACTGAAATCGATTTCGTAGCAACGAGCGATGTTGAAGCCGGTTTTTGACTGAACCAGCCACAGCGGCGCTGGCGCCCATGGCTCAACGCTGTCCGCGGTGACCCGTGATGTCAGCTCCATCCTTGAAAAACAGCTTGACTCCCAGTTACCAATTCTTATTAGTTCTGAAATCGATTTCAGAAATCGATGGCAGAGCTGCCCGATACTGCGGGAAACCGGAAGCATGCGGCCGGCAAGAGTGGGCCGCATCTGAGCGATCTCATTGACGCTGCGACGTCTTTTGACGCCGCGCCGTCCAACAAGAACATCGGCTTCTTCAGAAGCGCGCTTAGAGCAACAGGAGGAAGGCTAGCCATGGGAATGGCACGGAATCTCGCGCGCGCTTTATGCGAGCCGCCGCGCAAGTCGGAGGCAACGATGGAGGCGTCCTGCGCCATTAGGGTCGTGCAATGGCCCCTCCTGAGGCGAGGCCCGCAAATACGTGAAGCGAGGCGCGCTTTCCGCCGGCATCCCGGGCACCTTTTGCGCCTGGCTTCCGCGGGTCCGGCCTGCTCAAGGCCGCCGCTCTCGTAGACCCCGCTGCGGCGGGCGCAGTTGAGCCGACGAGCGGCTGCTCGTTCTCGCGCGACCCGCAACATCATTAACGTCATCAATGGAGCCCGAGGACCCATGAACATCATTGCTCAGCCCAGCGCTGTACCCATCCAGCTTGACAAGCAAACCGTCAACAAGCGGATGACCGCCGGCCTTGGAGGAGGGGTGGCGCTGGAGTGGTACGACTGGAATGTCTACGGCGTAATGGCAGCGTTTCTCTCGCCGCACTTCTTCCCTTCCGATGATCCCACCACCTCGCTGTTGGCAGGGCTGGCCGTGTACGGGGCGGGTTTTTGCGCTCGGCCGCTGGGCGCGGCTTTGCTGGGCCCGATCGCAGATCGCATCAGCCACAAGCGCGTGATGTTGATCTCGGTTACGGCCATGGCGGTTTGCTCGCTTTTCATATCCTTGTTGCCCACCTACAAGGACCTCGGCGTCGCGGCGGCCGTAGCGCTGCTGATCATGCGGCTGATTCAGGGGCTTGCCACAGGCGCTGAGGCTGGTGTCGCCAACGCCATTGCAATTGAATTGGCGCCACCTGGAAAGGAGGGACACTACCTCGGTCTGATTGGTGGCACATTCATCCAGTTGGGAAACCTTGGATCCAGCCTGGTTGCCTTCCTGGTAAGCGCCTCGGTCGCACCTGAAGCCATGCGCGAGTGGGCCTGGCGTATACCCTTTGCGGTCGGTGGCGTGCTCGGCCTTTTGATCATCTATCTGCGCACGACGGTGCCGGAAACCTTGATCAATCGAGCCATGCATCGGCAAGACGAGTCTTCGCGCATTCAGCAAACGACTGGCGGCGTGTGGAAAACGCTGTGGAGCGTCCGCCTTTCGCTGCTCGCCGTCATCCTGGTGATCGGGTCGGTGCAGATCGCCAACTATGCCTGGAACACCGGTCTGCCCAACATGGCCAACACGGTCTTCAAGGAGAACAGCACGTATGTGTACGGGATCATGACGCTGATGGTCCTGATCTGGATGTCAACGGCGCCTCTTGTCGGCGCTTTCGCGGACAAGGTGCGACCCTCGCGCGCGTTCACGCTGCTGCGCCTGTCGCTCATCCCATGCTTCTTCCTGACACTGCTCTATTCGGAAAAAGGCATCGTCACATTCTTCCTTGTCACGGTGTTCGGCGGCGCGATCGTGGGCTTCAACATGGCCCTCTATAACTTCATCGCCACCACGCTGATGC
Organism: Bradyrhizobium sp. ISRA430; assembly: GCF_029909975.1. NCBI lineage: Bacteria > Pseudomonadati > Pseudomonadota > Alphaproteobacteria > Hyphomicrobiales > Nitrobacteraceae > Bradyrhizobium > Bradyrhizobium sp. ISRA430. The sequence goes on from NZ_CP094516.1 coordinate 7,042,926, forward strand.
CGCGCGCCGTGCGGACCACCGGAGTGGCTCTCGGCTATGCGCTCGGCGTCTCTCTGTTTGGCGGGACGTCACCCTATCTGCTGGTCTGGTTGCAACGCGAGCACATCGGTTGGATGTTTCCCGTCTACGGATCGTTGATCGCGCTGCTGAGCGTGCTGGTCTACCAGATCGCCAAGAAGCGCGGCCGCCTCTACATCGGTGAATGAACACGCTCTGCCCCTGCGCTTCGCACGTCCGCGACAGACGCAAAGCGTCCACGTCAGGTGCAAAACATACGGGCTCGCGCGTAGCTCTTCATGCTGGGCATGAGCATGGGAGTGGCGCAAGCGTCCTGGCGCGAGCAGCCGTTCACAAGACAAAGACTGCTTGCGAGGCACTTAAGTTGCTGAAACTGGAGTCCGAAGCATGAAAACACCTTCATCGCCGCACTTCACGCCTGTGGACTTGAAGCGATATTTCAACGCCAGGCGCGCAAATGCCGGTGAAGGTTTCGCCGACCGCCCGGGTGACGCCGGCTGGATCGATTCGCTTCGCGGGCTCCAGACCCATCGCGGCATGCCCTTTCTCTTCGGCAGCGAAACAGGGCCGGATGTGCTGGAGCTGCGCCCCGGTGCCCCTCCTGCCGTAATTGCGTTGCCGCGGGCAATGGCGAGCTATGTGTTATTCGTGCAAGTGGCGGCAGACCGCCCCAGTACAAGCCCCGCGGGTTTCGGAGAGATCGGCCCGGCTACGCTGCCTGTTGAAGGTAATCCACTCGGCGAGCGGGTCGCGACATACGGGCTCCGCTACGCCGACGGCAGCGAGACCGACGTGCCGGTGCTGCGCCGCTTCGCGATCCAGCAGAACCACATCTCCTGGAGTGCGAGTGCGTTCGCCGCCCTGCCGCTACGCGCGCCCATCGTGCATGCAAGCACCGGCGAGGATTTTGTACTCGGCAGAGCGCCCGGGGCGAGCTTCTTCCAGGGCGAGGCCCGCACCCAATCGGGACGCATGGATCGACAAGGTGAGAACCTGTGGCTTTACGCGCTCCCGAATCCTTATCCAGACAAGGAGCTTTCGGCGCTAAGCTTGCGCGCGGAACAGGAAATCTCGCTTGTCTTCGCGGTGACCACGACAGCGCTCACCCAGCACCCACTGCGCCTCCAGGGCCGTCGCAAGCTGAAGGTGAGGCTCCCGCCCGGGGGCCATCTCAACAAGCTTGGCGAGCTCGATGTCGACGATCGAGGCGAGCAGATCGGCATGGATCTCGGCACGGTCATCTCGGCCCGCGCTGTGCTCGAGTACTCCAGAGCGGATTGGCTGGGCGCCAAAGTTGATGTGCAGCCCGTGCGCTCCGCGAACGAAGTTATCGTCGAGTACTCCGCGCATCCGGACGCAAGGCTCTATTTGCGCGCCGATGATGGCCGCTTGCACATGTTCGAGCTTCGATCGTTGGAAGGCGGCGGTAACGCAGGCGGCGCCTCGCTCAATGTGGCGGCAGTCGAACCGGCCACAAGGCCCGTCAAGATCCGCATTGTGGAGAAGGGCAGTGGCGTGCGTGTTGCCGCGCGGCTGCATGTCCATGGTGCGCACGGAGAGTATCTGCCACCCAAGGGACATCACCGCAAGGTCAATACCGGCAGGTTCGAGGACTTCTCGGGCGAATTTGCCAATGGGCTGAACCAGTACGCCTACGTGGACGGCAGTTGCGAGGCGGACCTGCCGCTCGGGCCCGTGTTCGTAGAGATCTGCAGGGGTTTTGAGGTGCGCCCGCTGCGCACCATCGTCGAAATCACTGCAACGACGGACAATCTCACTTTTGAGCTCGATCGTGTGCTGCGCTGGCGCGAACAGGGATGGGTTAGCTCTGATACGCACGTCCATTTCCTGAGCCCGCAGACAGCGCTGCTTGAGGGCAAGGCGGAGGGTGTCAACGTCGTCAACTTGCTCGCCGCACAGTGGGGCGAGCTTTTCACCAACGTCGCCGACTTCGACGGACGCACGACTATCGGGGCAAAGGATTTCGGCGGGGACGGAGAATTCCTGGTTCGGGTCGGCACGGAGAACCGGATGCAGGTTCTGGGGCACATATCGCTGCTCGGCTACGAAGGTGAGATGATCAATCCGCTCTCTTGCGGCGGGTCCAACGAAGCTGCGATCGGCCATGTTCTGGAAGCGACCATGGCCGACTGGGCGGAGCGCTGCCGTCAGCAAGGGGGGCTGGTCGTAATGCCGCACGCGCCGAACCCGCAGGCGGAGCGGGCGGCCGACATTGTGCTCGGCCTTGTCGACGCCATCGAAATGATGTCGTTCAACCCGCGGACCGCGCAGATCAGCGCATTTGGTCTCGCCGATTGGTATCGCTACCTCAACATAGGGTACCATCTGCCGCTGGTAGCCGGCTCCGACAAGATGGACGCGGCCGCACTCCTCGGGGGCTCGCGGACCTATGTGCGGCTGGGCGAACGCGACTTCACCTATCGCGACTGGATGGATGCCGTACGCAGCGGGGACACGTTCATCACGGTCGGGCCTCTGGTTGAGATGACCGTTGAAGGACGTCGCCCTGGAGGCACGGTGGCGCTTCCCCGTTCAGGCGGCACCCTCACGATCGAGTGGCGGATCGAATCGGTCAGCGTTTCGCCGGCCCGGGTGGAGCTCATCTGTAACGGCACGGTCCTCGAGGAGGTTCGATGCGGGGGCTTGTCGTGCAAGGGGCAGCTCTCCCTGCCCATCAGCGAGTCATCTTGGATCGCGCTGCGCGTTCGGGGCAGTGTCGCCGGACGCGAGGCCGACATTGCGGCGCACACCAGTGCGGTATATGTCAAAGTAGGCGGAATGCCCATCTTTGCCACCGCGGATGCAGTGTCGGTCCTTGCACAAATCGAGGGATCGATCGCCTATATGGACACGCTCGCTCCCAAGTCCGACGAAGCGCGACACGCGCGGTTGCGAGCTGCCCTGGAACTTGCGCATCATCGCCTGCATCATAGATTGCACGAACTGGGCGCCAGCCACCACCATGCGCCCGTTCACTCCGTTCACGTTGAACGCGAGCACTGAGAAATCTTTTGTGCCATTGATGATCGCGCAGGCAGCGCCTCGCAAGCGCAGCCACCTCTACTTACGGGCGATTAGTGAAATGGGGCGAGCTGCTTGCATCACTGGATCCTGGGACGCAAAGGCCAGGCTACGGTTCTGAAATAGTTATCAGGACCGTGACCCGATCAATGATCTCGACTGCGCCCGCGACGGGCGGGAGACCGCGGCGGGGCGCTCGATGAGCGCATGACGAGCCGGTACGGCAACACGACACTTCTCGGAACAGGAATTCCGGCAATGGCATTGATGAGATAATCGGCGGCTCCCCGGCCGATTTCCGCAGCCGGAACACTGACTGTTGTGAGCGGCGGGTCCATTTGCGCCGCCAGCTCCACATCGTCAAATCCTGTGATGGAAAGCGTGGCCGGTACGGCCAGACCCATCTTGCGAGCCTCTGCCATTGCACCGATGGCAAGCGTGTCGGTGGTGCAGATGACTGCTGTCGTGTCCGGGTGATCGGTGAGGAGTTGACGAAGGGCACTACGGCCTTGGGCAAGCGAATAATCGGCCTTGACGATCTGGGTTGGCTTGAGCGGGAGGCCGGCGTCCGAGAGCGCGCGCTGAATTCCCTCGAGCCTGGCGCGGGATCTGTCATTGGACGCGGCAACAACGTTGGCAATCGCGCCGAAACGGACGTGTCCAAGCCTTAGCAGATACTCCGTCATCTCGCGGGTGGCGCTTTCGTTGTCGATGCCGATCGCGGGGATGCCGCCGCCGGCCTTGGCAACATAGGTGGTGATGACGGGTACGCCTGCCTGTTCGATCAGGCTCCTCAGCTCCCGTCCGTGGGAAGCTCCGACCAGCACGATTCCATCGATGCCGCGTTCAATGAGACTTTGCAGTTCCTGAAGTTCACGCCGCTGGTCATATTGCGAATTCGCAATGAACAGCGTGTAGCCGCTTTCGCTGAGGCGGTTCTGGAGTGCTTCGACCCCTTCTGCAAAGATGCCGAGCGCCAGCGTCGGAACGATGACGCCGACGGTCCGCATGCGTCCCGATTTCAATGCTCTGGCTGCGCTATCGCGCGTGTAGGCCAGGTCATTGATATGCCGCATGACTCTGTCGCGAAGCTCTGGCCGTACGATATCGGGGTGATTGAGAACCCGCGACACCGTCGCCGGCGACACATTCGCCTTCCGGGCAACGTCCTCGATCTTCACGCGTGGCTGCTGGCGGCCTTTTGGCGCGATTACAGGTTTCTTGTCCATTTGCGTTGGTCAACCAGGAGAAGGAGAGGGTCTCCGCTCAAAGAGTTAAACCATCACGACCGCCACCTTCTCAAGTCCTGTATACGAGCCATCGGCGCTATTTTCTGGCCCTCTCATGCGCAGATGGAGCGGGACGAAGTGAATCTCATTCGAAAGGTGGTTGATTCGCTTGACTCCGGTTCTTGCACGGCCTAATTCTGAAATCGATTTCAGAAATCGAGAGCCAAGCAGCTCGATTTCAGGTAAAACCGAAAGCAAGGATGCATGGTCGATCTCTTGAAGGGCATTCGTGTCCTCAGCCTCAATCACTTTCTGATGGGTCCGGTCGGCGTGCAGTTTCTCGCCGACCTCGGTGCGGACGTGATCGCCGTGGAACCGCCCGGAGGGGCCTTTCAGCGGAAATGGGGCGGGGCGGACAAGCGGGTTGATGGCCAGTCGATGTTGCTTCTCACGGGAAACCGCAACAAGCGAAGCCTCACGCTCGATCTGAAAAAGCCCGAAGCCGTGGCCATCGCCAGACAACTGATCGCGAAATCGGATGTGATCGCAGAGAACTTCCGCCCGGGTGTGCTCGACAAGCTTGGTCTCGGCTACGAGGATGCAAAGAAGATCAATCCGCAGATCGTCTATGCCGCTGCCTCCGGCTACGGTCCTGACGGGCCCTACGTCGATCGCCCAGGCCAGGATCTCTTGATCCAGGCGCTATCAGGACTTGCGATGATCACCGGAAGTCGCGAGCAAGGGCCGCGGGCTGTCGGCGTTTCCGCCATCGATCATCACGGCGCTGCCTTGTTTGCGGCGGGGATCCTAGCTGCCCTGGTGAGGAAAGCGCGCACGGGGCAGGGCTGCCGCGTCGATGTTAGCCTACTGTCGGCTGCGCTCGACCTGCAGATGGAATCCTTTACCTGCTACCTGAACGGCCAAAGGCCTGAGGACGTCCGTCAGCCGGGACCGGTGGCCGGCTGGTACTATGGCGCGCCTTACGGCATCTATGCGACACGCGATGGACACATTGCGATCTCTTTGGGATCGCTGGAGGCGCTCTCAGACGCGCTTGGCCTTCCGGCCGACCAGCGAATTCCTGACGAGGAGGCGTATCGCCGGCGGGACGAGGCCTCAGCCATGATTGCGGCCAGTGTCGCCAAACGCACAACCACCGAATGCATCGTCTTGTTCGAAGCGCGCGGAATTTGGCACGCCGCGGTGAACGATTATGCCGACGTCGTTGCGGATCCGCAGATCGCGCACAACAGGAATTTTCAGGTCGTGACCGGCGCGACCGGAACTCCCATCACCCTTGTCAGCCATCCCGTCCGCTACGACGGCGAGCAGCCGGACGTGCGTTTGCCGCCGCAAAAGCTCGGTGCGCAAACGGAAGAGATTCTCAAGGAGCTGGGCTATGACGCCAAAAAATTGAAGGATCTTTACGATACGGGCGCCATCGGCACTGGGGGCTAGCATCACTAAACGAACAAAGAGACTTCTCGAAGGTAGCACGCTCAGGTCAGGAGGGCATGGTGATCGGCATAAACGTGCGCGCGGCTTTCCCCGCGGTGCTGGTGACGAGGCGTGCTCCTCGGCAGCGATGCAACCAAGCACGCTTGGAAGTCTGGTGAACACTAACCGTTCACGCCAGTCCAGGATGTGTTAGTAGAGAGCTTTGAGTTGCCGCCAGGCGAAAGCCGCGCGGCGAGTTTTATGTTGGACCAGAAGCCATGTCGGAAAGCCAATATCTGCCCGCGCGCGAGCGTATGCTGAAGCGCATTGCCGAGACCAGGGACACTGCACGCTCGGGCTTGCCACACTGGGCGAGTGCCGCCGACGGAAAATGGACGTTTACGCCCGATGGTGATTGGACCGGCGGGGCATTTGTCGGTGAGCTTTGGCTCGCGCATCTTGCTGATCCCAGGCAGTTCCCACTCGAAGACGCGCGTGCTGCGCTAAGCCGAATGTTGCCGCGTGCCGAGCGGCTTACGGCCTTCAAGGGCTTCGGCTTCTATCATGCTGGCGCCCTCGGCAGCATCCTGTTCAAGGAAGAAAACGCGCGCGCGGTGGCTCTGACAGCAGCAAGCTCGCTTCGTGATATGTTCGATCCACACCTCGGACTGATACCGTTGGGCAGGGATGCCGAAGAGGCGAGCGCAGTCGGAGCCTCCGAGAGCAGCATCGATTCGCTGCAGGCGACAGGTCTGCTCTATTGGGCCGCGGACCAGCTTTCCGATGCTCGGATGGAGGAGGTCGCCAATGCACATATGCGGCGTGTCCTCGAGATCCATGTGCGGCAGGACAATTCAGTTATCCAGTCTTCCACCCTTGATCCACACACCGGCAAGGTGCTCAGAACGCACACGCACAAGGGATATAGCGATATCAGCACCTGGGGCCGGGCGCAGGGATGGGCGATGCTCTACACCGCTCACGCTGCCATGGTCCGCCCGGACGAACCGCTATGGCGCGACTACGCCGTACGCCTTCTTGACTGGTGGATCGACCATGTCCCTGCGGATCTCATTGCCTTCTGGGATTTCGACGATCCGGCGATCCCCAACACCAGCAGGGATACTGCGGCCACCGCTATCGCTGCTGCCGCGGCGCTGCGCCTCGCATCCGCACTTGGTCCTGAGCGCGGCGCCAAATATCGATCATTTGCGGAGCGCACAGTTACTCAGCTGAGCTCGAAATACCTGACACCGACTGCTCCCGATGACCCGCGCCCGCCTGGAATGCTCACCGGCGGCTGCTTCACCCGAAAGGCGATCGTGCGCGATATCGATGCGGCCCAGAACGTCGAGCTGATCTTCGGAAGCTACTTCCTGTTTGAATGCCTTGCCATCCTGACGGATCTGGTGCCGCCTGGCCGGATCTAATGAGGAGGCGCGAAAGGCTTCCAACGCGAGCAAAGCCTCAAACCAATCTTGTTTGTGACGCCACGCCAGTCAATCTGTCCAAAAACTTCGACGGCATCGGCTCCACTCCTTAGATGTTTGCGATGGCATGATCGAGTTCGACAGCAACTGAATGCCTCCTGTCTGGAATCCCTTACATGAGAAATGCGAAAACTCCCATCTATCGCGGCTTGTTCCCGGTCGCTCCGACGCCGTTTACGGACTCTGGAGATCTCGATCTCGAAGGGCAGCGGCGCGTTCTCGATTGCATGATTGATCAAGGCGTGGACGGAATCTGCATTCTGGCCAACTACTCCGAGAAATTCCTGCTGTCTGATCAGGAACGCGATATTCTGGTCGAGCTCTGTCTTTCGCATGTCGCGGGCCGCAAGCCAGTCATGGTGACCTGCAGCCATTTCAGCACCCAGATTGCGGTGCAGCGCGCCCGCTATGCGGCCGAACGTGGCGCAAGCCTCCTCATGCTGATGCCGCCTTATCATGGTGCAAGCCTGAAGGCGGATGAAGGCGCCATGATCGGGCATTTCGGCCGGGTCGCAGACGCAGCCGGGATTCCAATCATGGTCCAGGACGCGCCGCTCTCCGGCGTCACATTGACGGTCCCGTTTCTCGTCCGGCTCGCTTGCGAGGTGCCGCTCGCCAGATATTTCAAGATCGAGGTGCCGTTTGCGGCTGCCAAGCTGCGCAGTCTGATCGAGCTCGGCGGTGAGGTCATCATTGGTCCTTTTGACGGGGAGGAAGCCATCACCATGATGGCAGACCTCGATGCCGGTGCGATCGGAACAATGTCAAGCGCGCTGTTGCCCGATCTGCTCCGCCCCGTGCTCGATCACCACAAAGCGGGACGCAGGCAGGAAGCCGCTCTTGCCTATGCAAAGGTGCTGCCGCTCATCAATTTCGAGAACCGCCAGTGCGGCCTGCGCGCTGCCAAGAGCGTGATGGCTGAAGGTGGCGTGATCAAATGCGAAGCCGTGCGGCATCCGCTCGATGGGCTCCATCCGGCGACGAGAGCTGGATTGATCGAGCTTGCGCGTGAGCTCAACCCGCTGGCTCTTCGTTGGGGACATTGAGGCATGAACAATCCGGAACAAGCGGTGCAGGCACAACCTGTGTACCCCCAGATCAAGATGTTCATTGCCGGGGAATGGATGGAAGGGGAGGCAGAGCGTTCGGAAGAGATCCTCAACCCGGCGACCGGACAGCCCATTGGTGAAACGCCTTATGCCTCCCGCGGCGATCTCGATCGTGCGATCATGGCCGCTAAGGAGGGCTTTGAGATTTGGCGAAAGGTTTCAGCCTTTGACCGATACAGGACGATGCGCAAGGCCGCCGAGCTCATACGCTCGCGCGCAGCCGGCATCGGATCGATCATGACGCTCGAACAGGGTAAGCCGCTGAGCGAGTCGAGTGCTGAAACGCTCCTTGCTGCCGATATCATCGACTGGCTCGCCGAGGAAGGGCGGCGCGCCTATGGGCGGATCGTGCCGGCGCGCTTTGGCAATGTCGCCCAGCTCGTGACCAAGGAGCCGGTCGGGCCGGTTGCGGCATTTACGCCCTGGAACTTTCCGATCAACCAGGCCGTACGGAAGATCTCCGCGAGCCTTGCAGCCGGCTGCTCCATCATCGTCAAGGGACCTGAAGAAACGCCAGCGAGCTGCATGGAGCTGGTGCGTAGTTTCGCGGATGCGGGCTTGCCGGCGGGCGTGATCAATCTCGTCTTCGGGGTGCCATCCGAAGTTTCAGATTATCTCATACGCCATCCTGTCGTCCGGAAAGTCTCCTTCACCGGCTCGACAGTAGTCGGAAAGCATCTCGCAGCCCTTGCCGGCGCCCATATGAAGCGCGCCACCATGGAGCTCGGCGGGCACGCGCCTGCCATCGTTTTCCCGGATGCCGACATCGAGAAAGCCGCAAGAATTTTGTCGGCGAACAAGTTCCGCAATGCGGGCCAAGTCTGCGTCTCGCCGACGCGGTTTCTGGTGCATGAGAGTATCTATGAAGATTTCGTCAAGAGGTTTGTTGCCGAGGCCAGCGCGATCAAGGTTGGCAATGGTCTTGAAAGAGATAGCCGCATGGGGCCGCTCGCCAATGCGCGGCGGCTCGATGCAATGGAGAGCTTTGTCGCGGACGCTCTCGATTGCGGCGCCCAGTTGCGCACCGGCGGCAAGCGTATCGGCAATGCGGGGTACTTCTTCGAGCCGACGGTCCTGACCGATGTTCCACCTCAAGCGCGCATCATGAATGAAGAGCCGTTCGGCCCTGTCGCGCCGATTGCGCGGTTTAAAACCTATGACGAGGTCGTCGCCGAGGCCAATCGACTGCCTTTCGGGCTCGCCGCCTACGCCTACACGCGATCGGCCGCAACGATCGCCGCGATCGGGGCCGATCTTCAATGCGGCATGGTGTCGATCAATCATCATGGGCTTGGGCTTCCCGAAGTGCCCTTCGGAGGAACGAAGGAGTCCGGCTTCGGTTCGGAAGGTGGCCTTGAGGCAATCGAGGGCTATCTCGACACCAAATTTGTGAGCCAGGCGAGCTAGAACCGGAATAGCAGGCGCAAAACCGGAGCAGAACGATTTGCTCGACAGTGCCGCCGGATCGCCTCAAGCGCTCCGCTCTTCTCCGCTGGCAGACCGGTACGTCTGCCTTCTCCCCAGACTTGAGCCGCTGTCGGAGAAATCCGGCAGCGGTCCTTTTCTTTGCTGGACTGACACCTTCTTGTTCATCCAGGCGGGAGCGGAAATGAGATACTTTGTCCGGCAAATCAGCGCGGACGGATAACACTGCGTGTACCAAAGCCCTTAAGTATCCGCGCCAATGATAGCCCGCGAGCACCACGAATATTGGCGCGGCCCAGCATGACCATCGCCTGGAATTTCTCGGCGATGACCATCTCACGCGCATAAGCGCGCAGATGCGGAGCAGGAAGATCGTGGAGAACCGACAGGTCCATTTCCAGTAGACCCGGTTCGACCGCATCAACGAAGGCGATGGCGAGAACGATACAGGTCTTGGCGGTATCGACCAATGCGTCGGCGGTGATACGCAGGCGCCATAACTCGGTTTCCTCGCGAATGCGATTGACCTTGACGCTGTTTGGATCGAACTCCACCCCATCGTTATATGAAACGCCGCTGACTTCTTTGAAGATGCGGACCATCTCGTCCTAATCATCGTTCTCGATGCCGAGGGAGCCGAGGGGGCACCACGGACTCGTGGAAAAATGGCCCGCTTGGAGCCATACCAAGCGTTTACGATCGGGCCAAATGTGGTAGGGTCAGTTCACCTTTGCCAGCGACAACTGAGAGGTTGAGTTCCTGCGCGGCAGCATCCAGGACCGGCACGGGAACGGCACTCTCGCGCGCTAGGCGCACAGCACACTCGATATCCTTTGCAGCATTCGCAATCGAGATTGCCAGTGCATCTGGTTTCTCTCCCAACAAAAAGGCGGCGAAGGCTTGGAATATTCCACTGTTCGTAGAGCCCCGACTGACCAAAGAGCGTAGTGTTACAAGATCTATCTGAAGACTATCCGCGAATTGGCAGACCTCAGCGGCGACCGCAGCTATGCCCATAGTCATGCTGTTGTAAACAAGCTTGAGCTTGTGGCCGTGTCCGACATCTCCAACATGCATAACCGTCTCGCAAAACGCAGCAAGAATGCGTTCAGCGACGGGAAAGATTGTTGGATCCGATCCAACCATCGCATTGAGAAGGCCGAGCTCTGCTTGCTCGGGGCTTCGTGTTACTGGAGCATCAATAAAGCTTAGACCTCGACTTCGCGCCGTTTTCGCCAATGCAATGGTCGAGGCGGGATACGAGGTCGTGCAATCAATTATCAAGCCTCCTTGGCGCATGTGAACAAACAGTCCATCCTGGTCGAGGCACACAGTCTCAACTTCGCGGCTGGACGGTAAGGACAACACCACCACACTTACATGCTGCGCCAACTCAGCGATCGACGTATGCTCGCGGGCCCCTGCACTTATCAGGCGATCAGCACCGAACCGGTTCTTGTTGACTTTGATGTGGAGCTCGCTTTGCTGACGCAGCAGGCTGATGCCTATACCCGTTCCCATGCGTCCCGCTCCGATAAGCCCTATGCTCTGCTTGATCGTTTTGGGAGCCGCGTTCGCTGATGATCCTTTGCTCATGATTTAGCATTCCGAAAAGAAGCCATGCCTTTGTAGGATGGGCAACAGCTCGTGATGGTTGTTGATCGTGTAGTCTGGACGCGCGGCTTGCAAGCGCGAGGTCGAAACAAATCCTCCGGTAATGGATATGCTTGTCAAGCCGAGATTGCGTGCAATATCAGTCTCGACGGGCATATCGCCGATGATGAAGGTTGATGAGGGCTTCAGGTTGTGCCTGTGCATATAAAGCCGAAGCCGCTCTCCTTTGCTCATCGATTTGTATTGCGTGGCGCGGCTTTCAAAAGCGAGCACATCGGTGATGTAGTGATCCACTCCAAGCCTCTTCAGCTGGGACTGTAGAGGCGCGACTATGTGGTTGCTGAGGATGGTGAGTAGAGCGGATTCTCGTCGCGCTATCTCGAGCACTCTGCGCGCCCCCTCACGTAGATCGGCCTTATCCGCAAGATGCTCGTATAAGTCGTGAAACAGTGCGCCATCGTCACGCTCCACTGCCTCAATCTCTTCGCGCGACATTCCAAGGCTATGATAGAGACGAGAGAGGGGAACATCACAATGCTCTCGAAAGCTGTTTATATCGATGCTCGGACGACCAAAGCGGTCCAACATCACATTGGTCGTTTCGAGCACCGCATAGGTGTCATCTAGCAGCGTTCCGTTCCAGTCAAATACGAGAGCGGGTTTCATGATCCTGACCTCAGACGGGGTTGACAGGAAGAGCGGCCAGCAAAGCTTCCAAGTTTCTGTCCGCGCGCTGCCGTCCAGCGGGGGTCGGCATCTCCAACGTGAAGGGTGACAAATCGATGCCCTCTAACCTGTTGGCCAATATGGATAGAAGGGCGCGGAAGGGCAGATAAGTTATTGTTGCTGCTTGGATCGCCGTCGCAATGTTGCTTTCAATCAGTCTGAGGGCTGGCGCGTCCATCCTGTGAAAGCGAAGGCACTGGGCGCGCAGTTCGGGCGGCAACCGCTTCAATGTCTGCCAGAATGCGAGCTCATCCAGCGTATCAATACCCATGCCGTAGTAGTTTGGAGCAACTATAGGCGGCGAACCAATCGCCCAATGTACGGCCGTGGCTCCCGCGGCAAGGAGCATCGTTGTGACGGCTTGGCTGGTATCGCCTCGGATGAGGGCTTCGTCGACAACTATTATGGTCCGTTTAGCGACGGCAGGTTCCGACACGCGATACTTCTGAGCAATGCGAGATTGCCGGGCCCTGGATTTGCCCAGGAGCGTTCGCTCAGGAAATTGCGCTGCCACTACGTCACTACGCTCGGCGAGCAGGCCCTGTTCGGCGAGAGAGTCAAACAGACCATCGGCGTACGGCCCCCCAGTATTTGGCATGGAGGACACGATTGGCGGCATCAAGAGTGGCTCTGCTTGAACTCGCTCCGCAACGAGTCTCCCCAAGGCGAGCCCGATGTTGTAACGGGTGTGGCGATGTGAATGGCCCTCGACCGACGTGTCCGGACTTCCCAAATAGAGAGTTTCGTAGGCGCAGAGTTTGGCGTTATATGGTCGGCTGTTCAGAGCATGATCAACGCTGCCGCCTGTCTTAGCGTCCACGTGCTGTATGCTCCCAGGCAAGAGCTGCTGGGCCTCACCTTCCAAGCCAGCGAAGGCACAAGTTTCAGAAGCAAAGAGCAACAATCCGTCATTTGTCCGCATAGTCTCCAATGGTCGCAAACCGCTTCGATTGCGGTATGCAACAAGATCTCCGTTCTTATCTAGTAAAAGCGCGGTAATGGCACCATCGATACGATCATCAAGCTCGCGAAAGATAGCTTCGTAGTCTGCGGGCAAGCCGTGACGCCAATAGTCTCGTTCGCAAGATCGTTCAATCCACCTCAGCATGAGCTCGGCGTCTGTGGTGGTATCTATCAGTGGTCCCTCGGCGAGCAATTCGCTCCTGAGTTCATGAGCGTTCACCAAGGCGCCATCCAGAGAAATTGCAAAATGGCGGCTAGGAATTGACTGCACATCGCCGTCATCCCTAGTTCCACAGGATCCGCCACGGATCTGCGCGATTGCAACATGAGGCCGAAAGCGCGGCTCCTGTTCGATGAAGTCAATGCGCACTGAATTGTCGTTCGATTGAAACGCCCTTCCACATCGGATCCCACGCTCTTGCATGAAAGCAGAGACCGCGACACCTGCTTGCCCACGGAGCGCAAGTGTCGGAATCATTTTCTTCAGCTGATCAACAACACGCGACGATGGTTCGCTTGAAGCGCATCGAAACGCACCGGCGACACCGGACATTAGTCACCCACTTATTAAGGAGCCGATCTGGCGGGGCGCCTCGCATGGCCAATGTGCCTATGAAGGCGGAAGTTCGCTTCATCGTTAAGCAAGCGTCGTACCACTCCTTCGAAAATACTGGCTGGCACTTCTGGAGCGAGGAGAATTGGAAGACGAGCCGCTCTAGCCACTCAGTGAGTGCTGTGCGTCGTTCAGGCTCTCACACGGTGTTCAATATGCTACGACGGTGTGCGAAAATCGCCACACCGGAGCGAGAAGGTACGAGCGCTTGAAGTCGGTGAAAGCCTGCTGATCTTCCACTCATGCCTTCCAGTCTGCGGTAAGCACCAAAGCGGGTCCTTACGGACGACCAGCATTAGAAAAGGCTCTAAGCAGGGCTGGTAGCGGCGCGTTGGTATTTTCGTGTTTTGCTAGTAAGAGTCGGCAGATGATGCAGAGCGAGTTCATCGCGCGATGCCGATACCGCGAGCCGGGTCCTGGACAGCCGAAGTGCGCCCGTCCGTCTGCGCGACAGAGTAACGAATGGACTTATAGGCACCGGACCCTCGAGCCACTTTCAGCTCGCCGGCGGCTACATTGAGCGGGAGACATACCAACGGCTTTTCGGCGCTCGCGACATGGGTCTTAACATCCTTTCTAATCTACGTGATGTATCCCCCACCTCGCGCCGACGGGGCTTTCTTCTTCTATCTTGATCTGAACAGGCTTGCATCTGCTTTGCTGGACGAAGGTCGCGTTGGAGTGACGGATGATGTTGCAAGCTGGCTCCTGAAGCAAACCAATGTGGCTTGCGTTGCGGGAGACGCGTTTGGCGACGTCAACGGCCTGCGACTCTCATTCGGCGTCCCACCGGCGGCATCGGCGATCGGACTGAAACGCATCGTCCAGGCGCTAAATAGCCTTAGGTCAGATAGCCGCCGGTCCGGTCCCAGATGAAAGACATGGTTATGAATATCTGCACTTAAGCTGATGACTGGCACTTCGCAATATAAGCAGCTCCTATGTCCGTTAACGGCGAGCATCGGTTGAACTGTGACATCAAAGACCGCGATGCGTCCCCCGCCTCTGGAGGTCACGTCTCCTGATCTGGTCTGGAATAGAAGGATCGGTTAACGATCTCACTACCCGGTAAGTTCTGCTGCACTCGTTCGCTCGACGTCGGAGAAGACACAAGGGGCGCAGTCGCACGCACGCAAGTTGTCGCGGTAGGCGGGAGTGCTTGGTCCGAAACCGAACGCGTTCGGTGTCACGAATCGGTCAAGCCGCTTCCAACTCCGACTTTGATCAGACAAGCGCCAGCGTTTCCTTTGATTGGAACTGGCCCAGAGCGTGCATCGTGGCAGACGGGAGCCCCATCGGAGCCTCGCGACATGAGCAACAGTTGCGGCGCCTTCAAATCGAGTGGATCACCGAAATTAGGTTCGGAGACAGTATGCGCATCTGCGGTATCAAACTGACTCATGACGGAGCAGTCGCCCTTGTCGAGGACGGACGGCTTGTCTTTTGTGTCGAGCAGGAGAAGCTGGACAACAATCCGCGATATAAAAAAATCAACAATCTCGATGCGGTTGTTGTCGCCTTGGCAGAGCACGGTTTAGGTCCGCGGGACGTTGATCGGTTCGTCATCGACGGATGGTGGGGCGAGGTTGAGTCACAATTTGAGGTTTTCAGTGGGACTGCACCCATTACCCTTAAAGGGGCGCCGTATGTTGAGGGCGAGGCCGAAAGCCTCCTCACAGCGCACGACGGCTCTGGGCTGATGCTCAACGGGAGCGCCTTCCCTTATCAAAGCTATCCGCATGTCACAGCCCATGTGGCTTCCGCTTTTTGTACTAGCCCTTTCGCCAAGGCCGGGCAGCCCGCGTTTTGTCTGGTGTGGGACGGCGCCTCCTTTCCACGTCTCTACCATGTAGAACGTCGCGCAGCCAGATTCCTCGAGTGCCTCTTCCCCCTGATCGGGCATGCCTATGCTGCCGCAGGCTATCACTTCGGACCATACAAGCAGTCGAACCGGACCAAGTGGGACCTCGGTGTTGCGGGCAAGTTGATGGCCTATATCGCGCTCGGTTCGGTCGATGAAAGCATCGTCGAGGTGTTCCAGGAGCTCTACGAAAAGCACTTTATCACGTTTACGGAGCCAGTCGGTCGTTGCAGCGAGGACGCCGCGCTTGAGCCTGTCCATGAGTTCTTCGATGCCAGCGCGCTACGGTTCAAAGCCAAAGCCCCTGAAGATGTGCTTGCATCCTTTCATTGCTTCCAAGAGCGTCTGCTCGTTAGCAAACTCGCGAGTGCTATACAGAGACATTCGAGGCTTCCCGCGCGCAATCTGTGCATAGCCGGCGGCTGCGGTCTCAACATAAAATGGAATAGCGCACTGCGAGCTGCCGCCTTGTTCGATGCTATCTGGGTGCCACCCTTTCCGAATGACAGTGGCTCGGCAATAGGTGCCGCTTGCTCGGCATTGGCGGCGGACCAAGGCTTTGTACCATTGGAATGGTCCGTCTATAGTGGTCCAGCCGTGGAACGAGGCGACGTGCCGCCCGGATGGGGCGGCTCACCATGTAGCATGCGTGAACTTGCAACCATTCTCGCCAGCAACAAGCCGGTCATTTTCCTTGCCGGCCGCGCAGAGCTTGGACCTCGGGCTTTGGGTAGCAGAAGCATACTCGCCGCGGCGACATCGCCGCGAATGAAGGACCATCTCAACGACATCAAACTTCGCGAGCACTTCCGGCCTGTAGCGCCAATATGCCTGGAGGATCGTGCGCCGGATATTTTTAGTCCTGGAACGCCAGATCCTTACATGCTTTTCGAACACCTAACACGAGCGGAGTGGCGGGATAAGATCCCCGCTGTTGTGCATCTGGACGGCTCTGCGCGATTGCAGACTATTTGCAGGACCTCTCAGCACAAAATCGCCGAACTTCTCGTCGAATACGAAGGCCTGACGGGGATTCCGCTACTGTGCAATACCAGCGCCAATCACAATGGACGCGGGTTTTTCCCGAATGCGGCATCTGCCTGCCAGTGGGACCGCGTTGACCACGTGTGGTGCGATGGCATGCTGTGGACGAAACGCGAGGGCGGCGACTGAGCGCTGGCCAACGGCATCTTTCTCTCTCAGCGCGCGGAAGCGGGACCGTACGCCGAAGATCGTATACCTCCGCGAGAGCTTTCAATTACCCACAAATTCTCCTCCGACCATGGCGCCCAGCGCGATGTCGGTGAGGCGTGACAGCCCGCGCCACATGACCGTATTGCCGGGCGGCGGATCGCTGGCGCGGGCGAGATAACCGCCGAGCCGGGCGATCTTGATCAGATAGTGCGAGAGCGTTCTCCGTCTTGCTCTTGGTTTGTCGTTGACGAGGCGATCGAGCACGCCGATTTCAGTCGCAGTCAACGCGAGGGTTGGTGGCGCGTCTGGGGCGGAACGGTTGAGCATCGTCATCCAGAAGACCCGCCAACTCAGGATGCAAAAGAGCGAGATCAGGTTGGTCAGACGCTGGGCGGTCCTAAGCTTCGACTCCTCAGCTTTGCAGCCCGATTTGAGGATCTTGTGGAACACCTCGATCTTCCATCTCAAACCATACCATTCGAGCTTCTCAATGACGTCGGTGCGGGAACCAACAGGCAGGTCGGTGATCAGCTTCCAATCGATCTTCTTTCTGTTTTTCGGCGTCCCGCGCTCTTCGGCATGGATCACTGTCAGGGTCAGAGCGGGATAGCGCTTCTGCTTTCCGATCGGCGGCAGAACGCGAATCTTGCGATACCTGATCTCAAGAACGGCTTGGTCGGGATCGCCGTTGCTGTCTCTGACTTCGATGCGATGGAGCCCTTTGACGGCGACCTCGTCCATTTCGTCGGCGATGGTGTGATCCCCGTCTCCAGCCAAGCGGTCGACGCAGGTCCTGATCAGGAAATGGGTTCCGATCTCCTGTGCTGCGCAGAAGAGTTCGTAGATGTCACTCTCGCGATCACCAATATGGATGCATCGTCCCGGATGATCCAAGAGTTGCGTAGACTGCTTCAGATTTTCCAACCACCGGACGCTTTCCTTTTTCTCGATGGGAATCCGGGTCGGATTGATCTTCTTTTTAAGCGCTGCCGTCCCCTTGAATTTCTTCCGGGTCCAGAACTTAACGGCCGCCAACCCCAGCGGCACCCCCTCGATTGTAACCGCGAGGCTCGAATGCATCAGGATGCCGCAAACCGTGTGCGATCTGAGGCGACCTGCCTTATCCCGTCCACTGTTTATGCTCTTGGTGATGCCGATCGCTTCTGACTTCTCGCGTTGATAGCTGAACTCGGTTGTATCGTGCAGCACAAGAACGAGATCTCCAGTGGCGGCGGCACGATCACGTGTCGATTGGAAATGGCCGGCCAGAATGTCCGCTTCGCTGACCCGGTCGTTAGAAAAGAAGCGGTAGGCAGCCTTCGTATTCGCCCAATCCTGGCAGACGAGCGGAATGCTTTGTCCCATGGCGCTTCCAATCTGCGTGAGCAGTTTGCGGAATCTGTCGCCGAGCCGCGCGTCCCTAAACTCGCATCCACTACTCTCTCGATCAATCCAACATTCCCCGTCCAAGGACCGCAAACAGCCTTTTGCCGATCGATCCGTTAATGTCAGCCCCATAGAGCACCCCCTCGCGAATCAGGTGCTCAGCAAGGAATCACAAGTGATTCTTTCGATTCAAGATTTCGCCGATCAGCGGATCAGCTCGAGTGGTCAAAGTTATGGGTAATTGAAAGCCGCGAGAGGCCGCCTTGTTGGACGAACGCGATTGCTGCAGGCCCCAGGGGTGATCCTAGGAGAAGCGCCATGACTTTCGAGGGCGGAGGTGATCACATCGGTAGAGCGGCGGCGCGGTGGTCGCTGGATGAGAAGGAGCGGCTTGTTGCAGCATCGCTGGAGCTCGGCGCCATTGCTTCCGAGGCGGCTCGCATGGCCGGCCTTCATGTGAGCCAGCTGTTTAGGTCGCGCAAGGAGCTTTGCAAGCACACTGAAGCGAGTAGATAGCGCCGTTCGTGGCGGTCGAGATTGGGGCGTCTGTGCCGCCGCCGGAAGTGCCCGAAGCGCCATTGACGACCACGGCGGCGCGTCGACGAAGGACAGGGCATCATTGAGATTGATCTTGGTACCGGGCACCGCATCCGGATCGATGGCGAGGCTGATGGCGACGCTACGTCTGTTCTCGATGCTTTGGTCCGCCGATGATCCGACGAATGCGCCACTTTGGGTAGGGTAAGCCTGTAGTGTGACCGGTAAGTTATTGATGTACTCAGGTCGAGGCTCACTCTTAATCAATGGCCCTGTCAGCGTTCTCTCATGCAACAAACCTTGGAGCATCTTGTTCAATCAATCGCGATAATCGGATGTTGCGCCTCCCCGCAACCACCGATGCTTGCGATAGCAAGCCATCCAGAGCCCCGGCTTGCGAAAGGAAGTCGGGGTTTTTCTTGCCCGCCGCAAAGCGCAGGATCGCGGCCAGGTCACCCCGCAATACGACAGCTAGCTCTTCGCCATTGCGGACGAGTGTCACCTGATCGACCAACGTTCGGAAAACCTCGGCCGCTTCGGCTGTCTCGCCTTCGCTTTGCAGGCTCTCGTACAGGGCCGCCACGCGTTGATGGTAGATCCCCGCCATATTCGGGTGGAGGAAGGGCGGCGGCTCCTCCGCGTTCGCGAGGAGGTCGATCAACTCGGCCTTTCGCGCTTCCAGAGCGCCAATCTTGTCCTTCAACTTCGCTCCCGGCACGCCCTCAAGGATAGCTTGAATCGCTTTGTCGGGTTCGCGCTCAGTCCGCTCGAACTCGCGCCGCTGCGCCTCGACATCTGCTCCGCGCTCGATCCTCAGCCGATTAGCCGATTTACCTCCCGGGTAAATTCTTGTCAGAATTCCTTGAACAGTTCGGGCTCCATGAGATGCGTCCGGAGGCCCCTCAACACGGACGCCTCCAGCGCGTCGCGCCGGATGTTCAATCGGTTATTGCAAGTTCCCTTGTTGCGCGCCGTTGCGCAGCCGAGCAAGTCCTTCGAAACCATCGTGTACCCGCCGCCGCAGAATCCGCACTTCGCGAGGCCGGCTAAAAGGTATTTGGGCCGGCGGCGCTCATTAAGTTTGTTCTCGCCAGGCGCTGACGGCTCGCAGGCGAGCGCCTGCTGACGCGCCTTAACCGCATCCCATGTTTCCTGATCAACAATACGCAGCTCGGGGACTTCTTGGATCACCCATTCGGATTCAGGATTCAGGCGAGAAACGCGCTTTCCGGTATCCGGGTCTTTGAGATAGCGGAGGCGGTTCCAGACGAGACGGCCGACATAGAGCTCGTTGTTGAGAATGCCAATGCCGCGTTTTGGATTGCCGTGAATGGTCGATGGACCCCATTCAGCGCCTTGCGGTCCAGGTACACCTTCGCTGTTCAGTTCGAAAGCGATTGTGCGTGAGGACTCGCCCCCGAGGTATTCTGAAGATCCATCGGACGAGAGCCGCTTCGGCGAGCACCACAGCAAACCTTCCGCGCATCGCAGGTCAGCCGGGCACGTCTTGATCGTGATGTCGAGGGTGGGGCGCTGCGTATCCTAAACGCCGAGAGATAGTCGTCGCCGCATTCACCACAAGAGGCGCCAATTGCAGTTCGCTTTGCGGAGTAAAATGAAAAACCGGCATTGTGACGGCAATTGCGGCCGCAACTCGCCCCCTTCGATCGTGGATGACGGCTGCGATAGAGGCGATCTCTGGAATGAACTCTCCCACATTTAGCGCATATCCTCGCTCCCGAATGCGGCAGAGTTCACGTTCAAGTACGCTCGCATCAGTGATCGTCCGTTCCGTGTAGGATACGAGGCCGAGTGCCAGAACCTCTTCCAGGGTCGGGACGGGCATTTGCGACAGCATGGCCTTTCCAGTAGCAGTGCAATGCGCTGGGTTGCGGCGACCCGGTGCAGCGACATGCTTAATCGAACCAGGGCCAAGAACATGCTCGATGTTGATGGCCTCCGTCTTGTTCCAAAGGCTGAGCGAGGCCGTTTCCCTCGAACTCTGGGCAAGTTCTTCGAGATAGGGTCGCGCCACACTGACCACATCGAGATCAGCAAGAAGCCTGCTCGCCAGCGCGATAAGCTCAACCCCGAGGACAAACCGTCCAGTTTCGGCCTCGCGTTCGACAAATCCGTTGTGTTCGAGGGTCGCCAGAGTCCTCGAAACTGCGCTTACATGCTTTCCTAGCCGTCGCGCAATCTCGTTTACACCGATTGGCCTTTCACTCGCGCCGAGAACTCTCAGCAAATTTAATGCGCGTTGCACGGTCGTAACCTCACCGCCGGCTCGGTCGCTTGGGAGACGTTTGCCAAAACTCATCGAAATAACCTCAGCTGCACTTGACAGTTCGTCATGGGCCTGTCACTTTGTGCAACATAATTGCATTATTTGCAATACCAAAAGGGAGGTGTGAATGTCTGGCGGTGAACCGCTGCGCTTAGAGCGACTTTGTAAACAGTATGGCGGCGTGCAAGCGGTTCATGATGTCTCGGTCCAGATCAAGGCTGGCGAGTTTGTGTCGTTTCTCGGGCCAAGCGGATCCGGTAAAACAACGACGTTGATGATGGTTGCGGGATTCGAAACACCTACCGCTGGCCAGATCTTCATTGGAGCTCGACCGGTTACTGGGCTGCCAGTGCACAGGCGAAACATTGGGGTAGTGTTTCAGAACTACGCGCTGTTTCCCCATCTCTCCGTTTTCGAGAACGTGGCATTTGCGCTGAAGATGCGCGGAGTATCGGGCTCTGAGCTTCGAGCGGGCGTCGCCGAAACGCTCAATCTTGTTCAGCTCGGTGGCTACGAGGGGCGTATGCCTCACGAGCTGTCCGGTGGTCAGCAGCAGCGAGTTGCATTGGCGCGCGCGCTTGTGTTCCGCCCAAGCGTAATCCTCATGGATGAACCGCTCGGAGCGCTCGACAAGCAGCTCCGAGAGCACATGCAACTCGAATTGAAGCGTCTACAGAGATCTCTGGAGACAACCGTAGTCTTCGTCACGCACGACCAGGGTGAAGCACTCACAATGTCTGATCGGATTGTTGTGATGAATGAGGGAAAAGTCGAGCAGATCGGAACGCCGGAAGAGATATACGAGACTCCGCGAACGCGCTTTGTTGCTAGCTTCATTGGTGAATCTAATTTCCTCGACGCTCATCTTAACGAAAGAACTGATCAGGGCCTCCTGCTCGATGTTGGTGGCTTGCAGGTTCGATCGACCTGGCAGGGGGTCGAGCGCCAGACGGGACCCGTGACCCTCATGATTCGACCCGAGAAGATCATTCCTCTTGTTGCCGGTTCGCGCGCCGACAACGAATTCGAAGGCGTAATCCAAGAGGTCGTCTACTGCGGAAACGTCGTTAAATACCGCGTCCAGTTGTGCACTACGCCTCCGGTGTTTGTCACTGTGGCGGCTCCGCGCCACGCCTGCTCCCCTCGATTCCAGATCTCCGAACAGGTGAGAATTGGTTGGGATGCACGGGATGGACGACTTCTTACTGGGGAGGCGAAACGCACAACCAAAGGTGTCGAGAATCACGAGGCCTGGTCGGCATTGTTTTCCACCACGGATGTAAATCGCATGGCAATCCTGCCTTCATGATTTCCGTTAGGAGAGAGTTCATGTCGTACGAGATTATCAACTCCGGGCGGCCGACCCGACGTGAGGCGTTAAAGGGGTTCGGTGCCGCGGCGAGCGGAGCGGCGCTCGCGATTGGCGCCCCGGGCATTCTCCGGGCGCAAGCATCGGCACTTGTCGTGGTCTCCGGCGGCGGAGTGTATGAGGAGGCGATCCGCAAAGCAGTGATTGATCCTTTCCAGCGTGAGACGGGCATCAAGGTGACCTATGTGTCTCCGGCCGAAGAAGCGAAAATCAAGGCGCAGGTCGATAGCAACAATGTGCAATGGGATGTGGTGGAGTTATCCCGGCCCGCTTTTCGACCGGATGCGTCCAAATACCTCGAGGAAATCGACTATGGGGCGTTCGATAAAGAAACGCTGGAAAACCTTCTGCCTGAAGCAAAGGCAAAATACGCCGTAGGCTCATACGTCTTCAGCACGGTCATGGGATTCTCAACGGCCGAATACCCGGCCGACAAGCCACGCCCACACTCATGGGCCGAGTTTTGGGACACCAGCAAGTTTCCGGGGCCACGCTCCCTCAGGTCATGTGCGAACGGAGATCCGACCACTGTCGAATTTGCGTTGCTGGCGTCCGGGTTTCCCAGGGACAAGCTGTATCCAATCGACTTCGACAAGGCATTTACGTCCCTCGATCGCATCAAGCCGCACATTACGAAATTCTGGACCGATGGAGCCGCCGCGAACCAGCTCCTGTCGGATCGTCAGGTCGGGATGGCCTCAGCATTCAATGGCAATATAGAGTACCTTAAGGCCCAGGGTGCCGCCGTTGATTACCAGTGGGACGAAGGGGAGCTTAGCGCGCTTCACTGGGTCGTGCTGAAGGGCACGAAAAACCGGGATGCGGCCATGCGGTTTGTGGCCTACCAAGCCACCGCGCAAGCGCAAGCTCGACTTAACAATCTCATTTTTTATGGTCCGTTAAATCGCGCCGCCTTTAAATACATAGAGCCCAAGATCACAGCCAAGCTACCCACGGCACCCGAGAATATTGACAGACAATTCTTCCGTGATCTGGCATATTGGGGTGCTCAATCGTCCTCTGGCAAGTCGAATATCGAAGTGCTCGTCGAGCGCTGGATTAAGTGGGTGGCCAGCTGATGGCCACCTCACTCCATGCCTTGAGATCGGCCATCGCGTGGTCGGTCCACAATCGCGAACCCTCGCTCTTGCTTGCTCCGGCTGCGCTCCTGCTCGGGATCTTCTTCTTCATCCCACTCGCTGGTCTTCTCTCTCTCAGCCTACTCGATCCCGGTCCGACCTTCGCGCATTACCAAGAGTTCTTGGGTAACCCAACGAACTGGATCATACTTGCCCGCACCTTCGCGCTGGCAACGAAGGTTACGCTGATCTGCCTTCTATTGGGATATCCACTCGCCTTCTGGATCGTCTCGGCGCGCACCTGGGTTGCCGCCGCGCTATTGCTTGCGGTTGTGTTGTCGTTCTTCACGAGCTACCTCGTGCGTACATATGCATGGATGGTGCTCCTCGGACGCTTTGGCGTTATCAACCAGTTATTGATGGCGCTCGGCCTTACCGAACGGCCCCTCGACCTCATCTACAATCAGTTCAGCGTGCTTGTAGCGATGGTCTACATCCTCATGCCGTACACGGTGCTGGTGCTCACGAGCGTAATGAGAGGGATTCCACTCGGTCTGACTCGCGCTGCTGCCTCGCTCGGAGCCTCTCCGGTCCAGAACTTCTGGCGCGTATTCTTTCCTTTGAGCGCACCGGGCGTGATCGCGGCCGGGCTGCTCGTTTTCGTATTCGCGCTTGGGTTCTATATCACGCCGGCGCTGCTCGGCGGTCCGAATACGATCGTACTGCCGATGCAGATCGACACTTATGTGAATGGAACTCTTAATTGGCCGCTTGCCGCCACCGCTGCTACCGTGCTCCTCGCAGTCACACTCGTGTTCTATTCAGTTTCTAACTATTTCGTCGATAGCGAACGCCTGTTGAGCTCTCGGCAGGGCGCTGCCCAATCAACAATCTCTACCGTTCGTCATTCAACCAGCGGTTATGTGCGGCTCATTGATCTCGCTACGGCTCTAGCGCGCACCGTCGGAAATCACATCCGCTTTCCGACTGGCGTCACCAGAAATTGGGAGCGTGCCGCGCTTGGTGGTAAGCTATTGCGAGGGATGAGCTTGATTCTTATTGCGTTCCTCGTCAGTCCCATCCTGATTATTATTCCGATCTCGTTCAGCTCTTCACGGTTCCTTGATTTTCCGCCTCCTAGCCTCTCACTACAGTGGTACGAGGCCTATTTCAAAAGCGAAGCTTGGGTCTCCGCCACCGTTCAGAGCTTGGTCGTCGGGATCGCTACCGCGCTTGTAAGTCTTGCCGTCGGTTCAGCAGCTGCGATAGCACTCGTGCGCGGCAGTCCGCGAATGCGCCGTATCGGGTACCAGCTTTTGCTCGCACCCCTGATCGTCCCGGTGATCATCAGTGCGGTGGCGCTCTACTTCCTCTTTGCGCGACTGCAACTCGTCAATACGTCTCTCGCGTTGGTGATAGCGCACAGCATCGGTGCCGTTCCGTTGGTGGTGCTGATCGTCGCCGCGAGCCTGCAGGCCCAGAACGTACGGCTTGAGCACGCTGCCGCGAGTCTCGGGGCCTCGCGCATCGTTACAATCTGGCGAATCGTGCTCCCACCCATCCGTCCTGCACTAGTAGTCGCCGGGTTCTTTGCTTTCCTGGCATCATTCGACGAGGTGGTATTGTCGCTCTTCGTAAGCGGACCGAATACCAAAACTTTGCCGGTCCAAATGTGGTCGGGAATTCGCGAAGAGATCACACCCACGATTGCAGCGGTTTCAAGCCTACTGATAGCGTTCACAGTCCTCATATACGCCGGCGTTGAGGCAATGCGCCAAGTGGGTGAGCGGCGGGGCAAATAAGCGAGCTGACAGTGAAGGAGCCAACGTCGGTGAGTAGACCTGAGAACAGCAGGATGGATTTCCCTTACGCAGAATATCGGGCACGCCTGCAGCGTACGCAAGAAGAGATGGCCAAGCATAATCTTCCCGTACTACTGCTGCATCAACCAGAAAACATCCTGTATCTGACAGGATTCTACACGACTGGCTATTTCTCTTATCATGCTTTAGCCGTCCCGAGCCGCGGCGACCCGGTGCTGATCTTGCGCGATATGGAAGTCCCGGCCGCGCGCAGCACGTCATGGGTAAAATGCCACACGATCTATGCAGACGCCGCCGATCCGGTCCCCGTTTGGCTCGAAGCGGCGCGAAGAGCGGTCGACGGTCTCGGCTTAGCAGGCGGACACGTTGGGGTGGATGAGCACTCATGGTTCTTGACGGTGGAACGGTGGAAGATGTTGCAGGCGTTCCTACCTAAAGCAACTCTCGTCAGAGAGCCGCGAATTGTCGATCACCTTCGGCTGATCAAATCGCCGCGGGAGATAGACTACTTGCGCAGCGCCGCCCGCCAAGTTGAAGTCGGCATGCGCGCTGGGATCGAGGCAATCGGCCCCGGCGTGACGGAGCGAGTGGTCGCCGGAGCCGTTTTCAATGCGCTCGTGAGCGCCGGATCGGGATTGCCCCTGAGCGGCATCATCACGTCCGGCAACCGAACGGATCTGCTTCACGGAGACTACTCCGATCGACGCCTAGAACAGGGCGACACAGTCTATTTCGAGCTCCAGGGGATCTATCAAAAGTATTGGGCTCGCTTAATGCGCACGGCGGTCGTGGGTGAGCCAACCGGCGAGCAGCGGCGCATCGCTGAGACAATCATCCGCATCCAAGATGAAGCAATAGCGCTAATGCGGCCCGGCACATCGGCCGACGTAGTCGACAGAGCTTGCCGCAAGCCGCTCCTGGCCTCTGGCCTTCGCGAAACATACACGAACCGCGCTGGCTATTCGCTTGGTCTGAATTATCGCCCCTCCGCCGGCGAGTTCATCCGGGAGTTTGTTCCAGGTGTGGAATGGGTAATAGAACCTGGGATGGTGTTCCACATGCTGATGATGGCAGCCGGCATGGGCTTCAGTGAGACGGTGCTGGTTACGGATCAAGGACCGGAACGCCTAACCGGAATGGAGCGCAAGCTCTTCTCGCGTCTTTGAGGATCATCCCAGATGGCTAAGCTCGCGCGCTCGGTAATAGGTATCGTCAGTAATTTCGACGTGGAGAAGGATGGCTACTTCTGTCCTGTCCATTATGTGCGCGCAATCGAGGCAACCGGCGCGCTTCCGATCATATTGCCTTATGTCAAAGCAGCTGAAGTGGCTGCGGTACTCGACCAGATTACCGGCCTCGTGCTTACTGGCGGTGGAGATTTTCCGACCGAATTCTATGGCGCATCTCCTCACCCGGCAGTTCAACGAATCATTCCAGAGCGCGACAACTTCGAATTCGCGCTTGCCCGTTCAGCGCTCGATCGGAGCATACCTATTCTCGGTATTTGCCGGGGAATGCAGATTTTGAACGTTGTAGCTGGAGGTACTATTTATCCTCATACCCTCGATGAGCTGACACACGCAATCGATCACCGCGACGGTACACCATTGGATCAAACCGTTCACGAGGTCCACTTGGAGCGCGACACGCAGTTATGGAGGCTCTGTGGCGAGCAATCGTCGTCCTTCCGAGTAAACAGCCTACACCATCAAGCCATCAAGCGGCTTGCTCCAGACTTCGTGATTTCCGCACGCGCCGCCGACGGAATTATTGAAGCAATCGAGCGGCCCGACCGACCTTTTGTAATCGGCGTACAGTGGCACCCAGAATGTATGTACGAAAGTGAGCCCGCTTGTCGTCGATTGATTGATAACTTTGCCAAAGCGTGCGACTGGATCCAAAGAGAGCCCGCACGGCCTTCGCCACCCTCGCGTGCGCGATCTTGAACGCGCAATCCCTCGCGGCGCTGATCAAGCAGCAAACATCACCATGGTTCAAGAAGGGGGCGATGGCGAGCGAGCGCGAAGCCGTCTCCAACACAAATTCATGCTGCAAGAATGGTAGTTCGTGACTGGTAGTTACGTTGGTCTGCATGTCGAAACACGCTGGTCCAATTCGGTGAAACAACATGGCTTCTACAGTTCACGGGCAAGCAGCGATACTACGGCATTTGGTAGGTGACGGATCCGTACATGGCCATAAAAGTACTCTGCGCAGGCGTAGCACGCGCCTTCGACATATAGCTCGACTAGGTTCCGTGTCACTGCGGCAGGCTACCCAATATCTTAGGGAGGCAACGGACGGCCAAGCTTTGCTATCAAATTTGGTGTATCGGTGTTCGTCGGACCAGCACCTTTGTTCGTTCCTAATGGTCGTGGCTATCGCGACGATCTCGTTATCAGTGTTTGCGATTGGAGCAGACAGCCGGCCTGCACCCCGTTTTATTTGCCAACAACGTGATCTATTGGGAGCGTTCTAGTGCCAGTCATAACTGAACTCGCTAATTTCAGTAGCAGCTACGCAGCGAACGCATTGCCAACGGGTACTCGGCGGACAATCTCATTGCTCACGCTAGACCTCATCGGTGCTGCCGCTGCGGGTCTGCGATCGCAGCTAGCTGATGCGGCCAGAAACTCGGCACTGGAATCTTACGGCGAAGGCCACATAAACATTTGGTTGACAGACAAACGGTCTGGCGTCGTCGGAGCCGCGATGGCGAATAGCGCTGCGGCGAGCGCACTGGACATCGATGATGGTCATCGCGCCGCGGGGGGCCACGCCGGTGCAGGTGTTATTCCGGCAGCCTTGGCAGTGGCTCAGGCTATTGACGCCTCAGTTTCCGAAACGATGGCAGCGATCGCGCTTGGATACGAAATCGCCCTCCGAATCGCGAGCTCTCGTCCTGCTAAGACAATCGATACGCTCGCGAGCGGACGCTGGGTCGGCTATGGAGGTGCCGCCGCAACCTGCCGTCTCTTGGGCTTGAATGCAACGCAAACTGCTCACGCGTTGGCGATTGCTGGGTCGGAAGCACCGATCGTATTCTTGGGCTCAACCCCCAAGTTCGAGGGCAGCACGATCAAGGAGGGAATTCCTCCTGCTGTGGTTGCAGGTGTCACCGCCGCTTATCGCGCGCGGTCAGGCGCAACCGGCCCCCTTAATCTTCTTGATGACAATGATCGTTTCACGCGCGATGTCCTAATAGGCAATCTTGGCTCTTCGTGGGAAGTTCAAAATTGCTATTTGAAGCCATATGCATGTTGCCGCTATATGCATGCAGCTATCGATGCGATCCTTGCCATGCGTCAGGAAGGGGAAAAGATCCGGAGGCTGCGGATTGAGACGTTCCAACAATCGATGCGCCTCGCAAACGAGCGCGCCCCGAGCACCCTGGAAGGGGGGCAATACAGCTTCTACTTTAATTGTGCACTGGCCGCTTTATATGGTTGGGAGGCGCTACAGCCTGTTCAAGTTGAACGTCTTACTGACGCACGTGTACTCGACTTGGCTGCGCGTATCGAACTTGAGCCGTCGCCCGATTTTGCTACCGCGTTTCCAGTGGGAACGCCGGCCCGAGTCGTCATGGATCAGGGCAAAGGGCCGGAAGAGATGGTCGTCTTGCATCCCTTGGGAGACGTTGCAAACCCATTATCTACCGATCAGATCGTGGCGAAATTCAAGAACATCTCGAGAGCGAACATTCACCCGCGGTGGCAGGACGAGATCCTCTCGGCGCTCGCTAGCCTTGACACCAAAGGTTTTCCGCCCCTTCTAGCTGCCCTGTCGCCACCGGACAATCGATATTCGACATCTCAAACCCGCAAACTTGAACCTTCGGCTTAAGTTCGGGCACGAGCCAAGAGAGCAGCACGCGCGGGCGACGTCCGTTATCAACCAGTGGGTTGGCGTGACCACTTGGCCGTCGATCTGGTCGATGCGGAAGCTGCTGACGCAGTAATGCAGCGAAGCCCAGATGATTTCGATGACGGCGCCGAAGACGCGACACAAGTCGGGTGCTGTATCTATTTCGGCGTGGGCCGCAGGTAGCACGGTCACGGCCTGAGCAGCGCAGTGTTGTTTTTGTAGAACTTGATGAACTTGATTTAGGTTTTCGATACCGAAGTCTGTAAACGCCTTGACGCCGTCTTCTCCGATGCCAAACATCCAGATGACCCCGTTCTTGAGTTCCATTCCGATCGCGAAGCAGCGTCTGCACTTGGTCGCATCTGAGAACACGGGATCTCGTCGACTTTCGTCATGGATTCGGGCGCTTACAGATTGTAAGGGGCCGCATACGACGAAGGGAAAAACGGTTTTTACAACGAGCGTTGTGAGTCGTAAGCTCAGGCGCCCCATTCGCGAGGGACAGAAATTCGAAAATCTACAAAGTGGTCGTTAGGCCGGCTCATAGTGTAGGTGCGGACTGCTTTGTGGTTGTCAGTAGGTTTTCAATCATACGGGCGGTCTCGAAGAGCTGAGCATCGGATCCGGGTGCGCCAACAATCTGCACAGCGACGGGCAGGCCACGGCTCGGCAAGGCGACCGGCAGGACTAGCGCAGGCGCGCCTACCAGATTGAAAAATGAAGTAAACAGCGTAAGCGCATTTCCAATCGGAAAAGTCTCCCCGGCAATGTTCACCTCGACAGTCCCGACTTGCGGCGCCGTAATCGGGCAGGCAGGTGTCAGCAGGACGTCGAAATTCTGCATGTTCTGCGCAAAGGCTCGCCTGTAAGTTCCTACCAAGCGCATACACTGGATATACTTTTCTGCAGGCAGCAACTGCCCCAGTATCATGGCGCCGCGCATATCGGCACCGAATCGGTCGCTCGCGCTGGCGAGATTGGCGCCGTGGTAGGCAACGGCTTCGGCCAATTGAATTATCAATGAAACTGTACGTGCCTCCGACTGGTCCGGGACTTCGATCGCACCGAAAGTGGCCCCCGACCGCCGCATCTGCTCCTTGGTTAAGAGGAGCGCGTCGCGCACCGGCGCCTCGCATTTCTGCTCGAAGCCCTCGACTAAGGCAACTCTCAGCGACGCGGCGGAATATGTCGCTGGCGAGAGTTTTGTGATCTGCCTCACGACAAGCTCCAGGTCCTCAACTGAGGTCGCCAGTACGCCGGCATGGTCCAGCGACCAGCAATAGGGGATAACGCCGTCGAGACTGATCAGGCTATAGCTCGGCTTGTACCCGGCAATGCCGCAGAGCGCAGCCGGAACGCGACACGAGCCGCCTGTGTCCGTGCCAAGCGCGAATGGCACGATGCCAGCCGCGACCGCTGCTGCGGAGCCACTGCTTGAGCCCCCGGCCAGCCTTGTCCCGTCATGCGGGTTGACGACCGTTCCGGCCCAGCCGTTCTCGCCGGTCGCGCCATAGGCGAATTCGTGGAGATTGGTCTTGCCGATGAGGACGGCCCCGGCTGCGTCGAGCATGCAAATCGCCGCCGCCGACGTGCTCGGTACATTGTTCTCTAGCACCTTGCTGCCACCGGTGGTTCGGATGCCGCGGGTTTCGAACATGTCCTTCACGGCATAAGGAATTCCATCAAGCGGGCCCAGGGCGCGGCTTGCCCTTCGCCGCGCATCAGCTTTCCTCGCCTGGAGCAGCGCGTGGTCCGTTGCCACCGTAATAAAGCTCCGCAGCGAGGGATTGGTCCGCTCCGCCGCAGCAATGCAGTTCTCAACAATTTCGACCGCGGACAGGCTGCCGTCCTCGAGTGCGGCCGCGATAGCCTTGATTGAGGTCAAATTAGTCATAAAATGAGTCTGATGTTTGCGCTACGGCACCAGGCGCGACTTGGCTCAAGCCTCTGCAAACGAAAGTCGCTGCTACCGTTGCATGTGGGTACAATCCGCGGCAGATGGGATACCCGCGGCAGATCTTTGTATCTCTGCGGGCAAACAAAGGGCCGGGTACGCTTCGTTAAATCGAAATATTGGTAGACCGTGCCAGCTGTCGCATAGACAGAGCCGTCGAGGCCCGTGAACTCGCTAGTGCCAGTCGTCGCACGCGGCTGAAGATGTTCCCACATGAGCGCTTCCGGATCGTCAGCATCGATACAGATCGTGTGGATGCTTTGCGTCGCGAGATAGCCGTACTCGGCCGACCCAGGCGAGAATAGACTCGGATCAAAACGAAGATGCCCAGCGCATTGGGCGTGCAGTAGATCTTTTCCATTTGGACCTTCAGGGAGGTTGCGTGCTCGTCCTACCATTCGCAATTAACCCCCAACTGTAGGCGCGCTTCGTTGGTCCGAGGCCCAAATCGCTAATACGCCATTTTCGGCCGTGTCTGACCTCGACCTCAGATTTTTGCGTTGAATGTCTCCTTGTCAAGGGCATCTGAGGTCGGCGCTCGAATCCGAGGGCACCTCGCAGATGTATTAACATCTGGCTGTTCCTGCGTAGTTGGCACGCATTTTGAGAGTCCCTCGTTGCGAGGTGGCATGAGTGTCGACCGATATTCATGTTGTGGTTCGCGTCGCGACCTAGAAAATGAAGGAGAGAAAAGAGCATGTCAGATCCGTGTCAGATCGCATTCCGTGGAAAGGGACATCTTGGCAACTCCGAAACTCCCACGGCATCCTCGCCGCTCCTGTCGAATTCAGCCAGAACCATTCTGATCGACGGCTCCGAACTCAAGGCCAAGCGGCAGTGAGGAGCAAGTGCGGTGCACAGCAGCC
Source organism: Bradyrhizobium sp. ISRA430 (assembly GCF_029909975.1). Lineage (NCBI taxonomy): Bacteria > Pseudomonadati > Pseudomonadota > Alphaproteobacteria > Hyphomicrobiales > Nitrobacteraceae > Bradyrhizobium > Bradyrhizobium sp. ISRA430. The sequence goes on from NZ_CP094516.1 coordinate 7,074,812, forward strand.
TTCAAGGAACGAAGCACGATTTCACATCTGTCTATAATTGTCGCTGGCCCCACTCCTATTTTCGCGCCCATCTAGCCCTGGACTATGTGATTCCAGATCGGGCCAAGCCCATCTTCGAAAGGATCTTCGCCGATTATCGACGTGTTCGACGCAAAACCAGGCTGAAGATTATCGATGTCGGTTGCTCCTATGGCGTGAACGCTGCTTTACTGCGCACCGATCTCGATCTCGATGAACTTTATGCCGCCTATCTGGAACCCAGCGGCTCTCTCTCTGGCCGACAGGAGATCGAGCATGCCAATTTCTTTCGCAATCGTGGTCTCCGCAACGACATCCGGTTCGTCGGCGTAGATCCATCGTTCCGGGCTGTTCGTTATGCGCAGAACCTGGGCCTTTTGGAAGCTGGCATCACGGCTGATCTGGAAACCCGTGACTTGACCGTCGAGGAATATGGCGCTCTCGCGGATGCGGACATTCTCATCAGCACAGGCTGTGTGGGCTACGCCACCGAGCTAACCTTTGCACGTGTGTATCATGCTTCGGCGATTTCACGCCCCTGGGTCATCACCTTTGCAATGCATCCCTTCAGTTATGACGGCATAGCCGCAGTCCTTCGGGATTTCGGGTTGGAAACCAACCTCATCGACCGGTTTAGACAACGCCAGCGACGCTTCTCCACGCCAGCGGAACGTGAGACAATCCTGAACGCCATGGCCAAACGCGGCATAGAGGATCGCTTAGAGCGCACGACCGGCTATGTCTACGCATCCTGCTACATCTCTGCACCGCCAGGCGAAGCGCTCTGCTGCTCTCATGGCCAGGCGCATCTTAGGGGGTCGTGACCGCAGTGCGGTTTAGTCGATTCGAAGATGGAGTTCCGAATGGTACAAGGCTGATGGCAGCACTCGGGAGGAGCTTAAAGCCGTCACGCTACGCACGGATATCCCGCGGCAGATTGGCGAAGTCGGATAAGCGGGGATCGTCGGCATCCAACCTTCCATGTTCTCGCGGTGTCCGATTGAAGACCCCTATGTTCGCAAGCCGACATAATTGGATCTACGCACTTCATCGGCGCGGCCCAAACCACATCCTTTCCGTCTTTGCTCGTCGCGACCGCTTTGGTGGCGCGCCGATTGCAGGGAATGGAAGCGCTTCGGGTCTAGATACGCTATTGCTCTTGATTGGCGAAATCCGAGCGCATGAACGTGATAGCGGGCAATCATCCAGGGAGTCGCTCATGCGAGTAGCCATCGCGCGGAATAATGATCACATGGGTGTGATCAACCGATTCGGTCAATCTTGTCGTGAGGAGTACGATCGCAACGCGGTCGACCGAATAGTAGCGGCCCTGCAGGAAGGCGGCCACGAAACATTGCTCTGTGAAGCCGACAAGGGACTACTCGCCACGCTCGAACGGTTTATGCCACCTGATCCGCAAGCTCCGCCCGCCGGCATCGTCTTCAATTTGGCGAACGGAATTCAGGGGGAGTGCCGGTTGTCCCACGTTCCGGCCATGCTCGAGTTGGCGGGAGTGCCCTACACTGGTGCGGGACCGCTTGGGAACGCGCTGGCGCTCGACAAGGTGATCACCAAGACGCTGATGCGCGATCGCGGCGTGCCGACACCGAACTTTCGTGTCATGCGCCGCAGCACCGAAACAACCTGCGATTTGCGATTCCCCGTGGTGGTAAAGCCCCGTTCCGAGTCCACCAGCTTCGGATTGCAGATCGCACATGAGCCCGCTCAGCTGAGGCAGGCAGTAGAAGCGATCGTGACGCAGTATGCGCAGGATGCGCTTGTCGAAGAATACATCGAGGGGCGGGAAATTTATGTTGGCCTGTTGGGAAACGGGGAGCCCGAAACCCTGCCGCTGGTAGAGCAGGATTTCGGCGACCGCGAAATGCGCATCTTTACTAACGACGACAAAGAGCGCATGGCGCTCGCGCCTATTTGCCCGGCACAAGTCGATAGCAGGCTTGCGACAATGCTGCGGGATATGTCGGTCGCGACGTTCCGTGCGTGCCAGTGTCGCGACTATGCCCGCGTCGACATTCGGATCGACCGCTCTGGCCAACCATTTGTACTGGAGATCAACTCGATACCGGCGCTGCGCGGCATTTATGTTCAGGCCGCGAGCGCCGCCGGATATAGCTTCTCGAGCTTGATCAATCGCATCCTCGATGTGGCCCATACGCGATATTTCGGGGTCGGCGCCCCCCAGTCGGAACGCGCGTCGACTCGCGACGCAAGTGCTCCGAATTAGCAGCATGTTAGGCTCTCGTTCTGCCGCTCGCATGGATTCGATGCAGGGCGCTTCCTTGGCCATGTGCGGATGCGTCACCTACCAGATGCCGCAGTATTGCTGCTTGCCCGTGAGCTGTAGAAGTCTTTTTCAGCGAACGGCATGCAGAGCAACGTAACGACGCTGACGGTCTCGAATTACTTTCGGGCGGCAGATGAAATTGGACGCAAGTGCGGTCTCCAGCAACACCTTTGAGGAGTATCACGGAAGTGCCAGCAGATTTTCTTAACTCACGGCACCACCCCACAACTGGCGTTCGGACTGTTCAAATTCGTAGAATACGATTCGATAGCCGAAAAGCGTGGTCCTGCCGCCAGTCGAGAGCGGGCGACCAGCACTTTCTCAGCGTAGCTACAGAACCACTACTAACCCGAGTGAGTCGCTGATATTGGTACGCTCCCCGGAAAATTTGATGGCAACCTAATCGCAGAGTCTGAGGTCAGGCACGGCTGAAAAGTTGATGCCGATGTGCGCTCGGGCTGAGTAAACCATGCAAGATCGGAGTTAACAGCCAATGGCAAGAAGAACGCTCATCCTGCTTGAAGGCACAAGGAGCAACGGTCTCCGATACGTCCAAGCGGCACAGCGTCTTGGTCTTCATCCAATTACCCTGTCTGCGGATCCAGCTCAGTACGACTATCTTGCGGCAGAATGCAACGAGGCAATCCATGTCGATACAGACAATCAAGATGCGCTGATCCGCGAATGCGCCCGGCTACGTGCGACCCGTGACGTTGCCGGTATTACGAGCGCCGAGGAAACAGTCTATGCGACAGTTGGCGCGCTCTGTCGGCATTTCGATCTACCGGGACCAAATCCCGCGTCGATTGAGCGATGCTGCGACAAATTCGCTCAACGTCAGATCCTCGCGGAGGTAGGCGTTCCAATACCTGCTTATCACTTGGCGGCGAATGCTACGGACGTAGAAAGCGCTGCCGCAGATATCGGCCTACCGGTAATTCTTAAGCCAGCCGTAGGCCGCGGCAGCAGCGGTGTCCGATTGTGCCGCAACATCGATGAGTTAGCCCAACACACGGCCTATCTACTGGGCGGGAAGCATACATGGCGGTCCTCGCCAAGGATACTGGTCGAAGAATTCGCACAAGGCCGCTATTATTGCGCCCATATAATGGGAGATGAGTTAATTGCGATTGCCGCCGCCAGCTTCGGCCCCCCGCCGCATTTCGTGTTCCGTGAGGGCATCTTCCCAGCCCCGCTGACTGATGACGAGCATGCGCGCATCGCCGATGTTTCGCTGAACTGTTTGCGAGCTCTCGATCTTGGTTGGGGGCCAACGAACATTGAACTCCGGTGGACGAAGCGTGGCCCAGTCGTCATTGAAGTCAATCCGCGTATTTCTGGAGGTCCTCACTCGATTCAGGCGGCTTACGGTATTGATCTCGTCACCGAGCACATCAAGCTTGTCATCGGCGACGAAACGGATTTGCGCCGAAAGCATTCGCACACTGCGGCTTGGCGCTCCCTAATCCCTGATCGCGATGGCGTCCTCGATTGGATTGATGGCGACGGTCGGGCCGCTGCTGTGCCAGGTGTCACCGAGGTCAAACTGTTTGTTAAACCCAAGATGCCGATCGTCAGGAAAGGAGATTACCGAGACTCTATAGGACACGTCATGGCCGCTTCACCTAGCCGTGCCCGGACCGCGGCGATACTTCAGCGTGCCGTCGACTTGATCAATTGGTCAATCACGCCATTTCCGACTCCAGGCGAACAGGAACAATCTCCGGTCCACGAGCCCTTACCAAGTGCACGCGGCGCCTGGTAGGGGATGATGTCGCCGAATAACGGTTCAACCGAGAGCAGTAAAGGGCGGGTGTTTTGACGGGATCGTCAGCTAGGGCAAGATCCAAGCCGCAGGCACGCAGGCCGTAGACGATTATCTTCCGGTGCGCGGCTATATTCTCTGGCGCGTTGCAGGCTGCGATTGTCCTAATGCGCTGCGGATGATGGTCGAAGCCGAAGAAGCCAATCGCGGCTAATCGCCGTACTCAGCGAGTTTCCTGAAGAGCTACTCATGTCGAAACCCTTGTTTGAAAAGATCGCCTTGGTCGGCATCGGCTTGATCGGCTCTTCGCTGGCGCGCGTCATACGCCGCGAGGGGCTAGCCGGCCATATAGCCATTGCAACTCGTAGCGCCGAGACCCTAAAGCGCGCCGAGGAGTTGAAACTCGGCGATGGCTACACGACCGACGCGAAGGGAGCGGTGCGCGGGGCCGACTTCGTCATCGTCTCAGTGCCCGTCGGTGCTTCCGGCGCCGTGGCTGAGGAGATCGCACCAGCGCTTAAGAAGGGCGCTATCCTCACCGATGTCGGATCCACTAAAACCTCCGTGATCGCTCAGATGCAGCCCTTCGTGCCGGAGGGCGTACATTTCATTCCCGGCCATCCGCTGGCCGGCACGGAGAAGTCAGGCCCTGATGCGGGTTTTGCCGAACTGTTCGAGAACCGCTGGTGCATCTTCACGCCGCTGGAAGACACCGACCCCGCCGCGCTGGAGAAGCTCTCCGAATTCTGGCGCCGCTGCGGCTCCAACATCGACACGATGGACCCGCAGCACCACGACATGACACTGGCGATCGTCTCGCACCTGCCCCACATCATCGCCTACAGCATCGTCGGCACGGCAAATGACGTGGAGACGGTCGCACAAAGCAAGGTCATCAAATATTCGGCCTCGGGTTTCCGCGATTTCACTCGCCTCGCCGCTTCCGACCCCACAATGTGGCGCGACGTATGCCTGCACAACCGCGACGCGATCCTCGAAATGCTGGGGCGCTTTTCGGAGGATCTCGCATCCCTGCAGAGGGCGATTCGCTGGAGCGAAGCTGACAAGCTGTTCGGCCTCTTTACCCGCACGCGCGCCATCCGCAGTTCGATCATCGAGGCGGGGCAGGATATCGACATGCCCGATTTCGGCCGTCAGGCAATCGGGCGTCCGCAGATCGCGCAACAGCAGCAGTATAGGGCTCCGGGCGTCTGCCTCATACCCAGCCCCGCAGCGGGGCCATAATGTTCTTGATGCAGGGCGAGTAGGCCGCAGGACGCGCCGCGTGTTTGCCGCAACGGCTTGAGCGGCCTATTGGTACATAACGCTGTTCGAAGATGCGAAAAAGGATGCACACGGGCTTGGATGGACAAAAGATTCGCACGTGATCTCTCGGGGCAAACGCTTCAACAAGAGAGCAGAGTTCATCGTTGGGAAATTGAGGAACGAGATCCGGCTTGCCCACACGGGCATCGTCCGCTTGCGCAAGCAGATCTGCCTCCAATTGATGGACCGACGGCGATGTGCTTGCCGAAAGTGACGAGCGTCGTTCCTCTGGACATCAGCGCCGCTGGAGGCGGCAAGATCTGAACGCTCGATCGGTTTCTGCTTTGGACTTAGGGTTGGAATGTATCCTCATGGCATGGCTCTCGTTCCCAATATGATAGCGGATTGGAGCGATACTTCTGTCCGAAACGATAGCGCCGAATATTCTTCACGCGCGGACCTTTGGCCGTTCGGTCAGCTGGAGCCTCGAGTCAACCGACGCGCTCCTGACGTCTGATATTGGATTTGGGATTCCTATCATTTCGATTGCGTCCAGTTCGATATTTTACTGCCTCGCGGAGACGCGATGTTTAAACATTGAGGAAAACAGTGTGCGTGTAGGACAACGGCGACAAGATGATGGCGCGATTATTGATCTATCGATCGATTGGCGCGGCGTCGATGCGGGCATGAATCGGCATGCTCTCCTTTCCTGAAAAGAGCATCGGCGCTCTGATCACGTTGTCCTTGGCGCAGGTCATTGGTTGGGGCACGATCAGCCTGCCGCCTATCATCGGCACGCAAATTGCTGCCGACCTGCACATGACGCTCCCGTCAGTGTTTGCTGGCACGTCGACGCTCTATGCTGCGATGGGATTGTGCTCGCCGTGCCTCGCTAAGCCGTTGATTCGGTTTGGCGCCCGGCCTGTGATGATCGCCGGGACAGTTGTTGCAGCTTCCGGCTTTCTTCTATTGTCGATGGCGCAAGGGCTAAAGCTCTATTTTTCAGCCTGGACGGTGCTCGGTATTGCCTGCAGTGCATCGCTTTCGACAGCAGCTTACATCGCCGTGCATGAGATCGTTGGACGGGACGCCAGGCGCGCCATCAGTACGCTGATGCTGGCGACCGGTTTGTCCAGCAGCGCATTTTGGCCCATTACGTCGCTGATCACCAGTGCGGCGGACTGGCGCACAACGTGCCTAGTCTATGCGGGTTTGCTGCTCCTGGTTTCTACCCCATTGTACGCGTTCGGTCTGCCCGGCCGCCGTTCGCAGGCACCCCGGCCGGCGTCCCAAGAAGTGGCGCCAATTCCTGATCCGATCCAACCAAGAGGCACACTCTGCTTAATTATGGCGGCCAGCGGCTTGACCGTTGTCGTGACGTTTGGCTTAAGCACTGTGCTGATCGAAGTGTTGAAAGCTCAAGGGCTTCCGCCGTCACAGGCTGTCGCGTTAGCCTCCGCGCTTGGGATGGTTCAAGTGAGCGCTCGTGCGATTGATTTGATGAGCGGCGCACGCTGGGATGCCATCACAACTGGCTTGGTTGCCGGCACAGTCCTGGCTTTGGCAATAGTGCTGTTGATGATCAGTGGCGGACAGTTTCTCGGCAGCGCCGCGTTCATGCTGCTCTATGGCATGGGGAGCGGGGCGCTCACGGTCGTGCGCGCAACGATGCCGCTCGTCTTCTACGAGAGGGCCGATTTCACTAAGGCGTCCTCGCAAATCGCGTTGCCACACGATCTGATTTCAGCCGCCTCGCCTCCCATTCTCGCCGAGTTGCTGGTTCGGTTCGGTAGCGGCGCGGTGCTGGAAGTTACCTTGCTGTTCTCGTGCGGCGTGCTCGTGAGTCTGGCGTTGCTGCGCGGTCAGCGTCAACGTTTAGCAGTCGCGGCTGCACTGAAAACAGATGTGCAAAGACGCCATCGGGCCTGCGAATAGCATGGAAAGAGGAGTCGGACTCATTCGCACCGAGAACTCTCAGCAAATTTAATGCGCGTTGCACGGTCGTAACCTCCCCGCCAGCTCTTGCGGTCGCTTGGGGAGACGTCCTCCACTTGACAGGTCATCGTGTACCTGCCACGTTATGCAATATCGTTGCATTATTTGCAACCCATAGGAGTTGTGAGTGTTGGGCGATAAAGCGATGCGCTTAGAGCGACTTTGTAAACAGTAAGACGGCATGCAAGCGGTTTTGTCTCGTTTTTCGGACTAGGCGGATCCGGCAAAACGACGACGTTCATGATGATTGCAGGATTCGAAACACCGAGCACAGGCCAGATCTTCATCGGAACTCGACTGGCAACTGGGCTGAGGCGAAACGCTCAAACCAAGATTTAGTTGAAAATCACGGAGCCGGGTTGGCGCTACCACCAGCTGCGGATCGCCGTGACGCCCCCTGGAATTTCACAGGGCCGCGTTGAGAACACCAGTCGGGTTCGTGAGTGAGGTATTCTTCAGATGAGATTGAGCGAGTATGTCGATCATGATGCCACCGCTCTGGCGTCTCTTGTAACCGGTGGCGAACTTACGCCTTTGGAGTTGATGCGGCTGGCTCGGGAAGCGCATGATGAGGTCAATCCTCGCATCAATGCCATCATCGAATTCTATGAAGATGCCGACGCTGTTGCCGGCGCGGACGGCGGCCTCTTTCATGGTGTACCTTTCCTCCGCAAGGATATCGGCGCCACCGAAGCTGGCCGCCTTCAGGAACAAGGGAGTCGTCTGTTCAAAGGCTATCGCCCTCAGACCGACAGCCATTTTTTTCGTCGCGCCCGAAATGCAGGGCTCCGTACAATCGGCAGAACAACATGCCCGGAGCTTGGTACCTCAGGAATGAGCCAATCCGTTCTGAATGGCATTACCGGTAATCCATGGAATTTGGAACGATCGGCAGGTGGCTCGTCCTCTGGAGCCGCCGCGGCTGTTGCGGCCGGCATCACTCCTATTGCACATGCCAGCGACAGCGGCGGGTCGATTCGCATTCCCGCCTCTTGGTGCGGCCTTGTCGGTCTGAACCCATCCCGCGGGCGTGTGTCTGGTGGGCCGAACGACCAAGACGCGCTGCTTGGCCTTAGCCGAATGTTTATTCTCTGTCGGACGGTGCGCGATATGGCCGCCGCATTGGACGTTTTTTCCGGTCCTTATCCCGGCGATCCATTTATCATTGTCCAGCCGAGCCGCCCCTATGTGGACGAGCTATTTCGACCTAGCCGCACTCTCCGGATCGGAGTCGCGCGAACCAAATGGGGAGGGATTGATGTCGAACTGGAGGTCCTTCAAGCAGTCGATAAAATCGCCGCGCTTCTGGAGGAAATGGGCCATCTGATTATGGAGATCGATCCTCCATATGATCCCGACGAGAGGACGAGGATATCGCTGGGCAGCTACGCTCTTAATGCCAAATCACTTGAAGATGCGGCGCGGGCCATGGGCCGAACAATCGACGCGGACAGCCTGGAACCGGTCAATCTCAAGCTTTATGAATATAGCCGTAACTCTCCACCTGCTTCCATGGGAGACCTACTTGAGGATATCCGAAGATTCCGGTTCCGCCTCGGCGAGGCGATTGATGCTTTCGATATTCTGCTGACGCCTACGATGCCCGTCGTTGCCCCGTCTCACGGAGGCATTTATTGTACCACAAATCCAACGGTTTCCGCGATGGAATTCATGGACGCGGATGCTGCGACCGCGATCTATGGGTACATGGGTGTGTTCAATATCACTGGGCATCCATCGGTGTCGCTGCCGTTGGCCCATAGCACTAACGGTTTGCCAATCGGCCTTCAAATCGTCGGCCGTTTCGGTGACGAGGCAACCTTGGTGCGCATCTCGCGCGACCTGGAACAGGCATGCCCATGGCGCCACCGAACACCAAGCGTGCGAGCGGGGCGCAGCTAACAACTGTCGCGGTGGTTTTCGCTCGGGACAACGCATGACTGCTACGGTTGCAGCGCACTCGGGAAAAGACGGCCAAGCATACTGCCGCCCAACCAGCGAATTTCCTCTATCTGACAGGAGCTGGCTTTTGGTCCTTATCACGCTGTAGCGTTCCGAGTCACGGCGACCCGGTGCTGAGATGCCGATGATTGCCCTCGGCGATTGCTGCTGCTCAGCGCTAGTCGGATCAACAATTATGCGCCCCCAGCATAGTATGGAGCCTTGGCCCAAGAAACAAAACAAACTGACCCGCAATAACCTATAAGGGAGACTGGGCATCAGCTTCTTGAACCTTTTTCGGTCTCGGTCTCGGCTCGGCCTGCTCATTGCGGTTAGCGAGCGGACTCTCGAAGAACAACAAAGTCCAGCACTGGTCGATCTCTAGAAGTTGTTGAAACGACGCTAGCCATCACCTTTCTAAGTTCGCGTGCGCGCACTAGATTCGGATTCAATGCAATGTCGGTGCGATGTCTCCTAGTTTGACGGTCTACCGCGTCATGGCCCATGACGGTGCGACAGGCGGGCCTTTGCGTGAGTTGTGTTTTCAAATGACCGGACTCTGGGGTGGGTCGCGCGATAGTTAGTCGTCGAGCCCGTGATCGGTCACCTGAAGAGCGACGGACATCTCGGCCGCTGCTACCTCAAGGGCCGCAAAGGCGATACCGCCAACGTCGTCCTAACCGCCGTTGGCCACAATCTCCGCCTCGTCCTCGCCTGGCTGAGGCTTCTGCTGAGCCTAATCCTGAACGCTTTGATGCGGCTGCTTGCCGCCCAGGCCGCACTCAAATGCGCTTCTTAACGGACGACTAGTTAAGGAGTACGCAGTCGGCGCTCTCTTTTTGGGGTCTTACCGAATAAGGTTACATAGGCGCGTGAAAAATGTGATGCGCTGGAAAAACCTGTGGCAAATGCGATCTCTGAAACGGAAAGCGGGCTCTGTTGCAGCAATCGCCGGGCGTGAGCCAGCCGCAGATTTCGATAGACCTCCGAGTATCCCGCATTCATATGTTCGGAGAAAAGGCGGTCGAGGTGGCGCTGGCTGACACCCGCATAGATGGCCATCTGCGCACGATCGAGCGGCTGCTCGATCGCGGCCTCCATCTTCTCCAGAACGTTCAGCAGGACGGGATGATTGACGTGGAAACGCTCCGCCGCCGAAGCGCGTTGGGGCGCGGCCGGCTCGGCCACCTGCGTGTGAAGATACCAGTCGCTGACCCGCCGGGCAAAATCGGCGCCCATTCGGTCGGCGATCAGCGCATGCATCATGTCGAGGGGCGCCACGCCGCCACCACACGTGATGCGGTTTCCGTCGAGCACGAAGCGAGCCTGTCTCGGAGCTAGACGAGGGAAGGCCTCGATGAGAGCCGCCGCGTGCTCCCAGTGAATAGTAAAATCCCGTCCATCGAGCAGTCCCGCTGCGGCCAGGATGTAAGGTCCGCCTGAAATTCCTCCCAAGCGCACCCCGCGTCGGGCCAACTGACGAAGAGCCGCATAAAGCGCGGGTGATCCCAAGGCCGAAGGATTTCCGCCCGCGCAGACGAAAATCGTGTGCAGCGGCGATCGATCGAGACGCTGGCAAGGGACAATGGCGCCCGATGAACTCGCAACGGCTGCTCCATCGAGGGAAAGCGGCCTGACATCATAGAGAGACTGGCCCGCAAGCAGGTTGGCGGCGCGCAGGGGCTCGGTCGCGGAGGCATAGGACATCAGCGCGAAGCCGGGCAGCAACAGAAAACCTATGGTTTGCGTCAACCTGCTGCTTTGCTCGACCATGGCTGCTGCGTGTCTTTTTGTGGCTCTTCTGTGAAATTTTGACGACAAAATGGTCGCTATACAAGGCCGAATGACGTGGAACACCCCATGCGCTACACAGCCTTCTCCATCTTCCTGAACGGCCTTCGCGGCAATAAGACATGGAAACCTGCCTGGCGCGAACCGACGCCCAAACCGCACTACGACGTGATCATAGTAGGCGGTGGCGGGCATGGTCTCGCCACCGCCTACTATCTCGCCAAGGAATTCGGGATCCGCAACGTCGCTGTTCTAGAGAAGAGCTATATCGGTTCGGGCAATGTTGGCCGCAACACGACGATCATTCGCTCGAACTACCTGCTGCCCGGCAACAATCCGTTCTACGAGCTTTCCATGAAATTATGGGAAGGGCTAGAGCAGGACTTCAACTTCAACGCCATGGTCTCGCAGCGCGGCGTGTTGAATCTCTTCCATTCCGATGCCCAGCGCGACGCCTATACGCGGCGTGGCAATGCTATGCGGCTGCACGGCGTCGATGCCGACCTGCTGGACCGGACGCAGGTCAGGCAGATGCTTCCCTTCCTCGGCTTCGACAATGCGCGCTTTCCGATTCGCGGCGGCCTTATCCAGCGACGTGGCGGCACGGTGCGCCATGATGGCGTCGCGTGGGGCTATGCCCGCGGCGCTGACGCGATGGGTGTCGATATCATCCAGGACTGCGAAGTGATCGCCATCCGCCGCGAAAATGGCAGGGTGACCGGTGTCGAAACCTCCAAGGGTCTTATCGGCTGCAGCAAACTCGCCGTTGCGGTCGCCGGCAATTCCTCTCAGGTGGCTGCGATGGCGGACATCAAACTGCCGATCGAAAGCCACGTGCTGCAGGCCTTCGTCTCGGAAGGTCTGAAGCCCTTCATCGATTGCGTCGTTACCTTCGGCGCCGGCCATTTCTATGTCTCTCAATCCGACAAGGGCGGTCTTGTCTTCGGCGGCGACATCGACGGTTACAATTCGTATGCCCAACGCGGCAATCTCGCCAGCGTCGAGCACGTCATTGAGGCCGGCAAGGCGATGATCCCGGCTCTGTCGCGAGTCCGCGTGCTGCGTTCATGGGCTGGCATCATGGACATGAGCATGGATGGCACGCCGATCATCGACCGCACCCATATCGACAATCTCTACCTCAATGCCGGCTGGTGCTACGGCGGCTTCAAGGCGACACCCGCCTCCGGCTTCTGCTTCGCCCATCTCATCGCCAGAAACGAACCGCACGCCGTGACGCGCGAAATGCGTCTCGACCGGTTCGAGCGCGGTTATCTGATCGACGAGAAGGGGCAGGGCGCCCAACCCAATCTGCACTGATTCGGGAAAACAAGGACACCGAAATGGCAAGCCTCATCCCCTGCCCACATTGCGGGCAAAGGCCCAAGGAAGAATTCACTGTGAAGGGGGCGGCGCTCGCCCGTCCGGCTGCGGATGCCAGTCTCGAAGTGTGGTTCGACTACGTCTATCTGCGTGACAATCCACGCGGCCGCTACGACGAACATTGGCATCACACGTCCGGCTGCCGCCGCTGGCTGATCGTGACGCGCAACACCGCAACCCATGAGATTGAAGACACGTGTGACTCCGCCGCTCGCGAGGAGACGGGGCAATGACGTCCTATCGTCTCAAGACGGGCGGCCTCATCGATCGCTCGAAGCCGTTATCTTTCACTTTCGACGGCAAGCGCATGACCGGAGTCGAAGGCGACAGCCTTGCCTCGGCTCTGCTTGCCAACGGCCATATGCTGATGGGCCGATCGTTCAAGTATCACCGGCCGCGCGGCGTGCTTACGGCTGGCGCATCCGAACCCAATGCGCTGATGACCATTGGCCGGGGCGGGCGTACGGAGCCCAATACCCGCGCCACTATGCAGGAATTGTACGAGGGCCTTGTCGCGCAAAGCCAGAACCGCTGGCCTTCGCTTAACGTAGACGTCGGTTCGTTAAATAGTCTGCTGTCGCCTTTCCTGTCCGCCGGCTTCTACTACAAGACTTTCATGTGGCCAGCAGGCCTTTGGGAGAAGCTCTACGAGCCGTTCATCCGCCGGGCCGCCGGCCTCGGCAAGGCGACCTACGAGGCTGATCCTGACCGCTACGAAAAGTGCTGGGCCCACTGCGACCTGCTGGTCGTCGGCGGCGGCGCCACCGGCCTTGCCGCAGCGCTGACCGCCGGCCGTGTCGGCGCTCGCGTCATCCTCGTCGACGAGAATGCGATGATCGGCGGCGGGCTTCTATCCGAAACCGCGACAATTGGCGGCCTGTCGGCAGTCGAATTCGCCAGCCAAGCGTTCGCCGAACTCGAACGCCTTCCCAAGGTTCGGCTTCTCTCCCGCACGACAGCCTTCGGCTGGTATGACGGCAACGTGTTCGGGGCCGTTGAGCGGGTCCAGAAGAACGTTCGCGAGCCGCGCAGCGAGGTGCCAGTCGAGCGGCTGTGGCGCATCGTGGCAAAGCAGGCCATTCTCGCCACAGGCGCCGAGGAACGCCCGCTGGTGTTCGGCGGCAACGACATTCCCGGCGTGATGATGGCAAGCGCTATGCGCGCCTATCTCAACCGCTATGGCATTGCCCCGGGCAAGTCGGTCGCAATCGTCACGACAAACGACAGCGGCTACGCATTGGCCCGGGATCTCGAAAAGACTGGCGTGCGGCTTGCAGCCATCGTCGAAAGCCGCCCTGGCGGCGCTACAGCAGGCGTGTATGGAGGGTCGGCTCGCATCATAAACGGCGGCTTCGTCCCTGACGCCGAAGGTGGTCAGGCACTCTCTTCCATTACAATCGTCCAGGACGGCCGGAAGGAAAAGCTGGCCGTCGACGCACTCGCTATGTCGGGCGGCTTTAGCCCCGTCATCCATCTCGCTTACCATCGCGGCGGTAGGCCGGAATGGTCGGATGCTGAAGCTGCTTTCGTGGCGCGGGAGGATCACAAGGGGCTTTCGTTGGCCGGTGCCGCTGCCAAGTCAAGCGGTCTTGCCGGCTGCCTGGAGGCCGGAGCCGGGAAGGCCGCCGCGCTGCTAGGCAAGCTCGAGATGAAGGCGGAGCCCGCCACGTTCGGCGCGGTCGAAGGCGACATCGTCGCGCCACCTGCAAAGCCGGTCTGGATTATTCCCGGCATAAAGGGCAAGGCCTTCATCGATTTCCAGAACGACGTCCATCACAAGGATATCGGCCTTGCGGTTCGCGAAGGCTATGGTCACGTGGAGCTTGCCAAGCGCTACACCACCAACGGGATGGCGACGGACCAGGGCAAGCTTTCCAACGTCAACGCGATTGGCCTTCTAGCCGAGGCGCGGGGCGTATCTCCGGGCGAGGTTGGCACCACCACCTTCCGCCCGTTCTATACTCCGGTTTCCTTCGGGGCGCTCGCCGGCATCTCGCACGGCAAGCATTTCCAGCCGGTGCGCAAGTCCCCGTTGCACAATTGGGCAGCGAAGAACGGGGCGACTTTCGTCGAGACGGGTCTCTGGTATCGTTCCGCCTGGTTCCCGCTTGCCGGCGAAAAGACCTGGCGCGAAAGCGTCGACCGTGAAGCGAGGAACGTACGCATCAATGCGGGCCTTTGCGACGTCTCGATGCTGGGCAAGATCGAAATCACCGGCAAGGATGCCGCGGAATTCCTCGATCGCGTTTATTGCAACCCCTTCAAAAAGTTGCCCGTCGGCAAGGCGCGTTACGGCCTAATGCTGCGCGAGGATGGCTTCATTTACGACGATGGCACCACCAGCCGCCTCGAAGACGAACGCTTCTTCATGACGACCACGACCGCCCTTGCGGCGGGCGTGATGAATCATTTGGAATTCTGCGCACAAGCGCTATGGCCGGAGCTCGACGTGCGGCTTGCCTCCGTGACCGACCAGTGGGCCCAGATGGCAATCGCCGGGCCAAAGTCGCGCCTTATTCTGCAGAAGATCGTCGACGAGGATATTTCCAATGAAGCGTTCACCTTCCTTGCCGCCAAAGAAGTCTCGTTGTGTGGTGGCAGGCTTTCGGGCCGACTCTTCCGCATTTCCTTCTCTGGCGAACTGGCCTACGAACTGGCGGTTCCCGCCGGCTACGGCGAGGCCATGGCCGATGCGCTGATGGAAGCCGGCAAGGAGCGCGGCATCTGCGCCTATGGGGTGGAAGCGCTCTCGGTGTTGCGCATCGAGAAGGGCCATGTCACGCATAATGAGATCAACGGGACGGTCGTGCCGGCCGATCTCGGCTTCGGCAAGATGGTCTCAGCCACGAAGGCGGACTTCATCGGAAAACGGATGCTCGAACGCGAGGGTCTCCAGGACCCGAACCGGCATCAACTCGTCGGCGTCGTGCCGCTGGAGTTCGAGACTTCCTTCCGCAGCGGTTCACACATTCTCGAAAAGGGTGCGGCGGCCACGCTCGAGAACGATCAAGGCTATGTAAGCTCAAGCTGCTACTCACCGCATGTCGGATCCACGATCGGCCTAGCGCTCGTTAGGCGCGGCTCGTCTCGTCATGGCGAGGAAGTGCAGGTGTGGAACGGCCTTCGCAACGAATACACGGCGGGCCGCCTCTGTCACCCCGTGTTCGTCGATCCCGCCAACGAAAAGCTGAAAGTCTGAGGTCAGATGTCCGGATTCGCGATCGAACACGGAATAGCGCTTGGCCAGAAGTCCCCGCTGATCTCGACCAGCGTGACGCTCAGGGCACTTCCCGAGGGCCACGTGCTGCACGTGCTTTCTGCGAACGCGGAGGACGATCTTTCCGAAACAATCCGCGGCGCGCTCGGACGCGAGGCGTTCGCCGTACGTGGCGGGTCGCCCGGTCAGTGCTTCGTGGTCGGCGACGAGCCTATGTCGACGGCAGCACTCGCCGACATCGTACAAAAGCTGAAGCCGCATGCTGACGTCGTTGATCAGAGCCACGGCCGTGTCCGCATAGCCATCGCGGGAGCAAAGGCCCCCTCCGTGCTGGCCAAGGGTACCGCGGTGGAGCTTGAGTCAGACGCCTTCCCGGTGGGCCGCGCGACAACGACGCTGATCGGCCACATCGCAACGCACGTCACCCGCGTCTCGGAGGATGGATTCGAGCTGATGGTGCTGCGAGGTTTTGCGGAAAGTCTATGGGACGAACTCACCGAGCTGAGCGCAGAATTTCGCTGACTTCACATCAACGGACGCGTGCTTGGCCACTTTCTCGCCAACTTGCCGATTCGACAGGAGTAGATATGACGACCAAGCTTATTCTGACTGTTAAGTGCAAGTCGGCACGGGGCATTGTAGCCGCGATCTCGACTTATTTGGCAGAAAATGGCTGCAACATTGTTGCTAGTTCGCAATTCGATGATTGCGACACCGATATGTTTTTCATGCGGGTCAGCTTCGTCTCCGAAGAAGGCGTTAAGCATGCGGCACTTACGGAAGGTTTCAAACCTGTTGCCGGTAAGTTCGGTATGGACTGGGAGATTTTCGATACCTCGAAGCGCATGAAGGTGCTCTTAATGGTCTCCCGCTTTGGTCACTGCCTCAACGACCTGCTCTACCGCTGGAAGATCGGCGCATTACCGATTGACATCGTCGGCGTCGTGTCGAACCACTTCGATTATCAGAAGCTCGTCGTCAACAACGACATCCCCTTCCACCACATCAAGGTGACGAAGGAGAACAAGCCCCAAGCCGAAGCGCAATTGACTGAAATCATCGAGCTGACGGGCACCGATCTTGTCGTGCTGGCTCGTTACATGCAGGTCCTGTCCGACGGATTGTGTTCAAAGATGTCAGGCAAGATCATCAATATCCACCATTCCTTCCTGCCGAGCTTCAAGGGAGCAAACCCGTACAAACAGGCTCACGAGCGCGGCGTGAAGCTGATCGGTGCGACGGCCCATTACGTCACCGCCGACCTCGACGAAGGTCCGATCATCGAGCAGGATACCGCGCGTATCACTCATGCCCAGTCGGCTGATGACTACGTTTCGATCGGCCGCGACGTGGAAAGCCAGGTTCTGGCCCGCGCCATCCATGCGCATATTGACCATCGCACCTTCATCAACGGCAACCGAACCATCGTGTTCCCGGCGAGCCCGGGCAGCTATGCATCCGAAAGAATGGGTTGAGCGATGGTACAAGTAATCGACGGCAAACAGATCGCCGCGTCCGTCATCGACAAAGTGAAGGCGGCCTCCGCGGAGCTTCAGGCGCAGAATGGCGTCAGGACCGGCCTCGCCGTGATCATCGTTGGCGATGATCCTGCAAGCCGTACATATGTCGGTGCGAAAAGCCGCATGGCGAAGGATTGCGGCTTCAATTCGGTCCAGCACACCTTGCCGACTGAGACAAGCCAGGAGGAGCTTGCAGCGCTCGTGACGGCGCTGAACGCCGATGAGTCCATTCACGGCGTGCTCGTGCAGCTGCCATTGCCGAGGCATCTTAACAGCGAAGCGATCATCCAGTCGATCCTGCCGGAGAAGGACGTCGACGGGCTGAATGTCGTTAATGCCGGCAAGCTTGCGACTGGGGATCTGGAAACGGGCCTCGTGTCCTGCACGCCAGCCGGTGCGATGCTTCTGATCCGCCGCACGCGTGGCGGGGACCTTTCCGGCCTCACTGCTGTGGTAATCGGCCGATCAAATCTTTTCGGCAAGCCGATGGCTCAGCTGCTGCTCAACGCCAACGCCACCGTGACCGTGGCGCACTCGCGGACCAAGAACCTGCCAGATGTCTGCCGTGACGCCGACATCCTCGTCGCCGCCGTTGGCCGCCCGGAAATGGTCAAAGCCGATTGGGTGAAGCGAGGCGCTACCGTCATCGACGTCGGTATAAATCGGATCGACACGCCTGAACGAGGCAAAGGCAAAACCCGCCTGGTGGGAGATGTGGCCTTCGCTGAAGTATCCGAGGTCTGTGAAAATATCACGCCTGTTCCCGGAGGTGTCGGTCCGATGACGATCGCCATGCTAATGGCAAATACTGTGATCGCGGCGCATAGGACCGTAGGACGACCGTTGAAGATATTCTAAACATGATGATCGAATCACGCCGGTACGACTGCCAAGCCTGTAAACCGCGGCACAGAATTATCGAATTCCTCGCTTTCTGTATGATCCCGATAACTTCAACCTCGTGACGACCGCGCAGGGCAAGCTGGGCGATTTTCTGACGTGGCCGTTGCACTATCGGCGATCCGGTCGTCGTGGATTACTTGCCGAAGACAGATGAGAGGCGGACCGCGAAGCGCGACCTGTGGCGCGTTAGATTTCGGCTAACTGCAATATTCTGGGGCCGCGTTATTTCATCCGTGACGCTTTGATTTTTTGAGAAGCGCGAAGGGCGGGAGCCGCAGTCGTCCTTTGCCAAGCTCATCGCCACCTACTCCACACCGCCTCCAGTAGCAGATGAACTCGGCGGTCTATTAGGCAGCACGTGACTGCCAACAACCAAGCAACGATACCGTTGCTCAAGCCGCCATTCATGTGGCGGTTCTGCACTCAAAGCGATTGGGAAGACAAAGAAAGACAGATGGCGCACGATCTAAGGCAGCAGTGTTGGCGCCCTCCTGCCGGAAAAACTTGCACGTGGACATGGGGATTGATCTTTGTCTTCCATTGGTCAACGAGAAGGCGTGCCGATTTGGGTCTGCCAACCGCGCGTCCTGCTTCAGCTTCAGTCTTAGATCTGACACTCACGCATCCGGTACGAGCCGAGTTCGATTCGGGCACGCGCGGCGACAGACTCTCACGAAGCTTAAAACTCGGGACATCGAAAGCGTTTCTCAGGATCATGAACTGTCTGGGCCGATGGCTCATGTATGATTCAGGTTGTACAACCTGGCGCTACGGCTTCGAGCCCTTTCTGGCGGCCGTTGTGGCGAAGCTGGCGGGTGGCATGCACTGATTCACGATGCGAGAAACCGCTTTGCATCTTCGGGATCTCCTGCCGCCGCAAGCGCGCCACCGGTCGCCCGGTCGCGCACCAACAATATCTTTGGTAATCACAGCGCCCGCCGATTTCCCTTCTATCGCGATCGATCGGTGCGATCCGCGCATTGAGTTCGCAATGGTTCAAGAGCAATGCGTCGTAACGAAATAGCCGCTCACGAAGCGCTCGATGGAAGCGAGGATGTCATCGATTTGGTCCCCCGGAACGGTTTGGGATCGGCTTTTTGTCGCTCGATGAACGAGGCGATGTCGGCCCTGAGGGCAGCTACGCTGGGATAGACGCCGCGCCTGATCTTCTTATCGGTGAGGAGCGCAAAGAAGGGCTCGACTTGGTTGAGCCATGACGAAATGGCCGGGGTCAAGTGCGACCGCCAGTTGCAGGTGACAGGAGGGCCCGCACTTATCGTGCGGGTGTTTCTGCCTTTTGCTGTCGGCTATTACCTCTCCTATCTCTTCAGAACAATGTGATCGCCGCCCCCTTAACATTGGAGTTGGGGCTCGACGCTGGTGATCTCGGCTTGCTCACCTCAGTCGATTTCCTTACGTTCGCGGCTGCGCAAATAGCGATCGGCATCCTTTTGGACGGTTATGGTCCGTGGCAAATCCAGAGCATTCTGCTGGTTGTTGCTGCAGTGGATGCGGCATTCTTTGCGGCATCAGACAATTTGCTTGTGCTGTTTGTCGGTCGGGCATTGGTCGGTCTCGGCGTCGCTGCAAGTCTGACCGCTGGACTGAAAGCTCTCGCCGAGGCAGTTATTACTGACTTGCATCGGGCTGCCGCAATGGCGTCCGGTCTTCATCCAGGCGGGCGCTTCCGATCGCAGCCGCGATTTCGCGGCACGATCGGCCGCGATCATTTTCGTGACGTCGCGGTCGAATTCCGCAACGACCTTCGCGCCCGCGCGGTGCGGTTCGGCCGCGATCCGAATACGCTCAAGGTGCTGCCCGGCATCGTCCCGGTGATTGGCGATACGGAGAAGCAGGCCAA
Source organism: Bradyrhizobium sp. ISRA430 (assembly GCF_029909975.1). Taxonomy (NCBI): domain Bacteria; kingdom Pseudomonadati; phylum Pseudomonadota; class Alphaproteobacteria; order Hyphomicrobiales; family Nitrobacteraceae; genus Bradyrhizobium; species Bradyrhizobium sp. ISRA430. The sequence goes on from NZ_CP094516.1 coordinate 7,094,780, forward strand.
GGCGCTCCAACTACCGCGAGGTCTCCGAACTGCCGCGGCGCTCCGGCTTGAGCCAGGCAGAACTGGGACAGCGTTACGGCGCGGGAAGAACCACCAGCGGGTTTGCTGGCACGCCCGGGACCGAGTGGTTCCGGCCGGCGCCTGCGACGCTTTCATGTTGCAGGTCCCATATCTTCCAGGTGGTCTGGAGGGGCTCGTGCACGGCCAACATCGCGCCTGTTCCGGACCGAGTGCGACAGTTCGCCCATAGCCCACCGGACGCTCTACTCTTGCCCGAAAATCCCAGGGTTGCGACCAGCAAGTCATCCACGATCGCGCGAGTTCTCGCGACTGATGCGCTTGCCGATCTCGTGGGCCTTGACGAAGGTGGTCTGCCGGTTCCAGACGATGCGCATACAATTCATTGTGCTGGATGCCGTTCATCCGCTTGCGATTTCCCGCGATCGTCGAGGCGTTCCAGACCCCGCCGCGGGACCCTGGCACTGCCTTCCTGTTCAGGGCAGTGGCGATGTCCGAGGAGACCGGGCGTCGAGGTAGTCCGCGGAAATCTGCCGGACGATCGCAGCTTCCGCTTCGTCGATCTCAACCTCTCCGGCTTTGCGCGGGGCGGGTGGTGGTCGTAGCTCCGGCCGCCGTGGCGGCGCCCGTCGCGAATGACGCGGCCTGACCGCGCCGGGTTTTGTGGGCCAAATCCCTCAAGAACAGGCAAACAGACCTTTGACGCCGACCTGGAGATCGTCAGCGACGATGTTGTCCTGGACAGCGATCACCTGGACGCCGGCAGACCTGGTTCGTTGTGAAAGCCGCCCAGGCCTTCGAGGTCGCCTGAGATGGGGTCGAAAGACTTCGATCACATCGAACTTCCGGCTCCTGGCATTCGGCATCAGGCGCTGAAAGCCCGTGCGGTTGACGGTGGAGGGGCCGGAAATGCCGTGATCGGAGTAGACCTCAACGACGATGTGACCCTCACGCTTGCAGAATGCGCGGCACAGCGCGACCTGATCCTCAATCGACTTGCCGCTCTGCTTTTCATTCTCACTAAACATTGTGTAGATCGCCGCTCTCATCATCATCGCCTGCACTGGTTTGACGGTTCTGCTGATTCTGGCGGCTATCGCTGCGGCGCGGGCAAGGGCGCGCACGAGTTTGCGCATTGTCTCGCTGAGCGCGTTTGTCCCGCTTTGCCAACGGGCACTGAAATGTGGGCCGGCCATGAATCAGCATCCCCGCGCCCGCGGCCGCGAGGGCCGCGTGGCGAATCCTGAAACGGCCTCCAAAGACGGGGCCCAGCGCCGGAGTGCAGGACGATATGTTCCTGGGCCGGTCCAAAGCACTCTGGTGGAAACCGATGCTCAGTAAGCGTAGCCCGCGACAAGAGTAGCGCCCCGTGACAGGATTGAAGCAATTCAGCCAAGATTGCATCAAACACGTTCGATGTCCTTCGAACAATGTCCTCGAGACCGCAACGGACATCCGCGCCGGCTCGGAGGATCTGGCACCCTTACATGCCACTTGAAACCGCGTGCTGTTGGCGCAACTGTGCAAGGTCGCGTGTGCTTGTATGCCCTCGCACTCGCGTCCGAAGCAGGGTGATATTTCTCGAGAGTCACGGCTGCGGGAGATGACCGCTGCCTAACCTTGTTCGCTCGACCTGCCGATACTGCCGAACTCGATTCTGTGTTTGATTTTACACATTCGTGTTCGCGTTACTCTTGTGCTCTAACCGCCAAGGGGATCAGAAACAATGTAATAGCGCCTGCAGCTTCGATGGCATCATTTCTGCAGGGAGGACTTGGAACGGAGCTCAAGGGGGATTGAACCGAAAGCGCACTGGAGATCTTTCGGCCCACGACTTAGCCGCACCCTCAGCGAGCCTTATTGCTCCTTTCGTATACGGGGCACCTTAACGATCGCTCCGTTAGCTCAGAGGAGGAGGAAGCCGTGAACCGCCGGAAAGACACACTGGGACACGAGATCCTGCAGGTAGCGGATTACGAACGAGCCCTCTCGATTAACGGCTACTATGCTCAGCTCACGGTCAATGTCGCGGACGTGCCGTTCTGGATGTCAGATGGTGAGGCCTTTGCTTATTGCCGAAGCGTAAGGGGCCGGCGCCAATTCATCCTCGTGAACGCTGTCAAGGGCGCAAAACAGCTGGCCTTTGATCATGATAAGGTGGCTGCCGCCCTCACCCGAGCAACGCAGAGGCATTACGACGCTGACAATCTGCCATTCTGTCGCTTCGACCTGGCTAGCGATGGTCGCGAGATCAGCTTCGAGATCGATAGCACCAGGTGGAGCTGCGATCTTGTGAGCTACACTTGTCTAAGCCAGAGCGCTTCCTCCAAAGTCGATGAGGAGAACCCCTATGGCAGCCCTCCGGTAGAAAATGATCCGAAGGAAAAAAGCGCGTCTCCTGATGGTAAATGGCTGGCCTATATCAATAGGCACAATCTATTCCTGTGCAGCAAGGATGGCCCGCAGGACATGCCCTTGACCTGGGACGGATCCGAAAGCAACTACTATGGGTTGTCGACACTGAGTTGGTCTCCGAACTCGCGCTATCTTGCGGGATACCGGTTCCGCCCCGGATACGAGCGTAAGATTCATTTCGTCGAATCGTCGCCGACCGACCAGCTTCATCCGAGGCGCCGGACGATGACGTATCCTAAACCTGGCGACCTGTTGACAGTATCACATCCGGTGCTCTTTGAGATCGGCAGCCGACGCGAGATCCAACTCGACAACAATCTATTCCGAAATCCGTACGAACTTTCGCCGATCGAGTGGTGGGAGGACAGTCGAGGTTTCACTTTTAAGTATAATCAACGAGGTCATCAGCTCTATCGCCTTCTAGAAGTGGTAGCAGCCACCGGAGAAGTCCGCTCGCTGATCGATGAGTGGAGCAAGACCTTCATCGACTATCAGCCACTGAACATGGACCAGGAGTGCACTGGCAAAATCTTTCAGTATAACGTCGCAGACGGGAAGGAGATCATCTGGGCGTCCGAGCGCGACGGACACGAGCATCTCTACCTTTTCGATGGCCGAACCGGCGAGCTTAAAAATCAGATCACCAGAGGCAATTGGGTGGTCCGCACGGTCTATTTTGTTGATCCGGTTAGGCGCCAGATCTGGTTTGGCGCGAGCGGAATGAACGCAAGCGAAGATCCTTACTTCATCCATGGGTACCGAATCGACTTTGACGGGACGGGCCTGAGTGCGCTCACGCCTGGAGCGGCAAATCATCACATCGAGTTCTCGCCAGATGGCCGCTACTATGTAGACCTGTGTTCACGAATCGACCTTCCGCCGAGCTTGGTCTTATACCGAACCAGTGACAATTCGAAGCTCATGCAGGTCGAAAGCGCCGACATTTCGGAGCTCGTGGCTGCTGGCTGGACGCCGCCGCTCAGCTTTCATGCGAAGGGGAGAGATGGCGAGACTGATATTTGGGGTGTCATTCACCTTCCCACTAATTTCGATCAAACCAAGCGATATCCGGTCGTAGAGAGAATATATGCTGGCCCTCACGGTTCTTTCGTTCCGAAGTCATTCTCAGCCTCGGCCGAGCCGCTCGCGCAACTTGGATTCGTCGTTGTACAGATCGATGGGATGGGGACGAACAACCGCTCGCGAGCGTTCCACGACGTCGCCTGGAAAAATCTGAAGGACGGTGGCCTTCCCGATCGAATCCTGTGGCACAAGGCGGCAAGCGCAAACTATCCGTGGTACGATATTTCAAACCTTGGCATTTTTGGTGCGTCCGCCGGTGGTCAGAATGCGGTGAGCGCACTCCTCTTCCATTCTGAGTTCTACAAGGTAGGTGTCGCTAATTGTGGTTGCTATGACAACCGAATGGACAAGATCTGGTGGAATGAGCAGTGGATGGGCTGGCCGGTTGGCATCGAATATTCACAATCCTCCTCCGTCGACAACGCGCACCGATTACAAGGTAAGCTGTTGCTGATTGTCGGCGAACTGGATGAAAACGTCGATCCGTCGTCCACCTTCCAACTTGCCGATCGTCTTATCGACGCAGGAAAATTCTTCGACATGCTTGTGGTGCCGAACGGAAACCACGGAGTGCCAGGCAATTACTGCAAACTAAAGCTCGTGGATTTCTTCGTTCGCAACATTCTTTGGCAGATACCACCTAACTGGAACGCGGCTTCGATCGAGCCGCTGAGCCGGTGCTGGATGCGAGGACGCGATCGCCAACAACTAATTAGCTCGATCGAATCTCACAAGTGATGTCCGCGTTCTACGGCGGGACGATTTTGGCCCGGTCAGCGTTCGTGTGAAGCGCGGATGACGGTAGGTCATGGGCACCTTCAGTTCGCGGGCAGATCGGAAGACGCCGCGTAGAAGCTCAACAGCAGAGAGCGGAATGGTTTACCTCTTGGATGTAACGGATCATGAGTGGGGGATGTACCAAGTCCTTCGCACCAACTCATAGATAAGCATATTGAGGGCGTTGCACTTCAACAGGATCCCATGGCTGGGTACCTAACAGTTGATGACGCCTTCGCGTTTCCCGACATTTGCAGGCCATCCACCACATCAGCAGTGATGAGGCGCAGCCCAAGTCAGCGGACATCGTGGTGATCGGTGGTGCGATTGTTAGCGCCAGTGCGGCCGTATCCTGGCGCGGCGGGGCCTATAGCTAGCGCTTGTCCAAAAGGGGGGATGTCGGTTGCGAAAAGTCCGGCCAGAGTGTGGTTAGTGCCGTCGGCAGAACCGCGATGCGCGTGAATTTCCGCTCGCCAATCTTGCAACTCGCGAGCTTCAAGAAGCGAAGCTCATGCTCCTGGGCAGGTACCGATTCTCCTGCAAAGAACAGTTTGAGAGTCGTTTTCGCGACCGGCATGCAATTTGCTGAAAGATCCGGAAACGAGAGGGGCTTGATGACAAGCAGTGACATCATTCGCCAATTACACCAGCGCCGGCGCGTCTTTTCAAGGACTGTAGGAGAGAGCACAATTGTGAGGATACTGACAAAGCCCAAACATGCCGTCGACCGGGTCCACTACGCGATTGTGCGTGTGGTCCGGCGGGTCCTGCGCGTCCTTACTCGGCTATCGCAGTCGATTGCGCCATTCGGCCCAATCGACGCCGGCCTTGATGGGGCGCACCGTGAGCCGCCAATGAGTTCTCCGGCAGTCCATGCGGCTGAATGGCGCCTGGACGGCAAAGCGCAAGTTCCTCTAACAACCGCGCGTCGAATGGAGCGCATCAGGCGAAGTAAGGCCAACGACAAACCGTTTCACTCATACTAGGAGCTTCAAATGGGTCATCAAGTTTGCACTGTGCCCGAGTCTGTACAGCTGGTTTTTCAAGATGGCGGTAAGACGCCGCGCGGTTTCGTGGCGGATCTATTCCGGGAGGTGTTCGGCAGACATCAGCGCGATGCCTACGCCCTTTCCATGTTGATCGAACGGCGGGACAAGGCCGCGTGCGGCCCCTTCCCACCGTCAGTTGCAAAGGCGCTCTTCGATGCGGCGCAGGAACGAATCCGAGCTGAAGGACATACGTTGCAAATCACCTCCGAGCCTGTTGGCGAAACCGAGGCGCCAGATCCGTCCGAAATCCACTTCGAATTGGCCCGTGACGCGGTTGCCTGGCATTTCGCTGATATCCCGCCGAACAGCCTCGTGACTATGGTGCGGCAATTTCCCGGCCACATGCGCGCGGACATCCAGATCGCAATCGACAAGCTGTTCGCTTCGCCGGTCCGCTTCTTTGGCCTGCATCAGCGATGGGTTTTGGAGAAGCTGTCATTCGCGGAGCTCCGGCGCGCCGGAGACGATGCCGTCTTGCTGGCGTCGCCACAATACCACGAGATCGACATCGGCGAGGCTACGCCAGTCAAATGCCTGCACAATGGGCTGTGGCTATCCGAGGCGAACGAGTTTCGTTACGCTGTCGTGCTGTACTATTACCGCGAGCCAGTGCAACAATGCGGGACCGACCCAGAGGAGATGATGCACATTGAGGTCGCGGTGCCCGCCGGCGGGGCCGGCGAGTCTTTCGCGCAGCACTGCTTCGTTGAACTGGAGAGAGCGGTACGATCCGCCGGATCGTACCGTGGCAAGATCCTGTCCCTCGAGAGCGATTCGAATTACAGCGGCCGTTCGCGCGGCGTTACGGTGCATCGTTGGCCCCGGGTAGACCGCGCGGACGTGATCCTGCCCGAAAAGGTGCTCAAACTGCTCGATGGAAATGTATTGAGCTTTGTCGGAATGCGCGATGCGCTGCGCCGGCTCGGCCAATCGACACGCAAGGGCATCTTGCTTTATGGCCCGCCCGGCACCGGCAAGACCCACACGATCCGATACCTCGCAACTAACCTGGCTGATCAGACCACTCTAATAATGGCAGCCGGGGAGGTCGGTGCGCTCGGTGAATATATGAACCTCGCGCGGCTGTTGCAGCCGGTATTGGTGGTGATCGAGGACGTCGATCTGATCGCGCGCGACCGCAATGAGATGCGAGACGCGCGCGAAGAATTACTGCTCAACAGGCTGCTCAATGAGATGGATGGGCTGAAGGAGGATGCCGACATCCTGTTCTTACTTACCACCAACCGATTGGAAGAGCTCGAGGGCGCGATCGCGGCGCGGCCTGGCCGGATCGACCAGGTCATCGAGGTGCCTTTACCTGATGCTCATGGCCGCGACAAGCTGGTGCGGCTCTATGGCAAAGGCCTTCCACTCACGGAGGCTGTTGTCAATGAAGCCGTGCGACAGAGCGAGGGCCTCAGCGCCGCCTTCATCAAGGAGTTCATGCGGCGCATCGCGCAATCGTCCATCGCGCGCGATGGCGGCAAAACGGTCATCTGCAATGATATCGATCAGGCGCTGGACGATATGCTGCCGATGAGGGGGCGCGGATCGCGGGCCGAGTAAGCTGGACCGTGAGCCGCGACAAGGGGCAGGAGCGGCCACAAAGTGTGCGCGCAGTTGTCCAAAATAGGTCAGTTGGCCGACGTTCAGATCGGCGGCGAGCTGACCGGCGAGTTGGGATCCCGCAGGCGGCTCGTGCGTCAGCGCATGCAGGCGGACCATGAGGCGGCATGCTTTCCGGTGAACCGCCGCGTGTCAACAAGTGATCGGATTTTGATTGTTCGTGCCCGGTTCCGGGACCACGTGCTTTCCGCCGATAGCGCTGAACATCTGTGCCATGCATGCCATCACGCGCCGGGCCGTGGACTGGGATTAGCAATGATGCGGCGGAAGGTGTGTCTCCTACCGGATCATGGTGCCCGCCTTCTTGTGGCCGCTCAGAGAGCGCAGTTGGGCTTCCGTCAGACCAGCATTGGCGCGCTCGACGTTACCGCCGTGCCGGATGCCCAATAAACTTCACGTTCTCGTCGGTGCCCGCGAGCTGTCTGATTTTCGCGATGCTATGACGGAAAGTAATCCGCCTTCCACGGAAGATGAACTTTGCGGGTTCGATCGAGTGTTTCGCACGTCACGATGAGCGTGCCCAAGCGTGGAGTGTTGTCCATTCCCCAATCGGCTGTGCCAATCCATGCCCGCAAATGGCAAGCGTACTCTCAGCAAACGACTGAAGAGCACACAAGGCTTGCCGCGCTGCAGCAGCATTCTGTGCTCGCTCGCCTGTCTTTTTGTCCTGGACGATGAATTTTTTATTGTCTCGTTGATTCGGGTGGCCGATGGTGTAAGATACAACCTGTTGATGCACGTATTACTGATTGTTTTCTAGAGCGCCTACTATCCTGAGCTAAAGCGCTATTTTCCGCTGTGCGCCGAGGAAGCGGGAGCGGTTTGACAAAAGGGTTCGCGGTTCAAGACCTAAAACTGCATCGTCATCAGGGAGAAGTAGAATGACCGGGAGCGAAGGAGCGCCGGCTGCGATGCCGCGCGCAACGGTGTCTGCTGAACATCGGGCCATAACGGAGTTCCAGGGCGACTGGAACGTCACGCAGAAGCAGTGGATCGGGGCGAAGGGTGATACGCCGATCGTGAACTCTGGGACGTGCGTATCTCGAGTCTTAATGGATGGACTTGCGGTCATCCTTACGCTTGAGCTGCACGGGCCCACAGGGGATTTTCAAGGCGCTGGTCTGTTTACATGGAATCTGAGCAAGCGTCGTTACGAATCCGCCTGGATTGATAATCTCAGTCACGATGGTCTCATGAGCATGCATGGCCAACCCACGCGCTCAGTCAATGCGGCCATTGTGGATGCAGCCGGCCGACCTTCCATAACCGAGCGTGTTTGGCAGTCGCAGCCCGCCGACGTCAGCTTCTTGGGGCCCGCAGGGAGCTCGCTCGCTGCAGCGAAATCCACAAGCGAGCAGCAAGCAGCCGGCATTCCTCTCAGTTTGAAGGAGAACCGCATTTCGAACGATGAGTGGATACTGACGTTTTCAGCCAACGTGAACGGGAAAGAGACTGTCGTAATGGAGAACCATTACACCCGTGCCGGGCCCCGCGGCCCATCGATACATGACACGGCTGCTTCAGCTTTTGTACCGCAAGCAAGCCTTGGTGGGGCAAGCCAAGCGGCAATGTCGCATCCCGCCGCACTATCGCATCCGGCTGCCATATCGCACCCTGCTGCACTGTCGCATCCTGGAGCGCTATCGCACACGGCTGCATTCTCGCATCCGGCGGCACTGTCTCATCCTGGAGCATTGTCACACCCGGCTGCATTGTCGCATCCGGGTGCGCTATCCCACCCAGGCGCGTTGTCGCATCCGCCAGCCTTATCGCATCCAGGTAGCGTGAGATAACGTCGCGTGAGCAGACATGACAGCCCAATCGCCAGCAGCGTGGTTGGACGACACTGTCTTCCGACCACGAAGGGAGACAAGCGGACGGGTTGAGATTAGACTCAAGTCTAGACTGGTCTCCTCTCTATCGGATCATAGCGGTCAGCCGCATGACGCCGCTGTCCTAGCAGCGGCCGCTTTGATGATGTGCCGGTATGGCATGGGCGAGGAGGGGGCCGTTCTGACGCAGGCCGGCGGATGCGCGAGCGGCTCTCTCATCCATGTGAGGCCAGTGCTTTCTCCGGGGAAAACTGTCAGGCAGTTGATCAAGTCGATCGCCGAGCAGATGGTCGACGCGGGGGCTGCCGGACAGCGCATGCCGCCTTTCGCAGGAGGCGGCCTTTGCCACAACATCGATGTCTTAGACCCGGACTGCCACCGATGCCTTGTTTTCTGGCTTGGGAGCAATGCTGTCGAGGAAAAAGAACGGGATATCCGTCGCGCGATTGCGGATGGATGGGCGACGATCATATTCGCGCTGGGCGAAGGGCCCGCTGGGCTTTCGCTTCGGCTCGAATATCGAGCCGACCTGCTAAGCAGGCGGTTGGCGCGGCAAGTTGCGAACCATCTCTTGCGGGCGATGCTCGACATGGAGCGCAATCTCGATCTGCCGGTTGAACGTTGTCAGATACTGTCGGCGAACGAACGACGACGGCTGCTACACTGGGCACGCGGTCCCGAGCGGCAATATCCGCTTGAAGGAGGGCTGAAGGCACTGTTCGAAGCGCGCGTGCGCGATCGACCTGAAACAGTCGCGCTCATGGATGAGGAGGTCGAGAGTGAAACGAGATCCATAACCTATCGTGAGCTGAACAGCTTAGCCAACGATATTAGCAGAAAAATGCTGAGCGCGGGCGTGGCGCCAGGGGATGTCGTTGCAATAAAAATGAGCCGCTCGATCAACTACGTCGGCGCACTCATTGCGGCCATAAAAGTGAGCGCCGTCGTTCTGCCTATCGACGAAAGCTATCCGGACGACTACGTCCGACGCATGGTTCAGGAGACCGCGACCGTCGCGATATGTGTATCGCCGAAGGATGCAGAACGCGCCGTCGCATTCTCACCCAGCGTGAAGACGGTTCCGGTCGATTGGCAAGGCAAGCGGTTGGCACGCGAGGCGTCTGAGCCAATCTCCGCGCCCAGCCAAATGCGAGAAGCGAGTTCGGGTGACGCGGCGCTGCACCAGGAGGAGTCAAGCGGGTCTTCCGACTGCAGCGTTCCCACTTCCAGCGGGTATGATGAGGCCAACTCGCGCTTCCTGATCATGTATACCTCCGGATCGACAGGAAGGCCGAAAGGGGTGGTGCACTGCCAGCGTCAGGTCCTCAATCGGCTGTACTGGATGTGGGAGACCTACCCGATCGCAGCTGACGAGTTGTTCTGTCAGCGCAGCCCTGTAAGCGTCATGCCGTCAGTGTGGGAATTTCTGGGCGGGCTGCTCTGGGGCGTGCCGACCGTTCTTGCGCCCGCGTCGGTCACGCGGAATCCCGCCCTTCTGGCGGGATTCATCGCCAGGCATCGGCCGACCCGTTTTACCATTTTGCCGTCCCTGCTCATGCGGCTGTTGGAGCGAGACAGCGTCAGTTGCGAGCTGGCATCGCTGCGCCTCGTTACGATCGGCGGCGAGATGTTCTCGCCCGAGCTCTATTGTGCATTTCGCGAGCGGCTTCCCTCATGCCTTTTTGTCGAGGACTACGGCTGCACCGAGGTCAATACGATCTGGCACTATGCGTTGGGATCGCAAGAGAAGCAGGTCAGCGCCCTGCCCGGCGGGCGGCCGATCTCAAATCTCAGCGTCTACATCGTTGATCGATTTGGGCAACTGGCGCCCCGCGGTGCAATCGGCGAGCTGGCTGTGGCCGGAGGCTCTCTTGCGGTCGACTATGTCGACGCGCCCGATGAATACGCGAAGCGCTTCATCGTCAATCACATTGATCAGTCCGCCGGACCGCTTCTCTATCAGCCCGGCGATCTCGCTTTCGTCGAGCCGGCCGGGTCGATCAAGTTGGCGGGTCGGGCCGATCATCAATTGAAGGTCCGCGGGATGCGTGTCGAGCCTTCCGAGCTCGAGACCGTGATGCTTCAGCACGAGGCTGTGGCGGAGTGCTGCGCCGTCTCCCGCAACGACGACCGCGAGGGTGGCGAGCTTGTACTCTTCCTTGTGCCTCGTGGCAATGCGCGCGTGTCGGCCACGGAGTGCCGCTTATATCTGGCAGAACGCCTGCCGTCCTTTATGATTCCGACACGGGTCCTGATCAGGGACCGTCTGCCGACCACACTGAGCGGCAAGCGTGACCGAAGAGCCTTGACCGTCGCCGCGACCACGGCATTGGTGGAATCCGACGATTCGGCGGACCCTGCACTGATCCGCTCGCTGTTGGCTGAAGTCCTGGGACAGGATCCGGCCGACATCGAGGACAACGTGCAATTCCAGATGCTCGGCCTGGACTCGTTGCGCCTCCTCACATTCGCGGAGCGGCTGTGTGGCCTTGGCCTGCCGGTCAGCGCAGCCACGCTATTTGACCATTGCTGCGTGAGCGCGCTGGTGCGGCATCTTCGAAGCTACCAGCCCCTACCGGGCAAGGTGCACAAGGTGCAAGTGGGGCGGGCCTCGCGGCTCGAGGATATGCCGAGAGCGCCTCTTGTGACTGGCCGAGACAGCGACATCGCCGTGATTGGCATGGCAGGCCGGTTTCCCGGCGCCGAGACGGTGGATGAGCTGTGGTCAAATCTCGCCGAGGGCCGCGATAGCGTGACTGAGATACCCGCCGAACGCTGGCGGATTGCCGATCACTACGATGCCGATGCAGCCGTTCCCAACAGGTCGCTCAGCAAGTGGGGCGCCTTGTTATTAGGCGTTGAGGAGTTCGATCCGCTGCTGTTTCGGATATCGCCGGCCGATGCAGCATTGATGGATCCACAACTCCGGATCGGCCTGCAGGAAGCGTGGCGCGCATTTGAGGATGCAGGATACTCACCTGCTGCCCTGGAGGACATGTCGGTCGGTATCTTTGCGGGCTTGCGCAAAGGGGACTTCGAAACCCTTCTCGATCGCACCAAGCTGGCTCCCGACAAGGCTACGATCCTAGGCAATGATCCCTCCATGTTCGCGGCTCGCCTGGCGCTTCGCATGAACCTGAAGGGGCCGAGCCTCACGATCGACTCCGCCTGTTCGTCGTCGCTATCAGCGGTGCACCTTGCCTGCCGTAACCTGCTCGAGGGAGAATGCGAGCTTGCGATCGCGGGCGGTGCATGCATCATCATGTCCGTCGATCATTACATTGCGACCAGCAAGCTCGGCATATTCTCCCCGACGGGCAAATGCCGTGCCTTCGACGCGGCCGCCGACGGGTTCGTGCAGGGCGAGGGAGCTGCGTTCGTAGTCCTCAAGCAGCTGGAGCACGCCCGCCGCGACGGAGACAATATCCACGCCGTCATCAAGGGCTCCGCCCTTGGCCATGACGGTCGTACGAACGGGTTGGGCGTGCCCAGCGCGCGGGCCCAAGCCGACGTGCAGCGCCAGGTTTATAATCGCTACGATATCGATCCCCGCACGATCACGCTCGTCGAGGCGCACGGTACCGGAACGCCCATCGGAGATCAGATCGAGATCGAGGCCCTGGCGCGATCGATCGGCGACGAGACGGGAACGCGCGCTCCGTGCGCAGTCGGATCAATCAAGACGAATATCGGCCACTTGACCGCCGCCGCCGGTGTTGTGGGCCTGATCAAGACGATCCTTTGCCTGAGACACCGTCAGATTCCGCCGAGCCTGAATTTTTTGCAGCCCAATCCGTCCATCCCCTTCTCTGATACCCCGTTCTATGTCTCGGACCGGCTTCACGACTGGTTGCCGCCCGCGGGTGTGCCGCGCCGCGCGGCCATCAATTCCTTCGGGCTGAGCGGCACGAACGTCCATTGCGTGGTGGAAGAAGCACCGGAGCCGCCCGATCGCGATCGAAGCGATGCTCCGGCGCATCTGATCCTGCTCAGTGCGCAGACGCCGGACTCCCTGGCGCGGCAGGCATCTGCGTTGCGGGAGTTTGTCGGCGCGCACGGACCCAGCCTCGAACTCCGCGATGTGGCTTACACCCTGCTAGTCGGTCGCGAACGGCTGCCCTGCCTGCGGACCATCATTGCCGCCGACTGCCGTGAGCTTGAACGACTTCTGCTCCCCGATAGCAATTCCGGTCCGGATGACGGTTGCAGCGTGCCTCCAGTCAGTGTCGATGAGGCGACGCTGGTTACGCGGAGTGAGCGCATCGTTTCGGAGCTCCGCTCCGGCAGGCCGTCGGCGGAACGGTATCGTGAATGCCTTGTCGAACTGGCGACGCTCATTCAGCGCGGCCTGCGCCCCGATCGGATCGATCTGTATCCGCCGGAGACGGCGCGGCGGATTTCGCTGCCGACTTATTGTTTCGAACGGCAGCCCTGCTGGCCGGCCCGCGAACTTCTGCTGAACCCGCAGCCTGCATTGTCCGCTGCATCGGATCGGCAAGGCGCCGCCTCGACGCACTCGCTTCCGCTGGGCGAGGTCCAGGACGACGGCGAGCTGTTGGACCACATCCGGCACGAGGTCGGGAGTCTCCTCGATATTCCGGCATCATCGATTGATGCGGCGGCCGGTCTCGACGCGTACGGCTATGACTCGATGGCGGCCGTCGACCTGAAGGCGAGGCTTGAGGCAAGGCTCGGCCGCGAGATCCCGATTGCGCTGCTGGTCGACGCGCCGTCGCTCAATGAGCTGGCCGATCGGCTCGCGTGGAGCGCGCCGGGTGAAGCGGGCAGCCGTCCGGCGGCGCTAGCCGAACAAGACAGAGCCGCGACGGCTGCTGACGAACAGTCTGAAGAATTCGCGCTTACCCCGGTTCAGGCCGGATACTTGTTTGGCCGCATGGCGGATGGCGTCGGTGCCCATACCTATCTCGAATTCGAGATGGAAACGCTCGATGTCGCGCGGCTCTCGCGTGCGTGGAACCGGCTGGTCGAGCGCCATCCAATGCTGCGGGCGGAAATCACGCCCTCCGGACGGCAGCGTGTACTTCCGCGGGTGCCGGTCTACGAAATGGCTGCGCACCATCTCCGCGACGAGCGCGAACTCGGTCCGCATCTTCGGAAGATGCGAGCCAGGCTTGCGAATCGCCTCTATGATCTAGGGCGCTGGCCCTTGTTTGCGATCGAAGCGACGATCTGTGCGTACCGTTCAGCCATTGTCCATGTGAGCATGGACTCCTCGATTGCGGACTGGGCTAGCGCCGACATCATCTACCGCGAGTGGCATGCGCTCTATCAACGGCCCGAAATCGAACTGTCGCCGCTCGAAATGACGTTCCGCGACTACTGTTCGCAACTGGCGGTATTTCGCGCGTCGCAAGACGGCCGTCGTCAAGCCAAATACTGGCGCGACAAGCTCGAGGCCTGTCCGAATAGTCCCGACTTGGGCGCAGCGGCGGCGCCGACGGGAACCGGGCCGACGCGCTTCCAGCGCAGCTCGGCCGTCGTCGAGGCGGATGAATGGGCCTCGCTGAAGCAGCGCGCTGCGGCTATCGGCGTGTTTCCGACCAATCTCGTGTTGGCTTGCCTTGCGCAGACGCTTGCGCCGCAGCAGGGCGATGTGCCTTTCGCGATCGTTCAGACACACGCTCACCGGCGTTCGTTCAGCGAGCAGATTGGATCGATCGTCGGGCCGTTCACAAGCACGAGCGTCGTCATCGCTGAGCAGATCACGGGCCGCCCGCTCGAGGACGTTGCCGCGCGTATGAATGCGCAGGCGACCGCGGACCTTCAGAACCGGGACGTGTGTGCAGCCAGCGTTCTGGGCGACATCGCGCGGGAGACGGGCCATCGTCCAAGGCTAGCGGTGGTGTTTACGCCGCGCCTGGGTATTGGCCGGCGCGCCGAGCCGTCGGCCCCGAGCTGGCTGGACCATGTATCCTACGCAAGGGCGCAGACGCCCGGCATCGCGCTCGAATGCAGGGTGAGCGAGGCTGCCGAGCGCCTTCAGATCTGCTGGGACATTGCCGAGAGCAGCTTGCCGGTCGATCGAGCGGCGACGCTGTTGGAAGATTTTCGCTTGCGGCTGAAGGCTGCCGCGGCTTCGCCGCGCAGGACCGCTGGCGCTGTTCCCGAGACGGCTCACTTGACCGCACTGCAGCGCGCCTATCTGGCCGAGGCGGTTCGTGTCGATAAGCGGCCATGGGCCGAGGGGACTGTCTATCAGGAATTCGAAGTCGGGCATTTTGACCTTGGCCGTTTTCGTCAGGCGCTGCGGCGCCTCACGGACCTGGAGCCCACGCTGACGGCGGAGCTCTCCGAAAAAGGCGCGTTGCGGCTCAATCGGGAGAGATGCGTTACACTGACTGTCAACGATCTGGTGCTTGCCAGGGACTCTTCGACACGGCTCGCCAACATCCGAACTCGGATGCTGGCTACGCAGGCTGCGAACACCCGCATCCGTGCGCAGGTCTCGCTTCTGGGCGGGGCCAGGGCACGCGTTCATCTGGCGGTCGACATGATCATCGCCGATGGCTTCAGCACCCTGCTTCTCTATGTCAAGCTGTTTCAACTCTATCGACAGGCCCATGTCGATGGGTCTCTCGTGCAAAGCGCGCCGGCGCCAGCGGCAGGTCGCTCGCCATCGGACCCCGTCCATTGGGAACAGCGCTTCCTAGATGTCCCGCCTGGACCGAGGCTGCCGCGTCCGAAGCCCCATGCAGCCGGCGGCCTTGATGCGGAGCTTCCGGTGGCGCGTCTGGCGACGGATCTGGATATATGGGAGGGCCTGCGTGAGCGCGCAGCGCAGCGCTCGCTGCTGCCCGACAGCGTTCTGATCGCTGCCCTGAATCTGGTATTAGCCGGGTGGAATGAGGCTGATCGTGCCTTCAAGACGATCTTGGCGCTGACCTCGAGGCATCTTGTTGCTCCCGCTGCTCCTTTGGCCATTGCCGATTTCACCGCTCTGTCGTGGGTCTCCGAACCGGTGGGCGAGCGCAGCTTTGCCCAGCGCGCGGCGGAGGTGCAGGAGCTGATTGCCGCCGATTTGCAGCATCGCGGATCATTTCCGATGGAGGCAATGAGCAGGTTGGGTCAAGGCGCGCTCACCCAGGACAGGTCGCAGCACTGCGTGGTCTATACGGGCGCACTCAGCGAGCCGCCGCTTCGCTGGCCTCAAAATATCAAGCTCGGATATGGTACAGCGCTGACGCCGGGCGTTGATCTCGATTGCTTCGTGCACAATCTGGACGGACGCTTGACCGTTCATTGGGACTATCGGCGCGCCGCAATCGCGGAAGCGGCGATAGCCGCAATGTTCGATGCTTACGTCACGCTGCTTGAGCGGCTTGCCACCGACGATCTCGCATGGGGCGCCATCCAGTCCTCCTTCAAGCCCCCCTTTGTGGAAGTGGTTGGCAGGGTTCGGCAAGGGTGGATGCGGCGATGACAGAGGCGGAAGTTGTCAGCACCGACGAAGCGCCGGTCAAGCGGATGCTGATGAAATGGAATGACACGGCCCGCCCCTATGCCGGTGACGTGCGCCTGGAGAGTCTGATAGAAGCCCGGGCAGCGTCCCACCCCCACGACATCGCCGCCGTGTCCGAAGATGGCGAGCTTACATTCGCCAGCCTGGACCGGCTTGCAAACAAGCTCGCAAATCACCTGCTTGCGGCAGGTGTCGGCAGGGGCGACTATGTCATCATTTGCCTCGAGCGAACCAACGCTTTCCTGGTTAGCGTTCTGGCC
The DNA here is from genome assembly GCF_029909975.1 of Bradyrhizobium sp. ISRA430. Classification (NCBI taxonomy): domain Bacteria; kingdom Pseudomonadati; phylum Pseudomonadota; class Alphaproteobacteria; order Hyphomicrobiales; family Nitrobacteraceae; genus Bradyrhizobium; species Bradyrhizobium sp. ISRA430. Next base: position 7,111,320 of record NZ_CP094516.1, read on the forward strand.
GTGCTGAAGACGGGCGCAGCGTTCATTCCGATCGAGATCGAAGAGCCGCCGTCCCGGATTGCCGAAATTGCCACCGCCGATGGGGTGGCCTTTGCAGTAATTGAGCAGGGCGTTGCCGGCTCTTTCGAGGCGCTGGGACTCTACACGATCGTTGTGGACCTACAGCAGCTTGAGCAATCGCAGCTTTCGGAAGCGCGACCGCGCGCAAGCCTGACGTCCGGCGATCCCGCTTATGGAATCCCGACATCGGGCAGCAGCGGCGTGCCCAAGATCGTGGTCGTTGCGCATAGACCCCTGGTCAATCTCATTGAATGGACCGCCCTGACCTTCGGAATAGGTCCTGGGGACACTGGCCTATGGGTCAGCCCCGCCTCCTTTGACCTTTCGATTTTCGATCTGTTGGGCTTGCCTGCGCTCGGCGCGAGCGTTCGAATCGTGCCGCGTGACAAACGGAAGGATCCCATCGCCTGCGCCGAGATGCTGCAGCGCGAGCCGATCAGTTTCTGGAACTCGACGCCGGCCTTACTGCAAACACTCGTTCCATTTCTTCTCCAGCAAGATGGTGCGAGCAGCATCTGCAAACTGAGGCTGGTGTTCCTCAGCGGCGACTGGATACCCTTGAGCCTGCCCGAGCAGTTGCGCTCGGCCCTCCCCAAGGCACAGGTCGTCTCGCTCGGGGGCGCGACCGAGGCGACGATATGGTCGAACTACTTTCCGGTTCGCGACATCGACCCGACATGGACGAGCATTCCGTACGGGCGGCCGATCCAGAATGCCCGCTATTACATTCTCGGAGAGGATCTCGCGGTGTGCGACGTCAATGTCGCCGGCGAGCTCTATATCGCCGGCGATTGCCTGGCAGAGGGCTATCTCGGCGATGCCGAACTGACCGCGTCCCGTTTCGTTCCGGACCCGTTCGCCGGCGGTGCCGAGCGCATGTATCGCACCGGCGATGCCGCGCGCTGGTGGCCTGATGGCATGATCGAATTGTTAGGGCGGCTCGACAACCAGATCAATGTCCGTGGCTATCGCGTCGACCTTGGCGAGGTCGAGGCTGCGCTGCGGCGATGCGGCCTGTCGCAGGCCGTGGCCGTCGCAGTTCAGGGAACGGCTGGCACCAGTCGTATCGTCGCGGCCGGAGTGCCACGACAGCAGACTTCTGCAAATCCGACCGAGTTGCGCGCCGCACTGACGCGTCTGCTGCCGACCTACATGATTCCCGACAACATCCGGCTGATCGAATCGATTCCGTTGACGGTCAACGGCAAGCTCGATCGCCGGGCAGTCGCGCGGCTGTTTGCCGATTCCGAACCGTCTCTACCGGATCATGATCGTAGCGCCGCTGCGGCGCGCAGCACCCTCACGGCCGCGACGCTTGACGTGTTTCTCCGCGGCGAGATCAAGACGCTGCGACCGGACCTTCCGGACCACGTTGCAGGCGATCGTCCGCTCGGCGAAATCGGGCTGGGGTCTCTCGAATTTGCGCTGCTCTCGGGGCGCCTGTTCACGGTGTTCGGAATCCGGATGAGTCCGGTCGAATTCTACCGGGGTGGAACGCTGTCCGCGGTGGCAGCGATTGCGAGCGCGCTGGCGCCCGAGCCGGTCGTAGCGCCTCCGACTGCATCCGATCCGATCAAGGCAGAAGCGGTCGGCACGGATCGAATAGCAGGCGCTGTTGCGATCGTCGGCATGAGCTGCCGCGTCGCCGGCCTGGAGAATCTTCACGAGTTCTGGGAAGCCGTTCGGTCCGGCCGCGACTGCCTGACGGCCTCGTCCGAGGTTGGTGGACGGCCGCAGCAGCGCGGTCGCGCCGGACGGGGCGGCTTCCTGAAGCATATCGCCGCATTCGACGCCAAGTTCTTTGGCATCACCCCGCGCGAGGCAGAAGTGATGGATCCGCGCCAGCGGTTGCTGCTCGAGTCCGCGTGGACGGCAATCGAACATGCGGGCGAGGATCCGAGCGCGCTGGCGGGCTCACGCACCGGCGTGTTCGTGGGCGCAACCGGCGATGACTTCTCGAGGCTCGCCCACCGGGACAGCGACAATTTGACCGGGCACACTCTGACCGGTATCGCCCCCTCGTTATTGGCTAACCGGATCTCCTTTGCATTCGACCTTCGGGGGCCGAGCGAGGTGGTGGACACCGCCTGTTCGAGCTCCCTCGTCGCTCTTCATCGGGCGGTCCGCGCGATCGCGAGCGGCGATTGCGAGGCGGCGATTGTCGGCGGTGTCAGCCTGATGCTGGACGACGCGACCGATCTTTCGCTCCAGCGCCTCGGCATGCTCTCCCCGGACGGGGCCTGCAAGACATTCGATGCGAACGCCAACGGATACGCGCGCGGCGAGGGCGTTGCGGTCATCTACCTAAAGCGGGTCGATGCTGCTCAGGCGCGGGCCAACTGCATCTACGGGATCGTTCTCGGCTCGGCCGTCAACCATAATGGCCGCAGCGCGTCGCTGACGGCTCCCACGCCGGAAGCCCAGAAGGACGTCATCGTTCAGGCGTACCGTCAGGCCGCCATCGATCCGCGAACCGTCGGGCTCATCGAAGCGCACGGCACGGGCACCGTTCTCGGTGATCCAATCGAGACGCGCGCGCTGGTCGACGCGTTTGCCGAGCTCTATCGGGAGCATGGGCTCGAAGGCGGCGAACGGCACTGCGCGCTGAGCGCCGTCAAGGCGAATGTCGGCCATCTCGAAGCCGCTGCCGGATTGGTCGGTCTTGTGAAGGCTGTTCTTGCCGCGCGTTTCTCCGTGGTGCCGCCTATTGCGCATTTCAAGCGGTTGAACGGCTACATCGATCTTGCAGGCTCGCCGTTCTATATCGCAGGTGACGGCGGCACCTGGCCGGTCAAGGCGGCCGATCCCGACACGCCCCGGCGAGCGGGCGTCAGCTCTTTCGGCTTCGGCGGGACCAATGTGCACGTCGTGCTGGAGTGTCCGCCGCCTTCGTCTCCCGCGCCGGTCGATGCGATTCCGCCACAAGCAATCTTCGTTTCCGCACAAGATGCCGGAACGCTTCGTGTCTACGCCGAGATCCATGCGAGTTATTTTGCAGAGCTGATCAAGACGGGCATAGGAAGCGGTCGGCTGATCGACATCGGTTTCACGTCGCTGAGAGGCCGTCCGACTTTCAAGCATCGGCTGGTATGCATCGTCGATACCCTCGAACAGGCGTGCGAGACGTTCCGCAGCATGATCGGCGCTGCAGATCTCGAGCGTGTCTGGAATGCCGCCGAGGGCGCGGAGTGGCTGGCGGAGACAGCGCGTGCCTGGGTGGCAGGCAAGGCGGCGGATTTGCGTGTCCTGGAGAGCCGCATGGGGTGGGGTGGCGCCAGTCGCACGGCAATCCCGACCTATCCGTTCTTACGCACGGTACACTGGCCGGCGTGGGCGCCGCGCGCACCAGAGCGAGCCAAGGGAAAGGGACAATCCGAGGCCGCGCTGGCGCCGTTCGCGGCGCTGATAGCCGACCACAGGATCGAAGGGCGCGTCCTGATTCCCGGCGCCGTTTTCATCCATTTGCTGGCGGACCTGACCCGCTGGTTGACCGGAGCGGACGCGATCAGGCTCGAGCGTATCAAGTTCCTTGGCAACATCGCCTCCGATGACGTTCCGGCAGCCTTGAACCTGAGATGGGAAGAGAACGAGAGCGGCTACACATTGGCGGTGCGCGCCAAAGCCGACGGCCCACCGCTGTGCCAAGCCGTTGGCGCAGAGGCCAAACCGAACTCTGTCGAATATGCGCTTCCGACTCTGCCGCCGATCCTTTGCCGGGCCGAAACCGTCTACGCGAGCCTGCGCGCCCATCAGGTCGAGCTCGGCCCGACGCTGCGCGCCGTCCTGAAAGCGTCATGCGACCGGGAGCATTGCGTGGCAACTCTATCGCTCCCGGCGGCGTCGGCCGCTCCAGCAATCCTGGATGGCGCCTTTCAGGCGGCGCTGTACTGGCAGCTCGAATCCGGTCAGCCGGAGGGCCTGCCCATTCCCTTGTCAATCGACACGCTCACGATCCATGGGCCACTTCCGCAGAGCGCGACGGCGATCGTTTCCGCTGCTGACGGCGGCGAGGCTGCACCCCGCATCACCAATCTCACGCTGCTCGACAGGGATGGACGCTGTTGTGTCCGGGTCGAAGGCTTTGCCGCGGTGCTCCGCTCTGCAGCCCCGAAGCCCGTCGTGTTTGCCAAAACACTCGGCAATGTGTCGCTGGTGCTTTCCCCATTGGAACGGGAGGTCCGGTCGGACGTGCCCTTGCTTGTGTGTGGCTGCGGCGGATTGGCCGACCGCCTGAAGGCGCGTGGCGTGGCGACGCGCTACCAACCATTGGACGACGCCACGACAAAGGAAGGCGATTGGGCGCGCCTGCTGGGCGGCCTGGAGGGCGATCGCGATCACGCGGCGCTGACCATCATCCTCGAGACCGGTCTGGCCAGCTGGAACATTGACCTTGCGAGGCTCGCCGCGCTTGCCAGGGCGATCGCGCGAAGGCGAGAGCGTAGCCCAGTGCAGCTGCTCGCAGCACGATTGGTGGCGTCCGACGGCGACCAGGACAGGTCGATCGAAGCTGCCATCGGGGCATTCGCTCGCTGCCTTCGGATAGAAGAGCCGACGCTGATGGTTTCCGTCGTAGGGCTTCGCACCCCGCGGGGCGGCGATTGGTCGGATCCGGATGTTGCCAACGCTGTTCTGCGTGTCGTTTCGAGCCCATCGCTACCGCCGGAAGTCGTGGTCGATTGCCGGGACGGCCAGCTCCTCATCCCTTGTGTCGAGCGGATCGAGCCGGCGGCATTGTCGCAGTCTCCGTTCCGCCCCGGCGCCGTCTATGTCGTGACCGGCGGTCTCGGGGGCCTGGGTCGCCTGATCGCGCGCGACCTCGCCGGCCGCTTTGGCGCCCGGCTGATGCTATGCGGCCGCTCATCGCGCGAGCAGGCTGAGCCGCGGCTCGCGTCGCTGCGTCGTCCCGGCGCAGAGATCGAATACCTGCAGGCGGATGTGACGGTTCGCGACGAGGTGCGGACGCTGATCGATCGCACGCGTTCCCGCTTTGGCCGCATCGACGGCGTCTTCCACGTCGCCGGCGTTCTGCGGGACGGACTGGTCTTGCGGCTGGCTGCGGACGATCTTGCCAATGTCGTGCGCCCGAAGCTGCTCGGCGCCCGATATCTCGACCTCGAAACACGGGACGATGCGCTGGACTTCTTTGTGTTGTTTTCGTCACTGGCGGCGAGCATCGGTAACGCCGGTCAAAGTGGCTATGCCTTCGCCAACGCTTGGCTCGAAGGCTTCGCGGGCCTCCGCGCGGCGATGGTGCGCAAAGGCCAGCGCAGCGGACGCACCCTCGCCGTCGGCTGGGGGCCGTGGCGTGACGGAGGCATGAAAATCCCGCCGCGCATGCTTGATCGCCTCAGGGAGCGCGAGGGGCTCGGTGAACTCCAGACCGCGACAGGCCTCGCCGCTCTCGAATGGGCGCTCATGGCCGATAGAGAAAATTTGCTCGTCGTCGGCGGTGATGCCGAAGCGCTCGGCAAGTGGGTTCCGCAGCGCTTCCGGTCGGCGATGCCGGAGTCCACTGCAGAACTTGCCAAAGGCGGGGCTGAAACGATGCGCAACGAAGAGCTTTATAGCAACGCCAAGACCGCAATAGTCGACGCGATTGCCGCTGAGTCCAAACTGCGTCCCGACGAGATCAACGCCGACGCCCGCTTTGAGGAATACGGCATCGACTCCGTCATCATCATGGCCGTCACCGAACGGCTGGAGCGCACCTTCGGGCTTCTGCCAAAGACCTTGTTCTTCGAACACCAGACCGTGCAGTCGCTGTGCGAGCATTTGGCGGAGAATTACCCGGACAAGCTTGCTCCGCCGCGTAACGAAGCGGACGGGGCGTCTTCCCGAAGCCATCGCAATTCCTCGCAGTCCGCCCGCCTGACCGAGGATCAGGCGAAGGCGAAGCTCGCCCGTCCAGCACCGGTCGATAACGACGATATTGCCATTATCGGCATGAGCGGACGCTTTCCGGACGCCGATGATTTGGACGGGTTCTGGCGAAATCTTCGGGAAGGACGGGATTCCGTTTCGGAAGTGCCGGCTGACCGATGGGACCACCGGCTTGTCGTGTCGCCGGGCGACGCCAGCGTCGGCCCCGCTTCCGGCTTCCGATGGGGCGCCTTCATCCAGGATGCCTTCGCGTTCGATCCGATGTTCTTCCGGATGTCCAAGCGCGAAGCCGACATGATCGATCCGCAGGAACGTCTGTTCCTCATGAGCGCCTACCACTGTCTGGAGGACGCGGGATATCCGTCGTCTTCGGTCGCCGGCTCCGAGATCGGCGTCTTCGCCGGCGTGATGTGGGGACAATACGAGATGTGGGGACTCGAGAAGGGGGATGCCGCCTCCTCCTATGGCTCGATCGCCAATCGCGTGTCGTATTCCTTTGACCTCAAGGGGCCGAGCCTCGCGGTCGACAGCATGTGTTCGTCGTCGCTTACGGCGATCCACCTCGCTTGCGCAAGCCTGCGCAGCGGCGAGTCCACGGCGGCACTCGCCGGCGGCGTCAACGTCAATGCGCATCCGAGCAAGCACTTGTTCCTGTGCAAGCGCCATTTTGCCGCGACCGACGGCCGCTGTCACGCGTTCGGTGCCGGCGGCGATGGCTATGTCGCGGGCGAGGGTGTCGGCGTAATCATGCTGAAGCTCCGGTCGGCGGCCGAGCGCGACGGCGATCGTATCCTGGGGCTGATCCGTGCCACCGCGATCAATCACGACGGCCGCACCAGCGGCTACACCGTGCCGAACCCGAAGGCGCAGACAAGCGTGGTGCGCACCGCATTGAGCAGGGCCGGAATAGAACCGGTCAGCCTCAGCTATGTCGAGGCCCATGGCACCGGGACCTCGCTCGGCGATCCGATTGAGGTGTCGGCGCTTGCGGCGGCGCTGCAGCCATGGGACGAAGCGGACAGGCAATGCGCCATCGGTTCGGTGAAGTCGAACATCGGTCACGCGGAATCGGCGGCCGGGATCGCCGGCGTCATCAAGGTTCTGCTGCAGATGCACCACAAGTCGCTGGTGCCGTCGATTCACTCGAATCCTCCGAACCCCAACATCGCCTTCGAGAGCACGCCGTTTCGGGTGCAGCGCGAGCTTGCGCCCTGGCCCGCACGACATGCGGTGCCGCGCCGGGCCGGAGTCAGCAGCTTCGGCGCGGGAGGCGCAAACGCCCATGTCATCCTTGAGGAGTGGATAGGGACGCGAGGGATCGTCGATGCGTCCGGCGACGAAGCCCATCTTGTGCCACTGTCGGCTGCCAGCGAGGAGCGGCTGCTGGAATGTGTTCGCATGCTGCTCGGGGCGCTGGAGCAGGCACCGCTCGACCCGGCAAAGGAGGATCCCTCTCCGCGGGTGGCCGTGTCCGCCGCAAATCGTGAAACCGTCATTCTCGACGTCATATCGAAGACATTGTCGCTCGATCGCCGCTTCCTGAACGCCGATGACCGCTTCGATGAATTCGGCCTGTCGGAGCCCGCCGCCGCGACCCTCGAAGCAAATATCGCCGACGCGCTTGGTGTCGCGCTCGATGAGGTTCGCCTGGCCGACTGGGCCGATCCGGCAGAGCTTGCACGGCAACTCGACCGCGCAAAGTCCCCCGCGCGCGAGCAGCTTCCGGATATTGCCGATATAGCCTACACCCTGCAGACGGGGCGTGACGCGATGCGCTCGCGTCTTGCCTTCGTCGCGCGCTCGCGGAAAGAGCTCGTCGAGCTGCTCCGCAAGGCGCTTCTCGAGCGCGCCGAAGACCCGCGGATATGGCAAGGAACGGTGGCCAGGGCGCGGGAGCGGACGGAGGGCGGCACCGAGCAGGTCTTCCTGCGCAATCTGATCCGCAATCGCCGCCTGGAGAAGCTGGCGCGGCTCTGGTGCGAGGGAGCGGACATCGACTGGACGGCGCTTTACGGACGGGGCACGCGCCGGCGCCTGTCGTTGCCTGGCTATCCCTTCGCCAAGCTCATCTGCCGCGTTGCGGAGCCGACCACGCTGGTTCGCGGCAAGGCCGGCGCCCTGGACCCGTTGATCGACGCCATCGACCCGGAGAAGAGCATCAATAGCGGTCTCACCTTCCGCAAATCGCTCTCCGGCAGCGTGCCTGGCGTAAAGGACTGCATCGCGGACGGGAAGCCGTCGCTCAGTCCTGCTTGCATGCTCGCAACGGCGATGGCGGCGGCACGGCTGAGCGGCATTTCCAAGACCCATAGTCTGAGTGATGCGAGCTGGACGGGCGCCCCTCCGCTGAGTGCCGATGTCCGTGACATGCTCGTCGAACTGATTCCAGGCGAGGCCGGAATCTATGACATCAGGGCCCGCCTCGACGGGAATCAGGCTGAGCCCTGCTTCACCGCGGTCATGCGGCCGCAAGCCAATGATGAGGCCGAAGCGGACTGGCGGCCGACCGGGCAAGATTCGTCTATATCGCCTATCGAGCCGGCCGGCGGCAATTCGGCGGAGGAGAACGAGGGCCTGCAGCTGATGGACCTGCTGCAGCAGGGCTTGCGGGCTGCTGCATCGGCCAGGCAAGAAACCGGGCCTTTCTCCGGCGCGCGATTCGAGCGGCTGACCCTGCATGGAAAGCTGCCGCGCAAGGGACGGATCGTGGTCGGACCGTGGAAGGGCGCACAGCGCTTGCTGGTTCTTGGCGACGATGACACGCCGCGCCTGAGTATCTCAGCGCTGCAATTCGGTGACCGCTCGATACGATCCGCTTGGCTCCCGCGCGAGGTGGTCTGGGTCAGGACGCCTGAGGCGCCCGAATCCGTGGATGCGACGCCCGGCACCGACCCGGATGGGACAAGCATCGTCCTGTGCGCAAGACATCTGGAAGAGGCGCGCCTGGCGCTGATGCGTCAGCTGGTCGCGCACAGGGTGCAATTTGTCAGTCTCGAGGAACTGGGTCAGCCCGAGGACATGGCGAGTGCCATCGCTGCCACGCCGCATGTCTCGGAAATCCTCCTGCTCATTGGAGGAGGCGGTCCGGTCCTGACGCCCGACCGGCTCGCGGAAGCCGACCGATCGGCGCTGCAGCCCCTGCGCTGGCTTGCGAAGGCTCTTGCGGCCGTCAACAGCAAGGAGCCGTGCCCGGCGTTGCGCGTCATCACGGTCAACGCCCATCGCATAGGGGACGAGGAAGTCAATCCGATAGCGACGGCCGCAGCGGCGCTCACCGTGGCGCTCGGCAGAGAGTTGCCACGTGCGAGGGCGACATGTGTCGACGTCGCGCTATCGGCGGATGGAGCCATGCAGGATGCCGATGTGCGGCAAGCGCTGCGGGTTCTGCGGGAAGACCGCGGCGTCCGTTCCACCGCCGTCATCAGGGGCGGGCAGGTATTTCGCCGCGCGCTTCGCGCGACGCCGCCGCGGCGGCCCGGTGCGGCACAAGTGTTCCACAAGGAACATCGTTGCCTCGTTATCGGTGGCAGCGGCGTGGTCGGGCGCCGGTTGTCTGAGGCGCTGGCGCGAAAATACGGCGCTCACATTACCTGGGTTGGGCGCCGGGATTCCGATTCCGACATCGCGGCGGCCATGGCCCAGATCGAGGATCTTGGCGGCAAGCTCACCTATGTTCGCGCCGATGCGACCGATACCGACGGATTGCGCAACGCCTTCGTCAAGGTCTGGTCCCAGGTCGGACCGGTCGAGGCGGTGTTTCACTGCGGCCTCGACTTCAGCATCGGGCGCCTGTCCACAATGGAGGAAGCGGCATTCGAGGCCTCCGTCGGTGTCAAGATGATTGGCAGCCTCAATCTGCTCGAGGTACTCGAGGAATATCCGGTGCAGCAGGTCGTGCTGATGTCGTCCGCCGAGGCCTTTGCCGGGAACGTTGGGTGGGCAACCTACAGCGCCGCCTGTGCGTTTCAAGACGGGCTCGCTCAGGCGCAAAATGGCCGAATCCTGAGCGTCAATTGGGGTTATTGGGAAGGTTCGACCCGCGGCAATCCCGCGACGCTTCATGTCAAGGGCGTGCGCATGCTGAATGCGGACGAGGCGCTCGGCGCGCTGGAGCACGCCTTGGAGAGCGGACTTCCCCAGCTCGTCGTGTTCGATATCGGGCAAGCTGCGCTGCAGCGCATGGGCTTTGTCATCGAGCCGGAGGCGAGTCCGGCGCAGCAGGCGCAACCGCGCGCATCCGCGCCCGAGATCGACGAACTGCCGAGGGTTGAAACTGTGGCCGCACCCGCCTCTCCGGCGGGACCGGTCGGGGCACGGCTGGATGGCCTGGGGCGCGAGCCCGCCGTTATCGAGGCGTTGCTCAAGGATCTGCTGGGGCAGGTGCTGAGGATCGCCGCCGACGAGATCGATCCGGAGCGGGACATCGTCGATTACGGCGTCGATTCGATCCTGATCATTGATTTCTTCACCCTGGTCGAGGAGGCGTTCGGTCGGCTGCCCGTCGACGACCTAATCGAGTTGCCGACATTGCGCGAGATCGCGAGCTATATCGGTACCGCGGTGGGTCAGCGCGCAACGACGGTGCCGATCAACGGCAAGTCCACACTTGAATCGGCGATCGAGGGTGACGGCGCGCTTCCTCCGGGCATCACCCTGGTCGATGCGGCGGTGGCCGAAGATGCCGACGTCGCGCTAAAGGAATATCCGCAGCGGCTGGAAGAGCCGCCGCCCGAGCCACGCAACACCTCGAAGCGCAACGGTGTTGGCGCGCTTCATTTCTGGACCGTCGGCAAAAATGCCGACGCCCTGATCGAGGTTGCAAGCCGTGGCAGCGGTCCGCCGGTGCTGTTCCTGCCGGGTATCGGCCTGACGGCGCCCGTGTTTCACGAGCAGTTCAAGCGCCTCTCGTCCGATTGGTCGCTGTTTGCGCTCCATCCGCCCGGTCACGGCCGGAGCAAGGCGCCGAAGAGCACGGCAATATCGGCCTTGGCGGATACGATTGCGGACACCTTGCATCAGCTTGGACTAAACAGGCCGGTCCACATCGTGGCCTCCTGTTTCGGCACCGTGCCGGCCCAATATCTGGGAGCGCACCACGCCGACCTCGTTGCCTCCTTGACCCTGTGCGGTGCCGTGGCGGAGGATCTTGCCGTGCCGGCAATTCCCCTCGAGGGACTGTCCGTCAAAGAAGCGGCCGCGCTCACCAAGGCGGCGGCGGACTCGCTGTCCGCTGACTTCGAGCGCCTGCTAGGCGTACCCGAGAACGCGCCGCGGCGCGAGGTCATCGAGAGTGCCCGGAGGCTACTGCTGAATAGCCAGCGGGCAAGTCCAGCCGTTGGAATGCGTTACCTGAACGAAATTCTGTCGCTGCGCCCATCGGAATGGGCACCGAAGATCGCCGCTCCGACGCTGTTCATTACAGGAACCTGCGACACGGTGGTTGCTCCGGCAGTATCCGTCAGCATCGCGGGCAAGATGCCAAACGCCAGAGTTCTAAGGATAGCTAATGCCGGCCACTATCCTTTCCTCACCCATGCCAGCGAGTTCAACTCGGAACTTACCAACTTTCTCAAGAGTGTAGAGCACTGAGTATCCGTCAAATGGCAAGGAAACCGAGGCTTCACCCGGAAATGTCGATCGAGGATTTCAGACAGTATTACTGGATGAAAGCCGATCTGCAGAAGTTCGCGCGCGAGCTTGGTGTGTCGACCGGTGGATACAAGCCGGAATTGGCGTCACGAATTGAGCGCCGATTGCTCGGAAAGCGTGCGGTGGCGGAGCCGAAGCAGTCCTCGACCAAGGAACGTGATTCGGACAGGAAGCTGACGCGCGATACGCCTGTTGTAAACTACAAGAGCGACGAGAAAACCCGCGCCTTCTTCGAATCGCAGATCGGCCCGGAGTTTCATTTCACCTACCAGTTGAACCAGTATCGATTTGCCCACAAGAACCTGACCTACGGCGATCTGGTCGATCAGTGGATCGCTGAGCGCGATAAGCGGCGGAATCCGGATTATGTGCCGCCGATCGCCGCTCACGGAAAGTACAATCGCTTCATACGCGCGTTCTTCGCTGATCCGAAAAACAAGGGCAAATCGATGAAGGAAGCGGCCGCGGCATGGAATGCCGTCAAGACCACTGCCGGCAACCAGAAATATGTGCGGTCTCGAAAGAAAGCCGGAGGCCAGCCGTGAACCTGATGAGCAGGGATATTCGCTCGGCAAGGGCGCGGCTGCGAGGCGAGAGCGATCTCGGCATCGGCAACTTCCTTTGGAAGGCTCTCGAGGTCTATCCGGACAATATGCGATCCATCATCTGCGCCCGCCCCTTCGAGACGGCTTGGGGAGAGGTGTGCCGGGACCTGACCCTGGGTGACTGGGGACGCCTGGCGGATAGCTACGCCCGCCGCTACGCAAGCATCGGAGTCAAGCCGCAAGATCCGATCGCCGTTTACTGCGACCAGGGTCCGAAATGTCTGCTGCACTTCCTGGCACTCACGCGGCTCGGCGCCATTCCCGCGCTTGTCAACGGGCGCATGGATCAGAGCGCGGCCGCCCGCTACATGCATTTCGTCGGCGTGGCCGGCGTATTTACCGACGAGGCCAGGCGAGCCGCACTGCAGGCCGAAAAGGATGTCCAGCTCGGCTTCATCGTCGTGGAGAGCGATCTGCGCGACGCAACACTGGGCGATGCCAGGCCTTACCTGCATCATGCCACGGATACGTGCCTGATCACTCATTCGTCGGGAACGACCGGAATTCCGAAGGCCGTCCAGCTCCGTCACAGCGACTTCTTCTATCCGATCGCGCGATCACTGGAGACGCAGCGCGATCCGGCGACCCAGCGTGCGATCTGCGCGCTTCCTGCGTCCCACAATTCGGCGATCTCCGCCGTTGCCATCGCAATGATGAACGGCGAGGAATTGATGTTGATGTCGGATCTCGACGGCCGCTCGGTGCTTGAGACCATTGAGCGGCATCGCCAGACTGCCATCGTTGCCTTCCCGCAAACCTATGTCGATCTGCTCGCCAGCGAGCCAGAGCGATACGATCTGAGCTCGATGGCCATGTGGATCAATCTCGGTGACGCGGCACACGGCAGGCATATTCGTCGCTTGACATCGTTCGGCACGCGCTGGACAGGCGAGGCCTGGACGAAAGGCTCGCGCTTTATCGATGGTCTCGGGTCTTCGGAGATGGGATCGATGCTTTTCAGCATGATCCATTCTTCGGACGAGAGCGTCGCCCGCTGCGTCGGAGAGCCGCGTCCCTGGGTCGATGCGGTGATCCTCGATGCCCACGGCAAGGCACTCGCAGATAGCGAGCCGGGGATGTTAGCCGTGAAGTCGCCCGGGCTCTTTGCGGGGTACTGGAACAACACGCTATTGACTGGCAGATCGCATCGCGATGGCTATTTTCTGACGGGCGACATCGCGTACCGGGACGAGCTCGGCCGCTTCCATCATCTCGATCGCGTGCCGGATGCCGTCATGGCCAAGGACGGGCCGATCTACACGCTGCTCTATGAAGAGACGATCATGGATGCGGTCGATGCAGTCGTGGACTGCAGCGTGGTCGCAATCGAGACCGAGCCGGGTGAGGTCGCAGTCATTTGTCTCGCCGTGTTGGCGAAGGGTAGCCGCGCCGAGGCCCTGCGGTCGGATATTGACGGCGCGCTCGCTGCAAGGGGGCTGAGATCCTTGGACAGGTTGCGCATCGTCACTCAGCAGGAGATGCCGGTCGGCGTCACCGGCAAGGTCCTCAAGGGGCAGTTGAGGCAGCTGCTGCATTCCGAGCTCAAGTGCACTCAGACTGCAAGCGCGACCTCCAACGCGGGCGCAACAGATGCGCCGGCGCAAGCGACAGGGGTGGGCGCGGAGCAGTATTCCGCCGCCGTTCGCGGCGAGTGGCGGGGTGATTATTCGGGTTCGGGCGTCATTGACATGGGCAACATGTCCTGCCCGATCGGTGCGCCCGCAGCGGCCGGGGGAAGCGGCGATGGCGTGTCGCCCTCGATGATGCTGGTCGGAGCCGCAAGCGGATGTTTCCTAGTGACCCTCGCGGCGACGCTGCGCGCACACCGCATCGGTGTAGCAAGCATCAAGCTCGAGACCGAAGCGATCTTTCGCGGCTCTATGCCGCCTGAGCTGCATGCCATCATCCACAGGCCGTCCGTCATTGTTCCGAACTCGCAGGCGACGCGGCTCGCGGCCGTCCATCGCTGCTTCGATCTGGCGAAGGCCGGCTGCGTTGCGACCAAGGCCATGGGGAGCGTCAGCTTCAGGGTAGAAGGCAGCGCGGTAGTCGAGACTGTTTGAATTGGAGATTTTGCAGCGCAGGGAGGACGGCATGGACGCCTTGGCTTTTGGAGACAAACGGCGTGCGATGCTTGTGCATCTCAACGGCATGGAGCGCGTCATTCCGTTGGCGGGAGGATACTTGAAGGCCTACGCGATGGCCGAACCGGATCTGGAGGCACGCTGGGACATCCAGCTGTATACCATGTATGCCGATGCGATATCCGCCTCCGAGCTGATTACCGACATCTACGAAGCGCAGCCGGACCTCGTCGGCTTCAGCATCTATGTCTGGAATGCGGGCCTGGTCCGACGCGTCCTCCCGGCACTTCGCCACCTGATGCCGCGCGCATCCTTTGTTCTGGGCGGCACAGAGGTCCTGAACCGGGCCGCCGACTTCATCGATCCCGGCTGGGAGAATGTGCTGGTCTGCAACGGGGAGGGCGAGAAGACATTTCGCGACCTGCTGCGCGTCCTGCTCAGCGACCCGCCGGCATTCGACCAGATCGGAGGTGTCTCCTATTTCCAGCGTGGCGAACTGAAGACGACAAAGCCATATGCGCGCATCAGGTCGCTCGACGAGATTCCCTCTCCCTTCCTGAAAGGATACTTTGACAGGCGGGACTACTCGGTGGCGCTGCTGGAGACGAACCGCGGATGTCCCTATCAATGCGAGTTCTGTTTCTGGGGTGGAGCGACGGGCCAGAAGATCACACGCGCGAGCTACGATCGCCTGCACGCCGAAATCGAATTACTGGGGCAGCAC
Organism: Bradyrhizobium sp. ISRA430; assembly: GCF_029909975.1. Taxonomy (NCBI): domain Bacteria; kingdom Pseudomonadati; phylum Pseudomonadota; class Alphaproteobacteria; order Hyphomicrobiales; family Nitrobacteraceae; genus Bradyrhizobium; species Bradyrhizobium sp. ISRA430. The sequence goes on from NZ_CP094516.1 coordinate 7,126,322, forward strand.
AAGGCGCGCTCCGTCTACATCTGCGACGCCAATTTCGGGATCTTCGAGGAGGATGTGGAGTTGGCGCGCAAATTCGTCAAGACCAAGGAGGAGATGGGATATCCGCGCTACGTGCGCTACAGCTCCGCCAAGAACAATCCGGAGCGTGCCCTCGAGGTCGCCAAGACGCTGGCTCATGGCGGGGTGCTATCCGTGCAGCCGCTCTCGCTGCAGAGCCTGAACGAGCATGCCTTGAAGCTTGCGGGCAGGGATGCCATTCGCCATGAAAGCTATTACCGGCTGCAGGCGCGGACCAACGAGTTGGGTATCGCCTCGTTCATTGAGCTGATCTGGCCACTGCCGGGAGAAACGCTGGCCACCTTCAAGAAAGGACTTCAGGATCTCTCCCGCATGGATGCGCGGGCCTTATCGGTATATCCACTCGTCTGGCTCAACAATGTTGGCTACAACGGCAAGGAAGACGAGTACGGAATCGTCACGATCGCGAGTGGCGATCAAAACAGCAGCGCCAGAACGGTCATTCAGACGCGGGATGTTTCCTTCTCCGATTGGGTCGAAGGGCTGTTGTACACGAATGCGGTGCACATTCTGCACGGCTGCCGTGCGCTCTACCACACCTGCACGCTGGCAGAAGGATTGGGCGTCGCGACGCGCGGGGATATCTTTGCGCGCTTCCAGGCATGGATGGACCAGTCGTCGGGCACCGAGCTGTCGCGTCTGTGGCATCTCGGCCGCCAGAAGATCGACGAGATCTATTCGACGCTGTCCTGGCCCGGCCACCTGATCGAACAGGTTTTGCATTTCCGGACGGAGTTCGACGAGTTCCTGCTCAAATTTGTTGCCGGGAATCCGGATCTCTTCGGTGGGCCGTTTGCAGAGACCATCGCGGCGGCGGTCGAGTTTGACATGCTGGCGCGTCCCTACGTCTATCGTAACACGCTCCTGAGTTCGACGGGCCACCTGCGTCGGCTGAAGGTGCTGGAGAAACGGCAGCGGGGATGGGTGATCGAGTGTCCGTATGACATTCCTCGCGAAGCCGCGTTGCTGCGGGAAGGAAAGCGGACGGCTCCGGTCATGGAGCGCACCGTGATCGCGATCGATCACGAGTGCGGCCAGATGTATCGAATGGCGCGGCGAACCCAGAAGGAATACTGGGACGAGTGCCGGCTGTTCGTCCTCGAGATGGGCAATCACTATCCGACCTGGCGGCACCTGCCGCAGCAGGACATCCCAGAGCTGGCTCCCGCCGCAGTCGGCAAGGCAATGAGCGGAGGATGAGTGCGCCGTGACAATACAGGCTGTCTGCGCAGGATTGTCCGCAACACGCGAGCCTGGTGTGTGGTTTGATACCGCCGGGTATGACGCTGAGACATTGAGTCCGCTTCTTGAGCGGATCGCGGATCCGCCGTTTAGCGCGATCCTTCTCTATCCCGAGAAGGCGCACAAGATTCACCAGGCCGCTCCAGGGCGGTTGCGTCGCGTCCTGCAGATCGACAGCGTAGCGGAATTGAGAAGCGCTGTGGAGGCGGGCTGGCTGCGGGCGCCCGACGAGCCATCCTGGATTGTGGCCAGTCGATCCGTCGAGGTTCTCGAGGAGGCGCCTGCGCATCAGTTCGAGCGCTGCCTGCGTGCCGAGGTCGCAAGCGCCGGCGAACTCCGCGACGCAATCGAGTTGGGACGCCGGTATCGGTGGTTGCTGTTGCAGCTGAAGGACGTCACCAATATTCCCCTCGAACTTGCGATCGCAACGCTGCAGGGCGGTTCGACCAGCCTGGTCAGGATCGTTAGCGATCCGCAGGATGTGGACGGTGCCATCCTCAGTCTAGGCGTCATGGAATCCGGGCCGGATTGCGTTATGTTCTCACCGCGCACGGCCGGCGCACTCGACGACTTTCTTGAACGTCTTAAGAGCTGCCGGTCGGGCAAGGTCATCCTGAGCACCGGCACAGTGTTGCGTACCTCTTCGGCCGGGATGGGCCATCGGAGCTGCGTCGATCTCGTCACCATGTTCACAAAGACCGAGGGGATGCTGGTGGGGTCGACCTCTCATGGCGGCCTTCTGTGTTGCCCGGAGGTCTTCCCCATGCCCTACATGGATTTGCGTCCGTTCCGCGTTAATGCGGGAGCCATTCATAGTTACGTCTACGGTCCGGGCGGCCGGACCAACTATCTCAGCGAGCTGCGCGCCGGAAGCCCGGCAATGGTAGTCGGCCTTGACGGCAGCACCCGAAATTCTCGGGTTGGCCGGGTCAAGACCGAGGTTCGCCCGTTGCGGCTGATCGAGGTCGGGTTCGCCGAAGACGCCATATTGAATTTGTTTCTGCAAGACGACTGGCACGTGAGGATCTACTCCGATCGTGGCCAACCGATCTGCCTGTCGGATATGAAGCCCGGCGACAGGGTACTCGGCCATTTGGGAAGGCCCGGGCGGCATGTCGGGATACGCGTCGACGAAACGATCTTAGAGCGCTGATCCTCGCGCCGTACAACGCTTCCCAGACGGGTCGACAACAGCGCTGGGAGCTTGGGAAGGCGTAGACAGATCGATGCGGTTCAGTGAGGGAAAAATGCAGACAGCAACCCTGTGCAGCCAGAGCATTGGAAAGCAGACTCGCTGGTCTCGATTCACCGATCGTGCTTCGGGTCGATCGTTGCTCTTACCCATCGACCACGGTTTGACCCGGGGGCCCCTTGCGGGACTCGAAAGCATCCATGCGCTCGGCACGTGGATCAGCCACCCCTCGATAAACGGAATCATTGCGCATAAGGGGACGCTGGCGAGGCTTGTCGAAGCGCGCGCGCTTGGTGCGGCCGGGCTGATGCTGCACGTGAATGGCATGCCGGATTTCGCCGAGCAGCCCGACACCAAGGAAATCCTGACGACCACTGAAGCCGCATTGCGTTTGGGCTGCGACGGTGTGTCCCTGCAGCTCAACTTCCGACGCGACAACGCCGCGCACAACCTCAAGCTCCTCGGCCGGATCGTCGATGAGGCCTCGGCCTGGGGGCTGCCAGTTCTGGCCATGATCTACGACAAGGACCAGACCGCTCCTGAGCAGCGGTCGCCCCGGATGCGCCATCTCATTCGCATCGCCTGCGAGCTCGGCGTGGACGCGGTCAAGATCGAGGCGCCGACCTCGATTCGGGATATGCCGTTGCTGCTTGACGGGCTTGTCGACGATATCGCCGTATTCTTCTCGGGCGGTCCGCTAGGCGATCTCGATCAATTGCTGGCCGTCGCATCGCACGCGGTCGCGCTGGGGGCTGCGGGCATGTGTGTCGGGCGGAACGTGTTTCAACATGCCGACAAGAGCAGGGCGCTGCGGCTCTTGCATGAAGCGGTCTGCAGCACCGGCGCGGCCGATCGGCAGGAAGCACGTCTGCGACAGGTGTAGCGCTAAGACATTAGTCATGAATTGAGGAAGCGGGCCTCAGATGTACGGAAGCATGGAATTGAAGGGTGTCCTCTCCGGTGCGCGCTACATTGCCAGTCTCAAAGATGAGCGAGAGGTCTGGCTCGACGGAGAGCGGGTGGATGTCACCAGCCATGCCGCGTTCGGCGGCATGCGCGACGAACTGGCCCGCCTCTATGATCAGCAGCATCAGAGCGGGACCCAGGAGATCATGACCTTCGTGTCGCCCGAAAGCGGAAGGCGCGTTAGCTACTCCTACCTCTTACCGCGAACACCGAACGACCTCCTGAAGCGGCGCCGCAATACGGAGCACTGGTCCAGGGAGACCTGGGGACAAATGGCCCGCATACCGGACTTCATGGCGAGCGTTGTCGTGGGACTGTACGATTTCCGCAACAGCCTCGCGTCGGTCAATCCCCAATTTGGCCAAAACGCGGTGGAGTACTACGAATATTGTCGCGATGCCGATCTCGCCATCACGCACAGCATCGTGGACCCACAGATAGATCGATCAAGCAACCCCACCATCGATCCCGATCTTGCGCTGCGCGTGGTCAAGGAAACGAGCACCGGCATCGTGGTTCGCGGTGCCAAGCAACTGGCGACCCTCGCCCCATTTGCGCACGAACTCCTCGTCTATCTATCGGCTTCATACGCCCAGCGCGGGCAGCGCGAGTTCGTCTCGTGGTTTGCGGTTCCGCTACCCACGCCAGGACTCAGGGTGCTCTGTCGCGAGCCGTTTTCCCTGCATCAGAGCGGGCACGGCCACCCGTTCGCGCGTCGATTCGACGAGCAGGACGCGATGGTCATCTTCGATAACGTGCTGGTGCCCTGGAACAGAGTCTTTCTGCTCTACGACAGCGACGTCGCGACCCGTGGACTGGCAAGCATCAATGCCTGGTCGCTCTATGCGAGCCAGGTGCGCTTCCATCAGAAGCTTGTGACCTTTGTTGCCGCGGCGACACTGATGGCAAGGTCGATCGGCGTGGACGAGTTTCGCGGCATTCGCGAGAGTCTGGGGGAACTCGTCATGTATACGGAAATGGTCCGTCTCGGCCTGCGCGGCATGGAAGCGGATGCGCGGCGCACCGAAGGCGGCTTGTGGGCGCCGGGAAGTGATCTGCCCCTCAGCTGCTTTGCTGCGCAGATCGCGCCTCGGTTGCAGGAGATCGTCCGCGGCATCGGAGCGTCAGGCTTGGTCATGCAGCCTAGCGAAGCCGACTTGAGGCAACCCGCGCTGCGACCGTTTCTGGAGCGTTACATGCGCGGCAAATCGATCAATGTCACCGAGAAGTCCCGGCTGTTTCGCCTTGCCTGGGACCTCGTCGGCGACGGATCAGCGGCGCGGCAGGACCTCTACGAACGCTGGCATCGCGGTGATCTCGCGCGTAATCGCACCAATCTTTTTCTCACGTTTGATCAAACGTCGGTTGTCGAGCGGATGCTGAATGTCATTCGGGCATATCCGGATCCTTAACCTCATGAGACCGACAGGGGACACAGTCCGCCGTTTCAGGCTGCAAAGGAAGGCGTTGGGAGAACCGCATGTTTCGAGAGGTCCCTGTGCGACGATCGAGGGCTTTGCTACTTAATTTCGAGGCGGACGGCATTGCCGGATACGACTTCCTGTCACGCATGAGCGGACATTTGCATCCTACCAGCATCGCTATACTGAGCGCATTCTCCGACTGGAGACCGCTATCAAGCTGCGTCAGCGAATTGAGTCACAAGGTGGGAAGTTATTCGGTTGTCGCGAGGGAGGTAATACGGCTGCTGGACTACGGCTTCCTGATTGTCGCTGGCACTTCACTCGGAGACCGGAACGAGAAGTACGATCGGGAGTGGGCGTGGGGACCAATAGCTGGCCTCTACCACTTCTCGATCAAGTACACCCAATACCTTGATGCAAGCAGCAGCATCGCAGTGATGGCCGAGCGGGTTCGAACATTGCCGCAGATATCTCTCTTCAAGACTAACGCAGGTGACGCTCGGGTCGTCTCTCTGCCGCCACCGCGGGACGATGGATGTTTTGCAGTAATGAAACGTCGCCGCAGCTATCGTGGCTTTGACGGGCGCCCCGAAGCGGCGATCACAAAGGAGCAGTTGCGCGACTGCCTATTTTCGGGCCTCGGCATCGTGGGATTGGCGATGACGGATATCGGAGAGCTTCCGCTTAAAATGACGCCGTCGGGCGGCGCCAGAAATCCCTACGAGGCCTACGTCTTCGCATACAATGTCCGAAATCTTCCGCGCGGCGTTTATCACTATTCAGCGCTCGAGAATTCGCTGGCGCCGACGCCGCTCGACAAGCTTCCTTTGGTCGAGGCGGTTCTTGGCGGGCAAGTGTGGTTTTCCGGCGCGGCAGCGCTGATCCTACTGGTTGCAAATTTTGCGAGAACAGCATGGAAATACCGGCACCCGACGGGATTTCGCGTGGTGCTGATCGAGGCCGGACACATCGCGCAAAACATGCTCCTGGCGGCTACCGCAAACGACCTTGCCGCCGCGCCCACCTGCGCATTAGATGACGCCGTCATTGAGGACGCGCTCGATATCGATCCGGTGATGGAGTCTGCGATCTATGCGGTCGCGATTGGGACGCGTTCGGAAGCTTCAACGATCGCCGACCTGGTTGATTGGTCAGTTGTGGAGCATTAGCCATGCGCTGGGTGGCGGAGCAGGGTACGGGGCGAGGGATTCGGGAGCAACACATCGACATCCTTCTGAGCCGACCCGAGCAGGCGAGCACAAGGCTGCGGAACGCGGTAGGTGAGGTCCTTGATGAAGAGGAGCGCCAGCGCGCTCTGCGCTTCGTCTTCGATCGCGATCGCGACTTGTACATCTTCAGTCACGGCCTACTGAGGCTCGTGCTTGCTCGTTACCTAGGAGTGGATCCCCGAGAGCTCTGCTTTGCCCTTGCTAAGGGAGGACGACCTGAGCTGGCTTGGCCGTCATCGACACCGATCCGTTTTAACTTGTCGCATACCAAGGGACTGGTCGCGTGCATCGTCACTAGCCGGGCCGATTGTGGCGTGGATGTCGAACGGATCGATCGGGTCGATTATCGTCGTTTGGTCCCGAGTGTTCTCGCTACCGAGGAGCTATCGGCGCTAATGACGCTGACGGAGGAGTGTCGGCGGCATCGGTTTTTTGAGATATGGACTCTGAAGGAAGCTTACCTCAAGGGGCGGGGACTGGGGATATCTTATCCCGTTCGCAATATCTCGTTTTCTGGTTTTGATGGGACGCGCCGGTGTCTCGTCACTGCGGACAGTGAGGACGATGGCAGCGCTTGGCGATTCTGGAGCAAAACCTTAACGCACACACACTCTGCTGCCGCCGCGGTGCGAACAACGGGGAATGACATCAGTTTCTCTCTGATTTCTGCTGAGGATCTGCCATGACTGCTGTTCTTCTGCATCGCGGTTGAAGTGGAGTTGCCCAGCGCGATCTTCTTCGTGAAGTGTGGGCGCCAGCTAGACTAGTGGGCCGGCTGTTGTGGTTCCTGTGTGGGATGTTACTGGGATGGGGCGGGTCAGCGTGCGGTTGAGGATCATGATCGCAAGTAAACGCGAGTCGCTAGACGCAGCCAAGGTCTGATCTTCCCCCGAAAAAGTGGACGGGTTTAAGCAGCTTTTAGCTCCATCTGGATCGGAGAGATATATTCGATGGCGGGATGGAGCCTGGTTCGATTGTAGAAGCCCTCGAAAGGCAAAGATATCGCGCTGAGCCTCGGCACGGGGTTGGTACGGGCGATGATGGACGAGCTCGGTCTTGAGGGTGTGGAAGAAGCTCTCCATCGGGGCATTTCGGTCTCGATGTAGGTGATATCGGCCAGCCAGATCTGGTTCCGAGCAGTGGCGATGAAGTTGCGGTCGAGCAGATTCGGGGCGATCGGCAGGTCGTGGCGGCTGTCGGTGGTCCGCACGCGGCGTGGCCGCGCCATGATCGCCCTGATACCGTGACGCCGCATCAACCGCTCGATGCGACCACGGCTCGCCCCGCGCCCTGCGCCTTCAACTCGACATGGATGCGCGGGCTGCCATAACGCCCGCGGGTGTCGCGGTGGACCCGTCTGATGTCGTCGACGAGGTCACGATTGGCGGCAGATCGTCGGCTCTCCGGGTGCGAGCGCCAGGCATAATAGCCGGCCGGCGAGACCCCAGCACGTCGCACAGGAGCGTCACCGGATAATCGGCGCGGCGATCTTCGATGAAGCGGAATCTCATGTCCGTGTTCCAGCAAAGATCGCGATCGACTTCCTAAGAAACAGCCGGATCGGGCTCGCCTGGAGTTGCGTGTAACACGAAGCCCAGAGATTTGGCTCGGCGCTGAAGGTTGGCGAGGACACGGTCGCGATATTGCTGCTCATAATGATCCGCGCCGGGGTCTCTGTAGTGCATGCCGTGCCGGAGGGTGTTGTAGAATAAGACTGCGATCTTGCGGGCGGTCGCTGTCACCGCCTTGACTTACCCGCACGTGCGGACAGTCGGCGATAGAATGCACCGAGCGCCGTATCGCTTCGTCCGACGGTTGTTGCTGCCAACCGCAACAGTGCGGCCGCCCGACTGGACGATCTCCGTGTGCGCGAGGACAACACCTTGCCGCCAGAGATTTTGCTGCCCGGTGCAAGGCACAGCCAGGAGGTGAAGTGCTTGGCGCTCGGCCATGCCCTCAGATCGGTGCCACATTCACCGACAAGCTTCAATGCCAGTGATGGACCCAACCCATGGATCTCGGTCAGATCGACGCCGAGGGGTTCACCGCAGCCATGTGCATCTTTGATCCGATGTCGATAGCGGCGGCCCCGACGTTGACCGGCCTAAGTTCCGGGCAGTCGCCGGCCGTCCTCTTCTTGAGCACGGCAATCCTCCCTTCAATGATGAGCAGGAGGGTCTGGGCAATGCCAATCGTCATCTTCCTAATCGCGCCAGGGCGACGTCACCACTCTCAAGTTCGCATGCACCCATGGACCACGTTTTTTAACGGGAATTGTGCCTCCAATAATCGACCGGCCGCTACCCTCCCAGCCATCGAGGATAACACAAGGCTGTTTCTACGCCGCACAGGCGCGCCACGGTGCTGGACCGTTTTTTAAAATGTCGCGCTCCATGCGCAGCCGCTCGTTCTCTCGCTGCAAACGCGCGATCTCTGCCGCGTGGTCCGCCGACGGCAGCGTCGCCTGCGTTGTGGGGCGCCGCGTCGCCGCCGTCGGCTCCAGCCGGGCCCCGCGCTGCTACACCCACCGCCGCAGCACGGAATCGCGCAGGCCAAGCTCCTTGGCCACAGATCCGATCGAGCGCCCGCTCGACGCTACGAGATCAACCGCCTGCCGCTTGTAGTCGTCCGTAAACGACCGACGTTGACGTCCTTCCATTCGACACCTCCTGGCTCCTCGAGCTTATTACAGGTGTCCATCAATTCGGAGGAGTTTCATACCAGAAGCAGAGCGTGTCATGCGAATGATGACCGCAGAACAGCTTATTGACGAACTGGTCCGAGCCATTTGTCCACCAAAGGGTAATGTCATTACCTTGCGTGAGTTCGAGCCTAAGTGGGAAACGGACCCGAATTGGATTTCGGGCACGGGTGAATGCCGGCGGACGCGCTTGAGCACTATGCGACAGCGGTCGAGAAGTTGAGAAACAAGCACCCCGCATCAATTGGTCGGATGTCGAAAAATTCGACGGTGAGATTCGGCATCTGGCGCGCTACTCGGTGTGACTGAACGGCCTCCGATCCGCTCGCCAATTTTAATTGCTTCGGGCTTCCGTCGTAGCTGCTACTGTTAGTAAGGCGGCAAAAAGAACCATCATATGCAGGGATGAACATGAGTGTTGCACTATTGGCCCCCGTCGCCGAGATCGGGACAGGCTACGGTGGAAGAAGCTCGTAAGGTTGCGTTTGGAAGCAAGAATTGGGAGCTGTTCTATAAGCTTGAGGAGCTACTGAAAGGCGCTGAATGCGACGTGCTCTTCTATGCGTCCGATGCAACAAGCCCGATCAGCCCTCCGACTTGGTCCGGCCGGTTTATAGGTTTCAACCGAGCGGTGAATGGTGCGCACCGCGATGGAATGAAATACCGACCCAGGAGCACACTGAAGTATCCGATGGATAACCAAGGGCATTGGGTCGTGTTTTGGGAAGTCACGAAACTCGAAAGGATGACCCGCGGTGTGAAGATCAGCTTACTTCGTGGGTTCGAGAAGCCCCATCTGTACCTAAAAAACTTCATCCCCAAAGGACCTGTATTGATCCAGGCGGTGTAGCCGCTTCCGCTTTCAAATGGGCTGCGCGCTATCAACCCCACCCTGGTATTTAGATGTGGCCGTCGCTCCGTAAGTTATTATTGTTATTGCAGTTTTATCCATTCATTGAACATTCAGGGGCGCGAACTTATATTTATCGATAGTCGAGAGGAGGCTACCATGATCCAGGTCGATCCCTGCGGCTAAGCATAGATGCCCCAGGGCGCATGCACGAGTTTCAAGCCGGCGCGAGCATTCACCGCGCCGGTTTATTTTTTCGCCGTTCCGCTTGGTCTGCACTCGCTTAATTTGACCTCCTGCACGTCTTGCGGACCGCTCCAGCCCTTCACGTCGAAGCAATAGTAGAAGCCGGACGTGCTTGGGATGTTCAGATCCGTGCAGCTAACCGATCGACCATCCACGTCGAACTGACAGTTCCTCGCGCCGACGTCTTCACGCGATTGACGTTTAATGAGGACGCCTTTTCTAAAGGAGCCTTTTGGAGGACTGAGTGATACCTGATCCGGGAGAAAGATCTGGAGCTTGAGATTGCGTATGGTCCTATCCGCAAAGACCTCTATCCCGTCCGGTGCTTCGCTGGAGTCGTTGGCAAACTCAACCGAGAAATTTGCCCGACGATCACGAACGGGCAATCTGAATTTTAGATATTCCCTGGAAGCGGTATCATCACCCGTGAAGAGCCTCTCGACACTTTCCTGCGGCTTGATACGTTCCAAGTTGTCGCCGATCAGGCTGGTCACGACAGGATTGCGGTCGCGTGGAGCACGGAACACCAGTTCAGATCGATTGAAGTTGTACGAGTATTCGAACGACACCTGATCAACGTAGCGGCGCGGAGACCCGGGTTGTCGCGTCGAACTCCCAAAGTTATGAATTCGCACAACATCGACGTAGCAATCGCGCCACCAGCACGCATACTCCGATTGATTTAGCCAATATCCCAGAACCGCGATTGCACTAAGTGCGACCAGCAACGCTCCGCGGTGAGTGGCGCTCCAGAGTATTGCCGGGATGTACCATTGCCGTCTAACCGGAGCTGGCTGCAATGTATATTTCTTAGACGCGAGAATGTTGATCCAGTACTCTGAGCAGAACTCTGGCGTTAGAAATCCGCTGTGCCCTACGTCGTGAAATGAGTCTTCGACCGTGGGATCGCCGGCGCCCACGACACCTGAAGCGCCGTAGTCGCGTGATAAAAGTTCCGCGAGCGCCGGAAATGGATCACGCGCGCCGCAGAAGTTTACGATATTGCCGGATATTTGTCCGGTACCGTACTTGAGCTGCCGCCATGCTGAGGATGCCCTTGGGAAGATCGAGCCGCACATTATGATATTGTGCACCCGCAACTTATTGTTCTCGCGCAGCGCGTTAAAAAGCAGCCACGTACCAAAGCTATGCGCGATGACGTTCACGCGGTAGCGCTCCTGAAGATCGAGAAGATCTCCCTCCACCAGTCGGAGCGGCTTGGCTGCGAAAATAATCTTGAGCACGAACATGACCGTGCTGAACCGCATGTAATTGCGAGCGCCGGCCTCGAAACCCGTACTCTTCTCAATCTGCTGCTCGAGTTGAGTTTGCCAGAACGCGTTGGTCCTGATCCCATGAAGAGAATAGACGTAGTCCGCCTTGCTCTCTTTTTTGTGTGCAGGTTCCGTTGAGTGTGCTGCCATTTGACGCCTCGTCAAGCTCACGACCTAAAAGACAGAGATTTTGTGAAGGTAACGGGCTTGGAACGAAGCAATGATCGCCACCCCTCCAAAACCCCAACTATACTTTACCCGCTACTCCAAGTCGCTCTGACAGGAAGGCGATGGTCTCTTGGAGGGCCCCCTCAGACTTGCCGGCCGTCAGCGTTGAGTGGCCGCACCCGGGGACCGTCCATTCTTTAAATCTCGGACCGAGTAGCGTTCTGATCGTAGCCATCCGTTGAGACGGGCAAATGAAATCGCGTTCATGACGTAAGCCGAGCACGCATTGGCCCTCGTGCTGGTCCGCTCCTTTGACCAAGTCAGAAACGTCGTCATCTGTGAGGCCAAGGGAAGCCCGGTGAATAAACAAGGGAAGGCTCGGCTGAGCGACTACGCCCGCCCGAACGGACGCGTTCGCGATGAGCGCCAGGGCGAACCCTCCCGTTAGGCACATGCCAACGACCGCTACGCCCGGGTAAGATGGATCGTCTGCCTTTAGCTGGTCGCACAGAGCGCGGCACCAGCCAACGATTGGACTCGTCTCGTTGCGGGCAAGCATATGGATTTCTTTGCTGATACAGGCCCTGGCACCATTCTTTAGCCGTTCGATCGAATTTGGCTTCACCGGGCCAAATAGCAACGGAAGGTGCACCTTTGCAGGAATGTTTCGCGCAAGATGAAGCCCGAGCTTCAAGCATGGGTCGGTGAGCCCGAACAGTTCGTGCAGCACGACTACATTGGGGCCTTGCCCGGTAGTGTAGACCTCATGACCCGGCCCTTCTTTAGGAAAGACCCACTTGGTGTAGCCGTCTGGCTCTGCGGACATTCTGCAACTCCGCATCTGATGTTGCGCTCGTCGTCGGCAACTTCTATTCACCGAACTTCGCAGAAAGAGAAACCTTGACCGGATCTACATTCGCGCCGGTGGTTTCGAGCTTTCCTTTACGATAGCTGAGAGTGAGCCCCAGATACCCGTGAGGATCGAGATCATACGTGAGTCAGCACCTGATTGTGCAGGAAAAAGATCGGATCGACAGCGCCGTCCTGGCTCTCCCGATACTCAACGCGTAACTTTGGAGAGATGGTCAAAAACCAGTATGGGCCGAGCGGCCGCGGCGTGCCGAGATATGCGAAGATGCTGTTTCCTGCTCTGGAGTGGGATTGCCGAAGGGCTGGTATTCGAGACCGACCTTCCAATTCTTAGCACGACCTGCAAAGTCGCCGTCTTCTTCGGCGAGAAAGCGGAAATAGTGCATTGCCTGGAGAAAGTTCGCCAAGGCGAGCTCTGCGGAGAGGCCGCCCGTCAAATCGTCGACGCTATTTGTCGCTTTCGCGGGGTTGGTGTTCGCGAGTCGGTCGAACACTGCGTAGCGGACAATGAGGGCATGAGTGATATAGGGCAGGAGGCTGGGCTCTTCCCAACTGAACAGGCGCTCTGGCACCAACCCACGCGCGGTCCAAACATCGTTATGCGCTATTCCATCGCGAGCCCAAGAGAACTCTGCGCCCGTCGCCTTCTTCAAGGAGGACGGGCTCTTGAACGAACCCAGGTTGTCCATGGAATTGCGGACCAGCAGGGTATTGTCCCAGCGCCACGTATTGTAGGCCTTCTCGGGGGGCCTAGGTTTTAGGCTGGGGAGAGGGGAAGATGGGCTGCTTTTCAGCGGAGCGGCATGCGCCCATACTGTGGTCGGCTTTGCTCCAGCAGTTGTCGGAGGAGGGGCGCTACCCACCTGCTTAGTGAGCGCTGCCAAGCAGTCCGCCGCGCTTACAGACTTTCCGTTGATCGTACACGCAACAGCTTGCTGTTCACCTGCAACGGCCCGAGCTATGGGCGTGCAAAGGCACGCCGCGAAAACAGCGATCCGAAACAACACAATGAAACCCTACCAGTTAGAGCGGCCAGTGAATTTCATCGGGAGGTGCTGACCTGCCGCCGAGCTTTCATCCGGCCGCGGTTAGAGTCTCGGGGTTTTGTACGCCAATTGGCGTGGGTGGAGCAACGGACGATCGGCGGAGCTGGTCGGGGTTGCGTAGCCGGTCGTCCGTTGCGGTGAGGTGGGCGGCGTAGGCCGCAGGGTGAGGTATTTCAGCGACGAGTGAGGCCGCCGAATATTGTAATCGGCAACCCAGGTGGCAAGCTTGGCACGGGCGTCATCCAGATCGAAGAACAGGGTCTCGTTGAGCAGCTCATCGCGCATCCGGCCGTTGAAACTCTCGATGAAGCCATTCTGCATCGGCTTTCCCGGCGCACTGAAGTGCCAGTCGATGGCCGCGTCCTTGCTCCAGGCCAGCATGGCGTTGCAGATGAACTCGGTGCCATGGTCGGACACGATCATTCCTGGATTGCCACGTCGTTCGACGATCGCCTTCAGTTCGCGGGCGACGCGCCGTCCTGAGAGCGAACGCGCTGTTCGGCGGCACGCCGTAGATCTGTCCCCATTTCTGCAGGGTCTGGTCGCTGTCCGGAAGCAGATTCCAGAGATAGTTGGCTACCTTCGCGCCGGTGTGCTTCTTGGCGGCAAAAGGCAGGGACATCGAAAGCGGAATTTGAACCCTGTCGGCCGCGCGCCAACGATCGGCGTACTCGATGGCGAGGACGCCGGTATCCATCTGCTCGAGACGGCCGATCGGGACCCCGCCCATCAGGACGTTCATGAATTTGCTCATCGCCGCCGTCCCTTGAGGAAGCTCGGCTCGTCGAGCGCCAGATCACCGGTATCCAAGTCGTCGTTCCGTAGAGATCCCGGCACACTGTCGATGTTCAGGTTGATCCCCAGCGTGGCGAAGGCCTTTAGCACCGTTCCGAGGCTCGGATTCTCCAGGCGGCCGGTCTCGAACTGCGAGATCCACTCCTGGGTGGTCCCCAGCGTCTGGGCGAGTTGCTTCTGGGTCAGCTTCCGCCGATGGCGGGCTTCCCGGACGGCAAGTCCTAAGTCGCTGATTGTCTTCAAAATCATGCCGGTCATCCCGTATGAGATTTAAGATATATAGGACGGATATGATTTTTACGCAATATCGGCCGATATTGGTTTTACCTAATACTCTGGGTATAATGAGCTAAACCTCATATTGGTGCGGTCGGCGCTCGTCTCGCCCCGCGCCGCGGCGACCAGCCTGACCGTAGTGATCTGAACGACTTCGCCGCTCCTGGTTGCGGGTCTCGCCGCACGACGACCGTGCCGCAGCCCGGGTGAGCACCGTGGCGGTCGTTTCTATGCCCGCGCTGAAAAGCGCGGTATTATGGCGCAAACGCCACAAGCAATTTGAATGTCGCGCACATCTCCCCGGCAAGGAGATCACTATGGCGCGACACAGACTCACGACTAACCCGTACACCCGCCCGGCCATCTTTACGCTTGAACGGCTTCACGCCGAGCTAGCCGGGGCCATCCTTGAGAACCGGCAGAAGCACGAAGAACTAAGTGAGCAGATGCGGCACGTGAAGGCCGTCATCAAGATGCTCGACCCGGCCTACAACCTGGCTGGCATCAACGTGAAGCGGCGCAAACCAAACCGCTGGGTCAAGCGGGGCACTCTTTATAGGAGGGCGCTATAGGAGGGCGCTGGACGTTGCTCAGGACGGCCACGGAGCCCATGACGCTAGGTATCCAGCACAGCCTGTCCAACCATGACGGTAAGGGCGTAGAGCGGGTTGGCGAGGCTAGGCCATATCGCTGGAGACTGGTCGATCATCCTCTAAACGAGCCCACATTTGGCCGCTGACAGGTCATCTGATAGGCGCTTTTGATAGGCGCTTTCCAATGGTTAATTCTTGGTTACTTCGTTGAAAATCGCTCAATTTACCTCACTTTAGGATGAACCCGCCAATCTCCACGCGGAACAAACTGATTGCTTTCGCCGTTCGGTTGGGCGAGAGTATCTGTATTGCAACTTCCAGTGCGGCTTAATTTCAGGTCGGAGAGCACCAATGACCGCATGGCGGTATGAACGAACACATTGGATTGTCGATAGGGATCACCCGTCTAAGACGGTGGCGCGCATTGCGGCTATTGTGCTGTCCTTGGTGCCGCTGGTGATGGCGATTGTGATTTTGAAATAGACGATCGCTTCTCGCAAAGTATAGCGGTTCCAAGTCCAACAGAGATTCCAAAAAACGCATACCCAAGCAGTGCCTGAATTGCGGCGATCAATCGCAATTCAGGTGGCGGCGTGAAATCCCCATAGCCCAATGTCGTCCAAGTGATGACTGAAAAATAAAGTGCGCTCTGCCCGTCATCGATGAGGGAAATGGGGGTGTCTCCGTAAAGCAGTCCGAAGCCTCGGTAGATCCCTGCAAAAACAAAAATCAGAGTGCCACTCTGGATTAGCAGAGCGAGCACTGTTCGCTTTGGTCCTAGTCGTCTGGAACGCAAATTCGTCGCATTAGTTGATTGCTCGAATCTCTAGAGAGGAGAGCGCCAGTGGCGAATGCAGGTGTGCGAGGCCGGCCGATTGCGCCGTTGGTGCTTAGTCCGCAGGAGCGGACGTACTTGGAGAGGCAAGTTCGTCGTCATCGTGTTGCCCGGTCGCTATCTGAGCGGTGCCGCGCGATCCTGCGATGCGCGGATGGATTGCCCAGCAAGTCTGTAGCTGCCGAACTCGGCCTTCACGAACACACCGTTGGCAAGTGGCGCCGCCGATTCTTGAAGGATCGCTGTGATGGCCTGCTTGACGAAGCCCGCCCTGGCCGCCCTCGCACCATCGACGACGATCAGGTTGCCGCCGTGATCGAGCGGACGCTGCGGACGACGCCGACCGACGCGACGCACTGGTCGATCCGCTCGATGGCGGCGGAAACTGGCTTTTCCCACACCACCATCCGCCGAATGTGGTCGGCGTTCGGCTTGCAGCCGCACCGTAGCCAGACATTCAAGTTGTCGAGCGATCCGCTGTTCGTCGACAAGGTACGCGATATCGTCGGCCTTTATCTATCCCCACCGAACCGAGCCCTTGTCCTCAGCATCGACGAGAAAAGCCAGATTCAGGCCCTCGATCGCGAGCAGCCGGTCTTGCCGATGATGCCTGGCGTGCCGGAACGTCGCACGCACAGCTACGTGCGGCATGGCACGACCACGCTGTTTGCAGCGCTCGATGTCGCCTCGGGGTTCGTCATCGGCAAATGCTACAAGCGCCATCGGGCAGTCGAGTTCTTGAGGTTCCTCAAAGAGATCGACGCTCAAATCCCTGAGGGGCTCGCTGTCCATATCGTCATGGACAACTACGCCACCCACAAGACGTCCAAGATCAAAGCGTGGCTCGCTCGCCGGCCGCACTATCATGTCCACTTCACGCCGACTTCTGCGTCCTGGATCAATCAGGTCGAGCGCTGGTTCGCTGAACTCACCAGAAAGCAAATCCAGCGAGGTGTTCACACCTCCGTCAAGCAGCTCGAGGCCGACATCCGTACCTTCATCGACCTGCACAACAAAAATCCGAAGCCCTTCAAATGGACCAAGTCTGCTGACCAGATCTTGGCTTCCGTCAAACGCTTCTGCCACAAAGCCCACCAGACTTTATGTGGTGAACTTTAGATTCACGTGACTAGATCATGAATTCTAAAGCCGATGAACGAGACCACCGTTGCCATCAGCACGGCGGCAATCGTCAAATAACACATCTGCAAGTTGGCGCGGAAATCAGTGGGATTGAATATGAAAGCCGCAACTGCGAGAATCACGTTCCCGACTAGAGGGAAAATTACAAAAAGCAGCGTGCTTTGGAATCGTCGCATGCCAATGTTCTAACTACCTGAAATTGTACAAACATATTGCCAGCATGCCAGACCCTTGAAAAGGGAATTCTATGGAATATCCCGCTGCCAATAGCCGGTGAAGTCCACTGACTTGCCGCGCTTCAACGCCAGCCCAGCAATCCGGCTGACCTGATCGCCATTCGAGACGCGGTGACGTCGATGTACCAGGATCTGGGCCTGCCGTCGCTCCATCTGTAGCCGCGACGTTTCAGGACATCCTTCAGATCGAACGGCGACTGCTCGGCCGACATCCTTACCGTTCTCTTTCGGGCTTGCTCTAGCAGCGCCGGCGCGCCTGCGGATGGTAGTCAGGATCTCGATGAGGGCGTGACAGTCGTCGACGGCCTGTGCGCATGGTGAAAGAAGCCGGCACCGTTCAACAGGTATTGGGCTCCCGCGAATCCATGGTGGCGCCATTCCACCTCGGTCGCCGAGCAACCCCATGCCTTGTGCTCGAACACGGCCCAGAAGCGAAGGCTTCGGATCCTAAACTAGGGCAATCAGCAGCAACGCAACAGTGACCGGCCCGTACGATCATCCTCGCCCTCCCTCTATATTCTGTTTGGCTTGGAGAGAGAGCAGGCCTGAATCGTGCAGGCGACGCAAATTAACAATCGTGCGCTGGTGCAAAGTGCTGTGAGACTGTTGCCCGACTGCTTCGGTGCTGCACCGTCAAAGGCTGGACAGAGCGTGAGTTCTTTAAGACGTGGGGTCGTTCGCGGCTGTTTCCGCGGCCCGCACTGACCGCATTGCTTTTGACGTCGTCGACCTCAACCGCGATTGCGAAGTCAGGAGGCGGTATCATCCAAACAGCACCGCCACTGCGACGTGATCGAGAAGGCTGGAAGTAGAGCGCCAGCCGAGCGTTGAACGCAGGGCGTCCTCCGGTATTAAGTGTCGAGCATCCGTCGACGAGCGCCGAAAAGCAGACAGTCAACTATTGGTCGCCGCTCGCGCTCTCGCATAAAAGGCCTGAAGTTTTCTGGACAAGGAGTTGCTCGGCGCGGCCAGAGCCGCATCGAACATCCAGTTTATTAGCCCCAACTGCTCTTTTTGCGCGGCCATCCTGCTGATCGTTCTTAATCCTTCGCTCCATGCAGACGGGCAGGCGAGCCAATTCCCGGCAGAGGCGCGAAGGCGCGCCAAATAGTAGCCATCGCGGCAGCTGGTCGTAGAACATCTCATGCCGGCCGGTCTCTGCGCACATGCTTAGAAACCGCGACAGCGGAGACTCCATGGTGAGGACGCCAGCCGACTTCGCTTCCTCAAAAAGCCGTTTCTGCATACTCGCCATGGCGTCGACAAACTTCCAGGGCGCGCGTCATTGACGGCTGTTCCTGCTCTCGAGACCGCAAGTAGGCGCGGAGACGTTCGGGGCGTTCCCTTGCCGGTGGATGTGACCGAGGCGCGGTCTCTTGGTCAGGATCAGCCACGCCCCCAGAGTGCCCGATATAGCCACATCATCTCCATCGGCAGAGCCGATCAGTTCCCGAAACGCGAAACCATCAGCAGCAAATTCCATCTCGAAGCGACTTGCATCTGTTGTCTTCTCGATCGACAGGGCTCCAGCCGCCACATGCCCGCACTCATGCAGGAGAAGGAACTGGATCGCGAAGAATCTACGTTGCGCCCAGCCTCAAGTGGGTGCCCCCAACGCCGAACGTCGGTGACGAGTGGAATTGCGCCAAGTTCCCTGATCACATCCGGCGTGTCAGCTGTCCCGAGGTGAACGTACCGGTGGATCATCATTCCGAACTGCCAGCCGATCTGTTTAGAGAACCTCCTGGCGAGATCGGGCCGGCTGGAGAAGCGGACCAGCCGACGCCTTAGCCGCAGCAGCCACGGCTCTGAATCCTTTCCAACCCCCTTTTTGGTCAATGCGTTTCCGAGCGTGTCGCATAGACTTGTGTCGGCGGGCAGCATGAGCATTTCGGCATCGCTCGAGATTAACGGCATGGCCCCCATCGGCAACGCGATCACGTAGCCGAGTCCTTGTGATGACCTGGAGGAGTAGACGTGTCCGTTGAACTCCGCATCGTTGACGGTCCGGACGCGATCCCCGCGCCCGCTCGGCAGGTTTGGCGGAGAGCCGGAGACTTCGAAATCAATTCTCGAAGGCGTTGTGCACCCAGTCTGTCCGCTTCAGAAACGAGGGGTAGCGATCGATAAACGTCCCACCCGCAATGCCAAGGACCTTGAATTGTGCTTCCAGATCCGGAGGCGCCCACAATAGGTTCGACCCACCGCCGCCGGGCGGCACGAGCTTCAGTATCCAGTCCAGCAACTCGGTCGTTTTCTGCAGCTCGGCTAGGAGTTGCTGTGGCGTCATCGCTTTTTTCCGGTCCCGGGCAGATCAGTCGCTTTTGTCTTTGGCTGGAACGCACTCTTTGCAGAGCGTCGCCACGCCTACCCGGAAGAAGAGTACCGCGACGCCCGCAAAGACTAGCGGACTCATGGGTACAGTGCCTGCAATCGCCATCGGAACAGGTCTGGCAGGACGGCAAAGATCAGCGGCATGAAGTTATTGAGACTACGGTGTCACGACCTGTCCCGCCCTTGTCATCAAGCTGTTCTGGCTCGCAACCGTGTACGGATAGTGCTGATCATTTCGTGGATAGTCCGGTAGGTGGCCTAGCCGTTCGCTAGGGCCGTCTTGTGGATCACGATCCTGAGGTACGGCTTAGTTACCGGATTGGGAAACGCGAACAAATCTGTCGAGCCTTCGACGAACATGTTTGCCCCGACGGGCGTGAGGGACGGCAGATGATCTTCAAGATCATCCACATGAGGTCGATTTGGAAGCAAGCCGGTCCGACGGATAGAACGTGTAGCGCCCGCTCAAATCGACCGCGATAATCTCAATCGCTACAAAGTACGTCCCGACCCGGTGAACATCCTGGGTAGCACCCGGCGCGACTGCAGCATCTTTAAGATGCTCCCATTTCCAGCGACCAGGAATCAGTTCAGTCTCTCAGGTAATTGAGCACACTGTTGCAGGCGTCCTTGGCCTCAGCGAAGCTCTGCAGCGGGGAGCCGAGCACCCTGATCGAGCCACGGCTCTGGTCAAGCGGACGCCACGAAGCGACGTAGCCGAACCTTCCGCGAAAGCCAGGACCCGTCGGGCTCTGCAAGCTTATAACGAACGAGTAGCCGCCGCTGCGTGCACTCCAAATTTCCATGTCTTCGACAGCGCGGTGGAACTGCAGGGGCATCACGCACCGTTCGCCTGGGCAACTCGACAATGAAATTCTTCGGGCGGACCCACTGGCGTAGAAAATCCGAGACTCTAACCGCATGAAAGCGCTGTGACAGGTCAGCTGCTCTGCCAGGCGAAGCTGTCGTCTAAGTCCTCTTCAATCACCCCGGCCGCGTATAACTGATCGAGCAGGTCGGCTACTGCGAGCACGCTCGTTCCGTCAGTCGTGACCTGCCTAACCAGCTCCGACGCTGTGCAGTTGCCGTACGCGATTAGATGGCCAACGGAAATGGGAGCGATGTCGTCGAGTACGCGGTGTTCCATGTTGCGTGAGCGGAGATGAAAGGATCGGTTGCTGGCCTTGTATTGCAGGTCCCTGCGGAAGCGGATCGGCAGTTCGGGAGCCGGACTCTCGAGCATATGCTGGTCAATCATGTTCTGCAGCCCCTCCCGGAACTCGTCAGGCGTCCTGAAGAAGCGTTCACTCAAGACGCGGTAGCCGAGAGGCCAGCGTTTGCTACCCCGCACCGGCGTCACCAACTGTAAACGTCCCTGCAGCATATTTACGAGAAAGCCGGAAACACAGGCGATCGTCGTGTGATCGCCCTCCAGCAAGGCGATTGCATCATCTTTGTTAGCGGCCCTAAGTTTCTCGCTCCGCTCGCGCGCGCGCCCGGCAAAAGCCTTTGCAGTCAGCGCCTCCTTGCCCTGCAGGACGAGTTCGACACCGATCAGCTCCTCAGGCGAAAACGCCATGTGAATCTGGTTGAGATGTGTTGTGCTTAGCACGGAGAAACGATTCGTCACGGCGCGATAGCGCTTGAACAGTTCGAGCACGCGCGTGGTGAGTGCGCGATCCTTGAGCGGGGCCGCCGTCGTTGTTTGTGGCAATGCGCCCGTGATCTGATAGTAGTCGAATAGAAAGCGGTCGTAGTGTGGGTTGTCCATAGGCTCTGTGGCCCAGTAGCAGAAACCAGTACGGGCTGCCGATCCAAACATCTCGCTCGCGATACCAACCACGCCGCGCCAAAGCGCTGCATGCTCTTCACTATATTCGTAATAGCCTTTGAAGCGGTCGGCCGAGAGGCCGCAGAACCAGCAACCGACGGAGCAGCCGTCGCTCAGCTCGAAAGCGATGATGGGGTAGGTGACCGACGCCGCCGTTCTGCCCAATTCGTCGTTGCAGCGCCGGATTTGGCGCTCGCGCCAAGCATGAAAGCGAGGGTTGATCGTCGACATCTCGCCCTCTTCGCGCAGGAGGTCGCGATGGCGCAACATCTCGCAGATAAACTCGTCCCACATCATAGCCAGGGGCCAGCGCGTAGACTCCGGCTTGAAGCGGTGTTTCAGGTAGCCGCCGCGCCAGAGCGGCAGCATCTTCATTGGGTCGACTTCGATGCCGTAGCGCTCTGTTACCGCTCGAGGAGAATCAACGTTCTCCGAAAGCGCCCTGCGGAACTGCAAGTCACCAGCCAGCCGCTCCATGAAGCGCTTGACGTGCGACAACGTGCGCAGTTGCTCGGGGGTACGCCGGTCAAAAATCTGTCGGCAGTGTTCGGTGGCAGTGTGCGTCATACGTTACGGGTGAGCCCTGAAGCCGCATCTCTAAGCCTGAAAGCAATGATCTCACTCCTGACGAGGCGTGCTTTCAGTTCTCTTCGCACCGGATCGCTTTCTTGAGGACGAGCCAATGCGATCAGAGTTAAAATATTTTAGGCCGCGACAGCGACAACAACCACAATAAGTAAAACGATAGCGACGAGGTCACGGCCGGCTTCCGCGGCTTGCACGGCGCTCGTAGGTGCCTCCGACGTGGAACTAGCCAACGCAGTGGTATGCACAATCCTGCTTAAGCCCGCACCGCTCAAGTCCTGCTTGCCGCCGACAATCGCGTCGAGCTGCATCAACTCGTGTCGGCCTGGCACTCGGATGCTGCTCCTAACCTCGTCAAGCGTGAAATCGTAGCCGTGGCTCTTTCCGACCGCTACAATCGGTGCAAGACCTGTAGCACTCTGCTTAAGGCTTTCCAGCAGACTACCCTCTTTCGCTAGATTCTTGACAAACCGTTCTACCTCAGCCTGCGACATAGCCGGGCCTCTGCTATATGTTGCTACCTATCCGTCGCTTTGGAAGCGATCGGTGATAATGCCGTAACAAGGCAATCGGCATGCCAAACTGAAAGTGCTGCTTTTGCGCTTTGTCTGACCTTGCGTATCGTCAACTTGCCGACATTGGTCTCGAACCTAACAAGCGCTCAGTAGAGCGGGATGAGATCTCATTGTCGGTAACCAGCCCAGCAGTGCAAGGGGGCGCCATTTACAAAAGCTCGGTCAGAACCGTGCTCAGCAACCTCTGTTCGCGGATTAGAGACGTCGCGCATTCCGTCCAATACGCCCGTTCTGCGAGAGGCTGGAGGTGAAATCCGGCTGGCCTATTCACCACACCATCCGTATCCTGGCGAAAGGCAAGTGTACAACCGGCCGGTTCTGCACTTGTGTGCGGCATGGCCGGCCACCGGGCCTGCGGCGCCGGGGGCAGTCTAGTACGCCTCGAGCGACCGACGAGGCGATCATCTCCAGAAGCTTCTTGCCGCCTTCGCCGGCGTCCTGTACGCCGATTGCTACAGCCGATGCGAACCGCTGTTCGACCCGCAGACGAAGTTGCGGCCGATTACGCCGGCATTTTGCATTGCCCATGCGCGGCGGGGGTATCTTCGAGCTGGCTGACATCGAGAAGAACGCTCAGGAAGGTAAGAAGGGCAAACCGCTCTCTCGGGTCGACCTGCAGGCGGTCAGACGCCTCGGTTATGCGCGAGCAAATGGCCGGGCCTTCAACTGCAACCAGATCGGTGGCGAGCTTCACATTGTTCCTAGAGGGGGGCCTGACGGATGTCACTGCCTTGCGATCGCGGACTATCAGATAAGGCAGGTATGACATGTTGAAGGTTGTGGTACCCTCGGAAGCTCGCTGATCGCAGGTGAGCAGCGCACCACGCTTCGTTACCAGCGAATGCAGCAGCGCGAGCGAGCTGCAAACCGTGCTCGCCACCGATCTGCCGGACCTGTCCACGTCTGCAGCTCGGCTTCGCGGTCGACGTGCCGGGCGATCTGCCTGCGCATCGTCGACGAGGCCACGGCGTCCGAGAACGCGGCGAGCCACTGCACCTGGCCGGACGTGCTGATGTAGTGAGACTTGCAAACCGCATCGCAGACCGAGATCGACGGCCGCACGGTCGCGAACCCGTTCTGCTGCGACACCTGGTGACTGTCGGGCACCAGGAGCATCACGCGATGTCCGCAGCCGCAGGCGCAGGAAAGCGCCGCAACCTCGAATTCCGGGGAGTGGTAGAGGACGCCCTGTTCGAGCTGCTTGGGCAGGCGTTCGACGGCCCGATATGAGAACCTCACCATAATCCTAGTCGATCTCCATCGTCGCGGTATCGAAGATATAGGACGTCTTCTCATCGAGACGGTCGAGCAGCTTGAAATGCTGCTTGAACCGGACGACGGCCATGACGGCGTTCAGCGCGTTCAACTCCGTGATCTGCGCCTGCTTGCGGTAACCGCCGTTCACGGCCTAGTCGATGGTAGGGGACGGATCTATCGGCTCGCCGTCGGCCCACATTCGTTCGTTCCAGGATTCGCACGACAGCTTGTCCGCCGTCCGGAGAAGAGCTTCGCCCTTGACGCGGGCCTCGACGGATTGCGCGGCTAGAATCGTTGTCATCGCGCGCGCCTTGCCGAGCTCTTTCGTGAGGGCCTTGCGGTCGCCGCCACTGAGGGGCGTGGGATGGTGCTTTGGCGCCACTCGCCGGCGACCTACACGAACTGCGGCCAGCAGCCATCCTCTTCGTAGCGTCCGGTCCGCTGGCGGCAGGTGGCGTCGAGCAGCCGCTGCCCGACGTCCTTCCAGCCCGCATCCGGACCGTATAGCCGGCAGGCATCGGCTTTCTGGATTTCGACGATGCGGCCGCATCGACTGCAGGAGACCCGCAGCACGTGCTGGTCGATCTCCGAAAGCCTCCGCGACTGGATCGGGGGACCGGCCTGTCTGGCGTCGGCGCCGGCGTCCTTCAGGAAGGCATCCCAGTATTCGGCCGGCATCGGGTCCGCCGGGCCTGTCTGGCGCGCGTTGGGTGCCTCCTGTCGACGGCGCCGGCCATCTTTTCCGTCTGCTTTGGGGTCAGCATGCGCCAGCTCGCGGGTCTTTCGGCAGCCATGTCTCATTAGAACATATGGAGAACATGAGAGCCAGTGAAAACCGCCACTTCTGTGAAAAGCCAAAATAAGCCTCCCCGCGATCGCGCCATGTTATGGTTTTTTATAAAAACCAAAAATATAAATAGGGAATCG
Organism: Bradyrhizobium sp. ISRA430; assembly: GCF_029909975.1. NCBI lineage: Bacteria > Pseudomonadati > Pseudomonadota > Alphaproteobacteria > Hyphomicrobiales > Nitrobacteraceae > Bradyrhizobium > Bradyrhizobium sp. ISRA430. The sequence goes on from NZ_CP094516.1 coordinate 7,150,995, forward strand.
GCCTCTTAGTTTGGGTTCCCATGAAGCGCAGCGATCTCAGCCATACGATCCGAGAGACCCTGAAGCGGCTGCCGCCGCCCTACGATTCCCATTACGGGATCGTGCCGCCGGCGCCGCCGGAAGACGGCGTGTTCGCTCCCGGAGCGACGAAGGCGCTCGAAGCCGCTCAGGCGGCCTTCGGCAAGGTCGACGCCATCGCGGCCCAGATGAACGACCCCTACATTGTCAGCCGGGTCCTGACCAGACGCGAGGCGGTCAGTTCCTCGTCGATCGAAGGCACTCAGAGCACTCTCGACGGATTGCTTTCCGCCGAGGAGACCGGCGACGACGGTGCCCGGGACGAAACGCGCCAAGTCCGCAACTACGCTGTCGCCTTGGACGGATTCATCCCGAGAGCCGCCAAGGAAGGCTACTGCGTATTTACGATGGACCTGATCAGGGATCTCCATCGGGCCGTGATGAAGGACGATCCGGATTATCAGGACGTTCCCGGCGACCTTCGCGCGCGCGTCGTGTGGATCGGCGGGAGTAAAGACATCGCATATTCGAGTTGGAATCCTCCGCCTCCTGCCGATGTTCCTGATTGCCTCGCGCAAACGGTCGACTACCTCCGGAACGAGGGGATGCAGCAGATGACGCAAGAGTTCATTACGCGCATGGCGATTGCGCACGCTCATTTCGAGGCGGTGCACCCCTTCCGGGACGGCAACGGTCGTGTCGGTCGCCTTCTGCTTCCGCTCATGATGGCTGCGGAGAAGCATGTGCCCCTGTACCTTTCACCTTACGTCGAAAGCAAAAAGGGCACGTACTACGCCTCGCTCAAGGATGCACAACAACGGCTCGAATGGGAGCCCGTCATCACCTTCATGGCCGACGCCGTGACCGGTACCGTCGAAGAACTCATCCGGACGCGCACGGCGCTGTCGGAACTATCCGAGCGATGGAGGGGCCGCCGAAAATTCCGAAGGGGATCTGCGGCCATGAGAGCGCTCGACGAACTTCACAATTATCCGGTCGTGACGGCGAAGCGGCTTGGCGAACTGCTCGATGTCACCCCCGCACAGATAAATAAGGGCATTGCGCAGTTGGTGGAAGCCGGCATTCTGCACGAGCGGACCGGATACGCACGCAACCGAGTTTACGCCGCTCCTGAAGCGCTCGCAGTCATCAATCGTCCCTTCGGTGAAGAGCCTGTTCTTCCAGAATAGGATGATTCGACGGGCCCCAACGGACCGTGACCGACACCACATGCGATGACCTGACTGCTGCACCGCCGATTCCGCGTCGGATTCCACACAGAATAAGTCAAACGCGCCCGGGCCGCTACGTTCTCACCGAGAAGCGAGTGAACGCGGTGAGCGTCTGCAGGCGAGGCGTGATCTCGCGCAGATAGATCTCCGACTTGAGGAAGGCGATCTCGACATCGACATCCGCCTCGCTGACGTCGATGTACCAGGATCTGGGCCGGCCGTCGCTGCCGTCGCTCCAACGGTAGCCTCTACGCTTCAGGACATCCTTCAGATCGAACGGCGACTGTTCGGCCCACAATCCTTACCGTTTTCTTTCGCGCCTGCTCCAACAGCGCCGCAAGCGCCGGTGCGCCCGCGGATGGCGTTCGACGGAAAGGATCTCGACGAGGGCGTGACAGTCGTCGACGGCCCTGTGCGCATGGTGAAAGAAGCCGGCACCGTTCAGAAGGTAGCCAAGTTGAGCTCCCGCGAATCCATGGTGGCGCCATTCCACCTCGGTCGCCGAGCAACCCCATGCCTTGTGTTCGAACACGGCCCAGAACCGTTCGGCGAATTTCCTGTCGAAGGCGGCATTGTGCGCGATCACGATGACCGAATCTTGCACGAAGGATTCGACGGCGGCTGCCTCGATGCGATGGCCGGCGACCATCTCGTCGCTGATTCCGGTGAGCGATGTCACCTCCGCAGGAATCGAGTATCGACGGCTCGTTGAACGAGGCGAAAACGTCGCGGACGCCGACGATGCGGCCGTCGGCGACGTAGTCGAACTTGACCATGCCGAGTTCGATGACCTCGTCTTTCTGTAGGTCGAGACCGGTGGTCTATCGATCGCGGAATCAAGCGTCGAAGGACACGATAGTCTTGGGACTGACCAAGCGCAGAAGCCATCGCGGCCAAGCTGAGATCCCCTTGCAACATGACTCCTTAAACCCTCCCCAGCGACGTCTGCCAGATCACATCAAGGAACGTATCACACGATCGGGCGGGTTGACTGATTCCGAAGGCAATAACCCGATTTCCACATCGGCCGCCCTTCTGGCACCGATGCCCGCGACGCCGCCGTGTTTCAACGTCGGATGACCCTCGCGCGCGCGGTCGTCCCGGTCCTAGCTTCAGCCGTGCTCCTCGCACTACAGCGCGGGGATCGCGCGGAGGCCGTCATGATGGAGCGCGACACTCGACAACGACCGGCCGCACGATGATCCCTCCCGGAAGGCTCGCAGCCTGGTCCTCGAGTTTCGCCCTGGCTTCGCCCACCGACATCTTCGGCGCGGTCCTGCCTCTTTGGGATCCCACTTGTCCGTCTCGAACCAGCCGACCAGGAATATTCCCGCTTGTGCGCGTAGGCGGATCATGTACTCGCGGACTAGCTGCGCCTCGAGCGCGGTGAAGATATCGTCGTTCCAGCACCCCTTCGCTTCGATGACGGCAGTAATCGGTTCGAACGATTCCCCGCCTGGACGGCGCCGAACAGCATTGATCAAGATATTTATACGCTTGCCGACGGGGGCTCCCGGCACTCGACCGTCTTCGACCTCGCGGTTGGCGAAGATGCCGGCGTCTGCGAGCTCCGACTGAAGGAAGCGTACGACGATGTCCGAGAAGCCGTTCTCATCGATGGGCCTGAAGACGCTCGTCGAACCCTGCCGGTCCCAAAGATCGCGCACCGGCGTCTGTGCGCCGTGAAGCGATAGTTCGAGCCGAAGAAAGCACGCATGGAAGCTTCTTTTCGGATGCGGTCCGTCAGATCGAGCGGCGATGCTGGTCGAAACCGCTCGGACTTTTCCGCAAGTTGCGAGTAGGCCGATGCTCTCCTACGTATGAGCTACGGATGCTCTTCCGCGTTCGTCGACGTAGCTTCGCTACGTTGTCAGGAGCGGCCGCCGCAGAAGGTCGCCTTCACGACCCGCGCGATAGTGGGCGACTGACCAATTTCAAGAGGGGACGGTTCAGCGCCCATCAAAAAAATCCATCCAGTGAGAAGGATTGACCGCCGTCTGGTCCGGCCCAATGTCTTTTGGACGCTACGCCTAAGTCGATAGAGGAGGTGAACATGGTCACTGAGGTTAAGGCCGACTGTTGAACACGGCCGGGCCGAGGGCCGCGTGTCCCTGGGCTCAATAGCCCATGCGATTGTTTTGGGCGGCGCTCGGTCGTGCCGCTCGGCCGCGTATTCCCGCTTCGACCCAACCTTGGATCTAGACATGACTTCATCCGCTCTCCACTTGGCCGAAGCTTCGCGGGTATTTGAACAGCCGGCTCCGAGGCACAGCCCTTGGCGAGCGACCGCTGCCGCTGCCCTTTTGGGCCTGCTGGCGGTCACTGCCATCCCCGTGAGCGAAGGTTTCTTCACCGGCGGTCGCGCTGCCGTGGAGCAAAAGCTTTCGACCGTTGGCGCCCGGGTCGAAGATTTCGTACCGGAAGAGCGAGGCAAGCTCTCCAAGCCCATCATCGGCGGCTTGCTGGCGGGTGCCGCTTCGACCGTCGGGAAGCGGGTTGCAGGTACCTTCGTCGACGCTTCTTGGCCGGTCGCGCAGGCTTGGTTCGATCGAAAGACCCACAAGACAGATCAAATGATCTGGGCCGGCCCGCTGCACGTCGTCGACGGAAAGCCCGATGGCCGTGACGACTCGGTGACGACATTGAAGTTCGATGGCGACGGCAACCTGGCTCTCGCGTACCGCCTCGCCCGGTTCTTCGCGACGATGGGCCTCGACGTCGGCAAGTTCAGGATGTCCGCGACGGCCACGATGACGGATGCCGACTGCTCTTGCACCTACCGCTCGTACGGGCCGGAGATCGAAGTCTGGACCACGGGTGTCGTCCAGCAGACGTGGCTCTCCGAGAAAAACAAGCGAACCTACTTTGTCGTCGCCGCAATGGACCCGAGCGGACAACTGGCATCGGGTCAGGTCACGGCGAGCTTCGGAGGAGTTACGATGACGCGCCCTACCGTCTTCGGGTCGTCCCATGACAAACTGAATGCGGACAAGCGGCTTGACAACTATTGATATGACCCTGCGTTTGCCGAGGGAACGTGTCTAGTTAGGCGGCTGCCCCCTTACGCGATCAATGACGGGAGTTCGTCTTTTCGTACGTCGCCCCGCGGATTTTCGGTCACTCCTCAGGCGCCGGACCGCTTCGGAGGGCCCATTCGTGGCCGGTCTTCTGCTTCATTCGCGCGAGTAGCTTCTCGATCCTCTCGAGATATATGGACTCGACGGCGCTCACGAGATCCGGCCACTCCTTGGCGCCTCCGATATGGTATCCGAGCGACAGTCCAAATTTGAGTTCAAAACGATTGTCCTCGAACGACACCTCGAGCGCGTTGGAAACCGAATCGTGTTCGTCGTTGTGCGCGAAACGTTTGTTTCTCAAATCGACTACCCGATCGTGAATGCTGCGTAGTTTTTCCGGGATGCTGTCGTAAGCATCTCAAGTTCGAGGAAAGCCTCCATTTTCAATTCGAACTTGTAGGCAGACAAGCGCTTCTGCACATGCTTCAACGCCACCACGGCGGCGAACGAGTGCAAGACCCTGACAAGCTGTGACAGCTCGTTGTCGACGGACTTAAGGATGACGCGCCCATCATCCGCCATCGCCTGAAAATGATCTCTCCATTCCTCGGGGAGGTATTGCAGCGCCTCTTCGGGCAGAACGTAGTACTCTCCCGCATCTTCCTGATGAGAGATCAGATCGCCCTCCGTCTGTGCCATCAGCGTGGATTCCTTGTTCATTGTGGCGGCGACGCGTTCCGCGTGATCTTTTGTGAGAAAGCAGCCCAGCGAGTTGCAGTAACTGTTCCTCACGATCTAGAAGGGCCAGGACTCCTTGCCCTTCATGCTGGCGGTCTCGGCGTAGAATGGCGGCCTCATGCCGATTCCGCGCCGTGTCTTCAGCATTTCTCGGGCGAAGTCATCAACGTCTTCGTCTGTCACTTGCGATGTTTCCGATCCAGAGATTCGCGGCTTGTGCGGTCGACGAGACTTCGTCTTCCTTCGCCCTCGCGACAATCTTCAGGGAGTCGCCCGGCAGCGGCCGCTGCAATGCCTTGGCTTCTGCCCATGGCGCGGTCATCCAAGTCTCGACCGGCGTGGTCAGGATCACCGGCATCGCCTTCGGGTGGATAGCGCCCACCTCCGCGTTGGGCTCGGTCGTCAGGAACGCGTAGGGGTCGTTGGTAATTTCGCCTTCCTTGACCTTCCGGACCGAAGTCCAGTTCGTCCAGATGCCCGCGAAGCAGGCGAGTGACCGTCGAGAGCGAACCAGATGTCGCCGCTGAAGGAGTTGAACGGCGCCACGCACGATGCTCTGGACCCAGCCAACGCGCCCAATGTTTGCTTTTCTCGTCACGGATATTCGTCGTGCCGCCATCCGGCTCCATCCGGAGGAGTTCCTTGAAGTCGACCGGCTTACCTTTGGCTTCCAGCTTCACTGCGCCTTTTTTGGTCGCCTCCATTTGCGCATGCTGCGAGGACGGCATAGCCCAGCGCGCGGTTGCGAGCTCGCGACTGTCGGCGCCGGTCCGGACGATCGGTGCTTTGTAGTCAGGAAAGAGTCCGGGCATCGGTACGAGATCGCTGACTTAGCGGTTGACCACGCAGAACACGGCGCTGATCGCCGCCTCATTGGTGGTGATGGAGTAGATTGCACATCTTCACATTTCCCGAGCAACGTGACGTGACCGCTGCGCAAACTGTAGCAGGGTCGCCGAAGGGCGGCGAGCGGGGCATGAGTGAGGGCGCGAAGCCTCACACATAGCACCGCGAAGAACACGCAGACGACCAACAGCGCTATCACGGCAGCGCGAGGCATGTCAGTCGCCACCGGATCCAGACAGGACGCTCGCTCGCGTCCTGCAAAGTTCACCGTAGAACAGATGGGAGGGGCTTGATCGTGTGTGATCATTTACGTGCTTCACAATGGTAGAGGTGAGTAAGAGAGAGCGATCATGAGGAAGATAAATCACCGCTTGTGATCTGAAATCCGGCGTGGCGTTCCATGTCGTGTCGCTCATAGTGAGGCAAAAATAGCCAGCCGGAATTTGCCGCTTGCAGTCTGAGAGCGCAAAGACGCCTTGTTGTCACAGGGGAGCGATATTCCTGGGCGGTCGGCGCTCTGTTTCTATTCCATGTGCTCAACTGCCACGAAGCCAAACGGTATGCCCCCCGTTAGGAAAATCTACGTCTCCGGGCAGAACCAAAGGCAGGTCACCCGCCGGGACACCTGCATTCGTGCCAAGTGCAAACTCGAAAATCGAGGGATTAAGTCCGTTGTTAAGCTGCATCGCAAGTTGCAGCCTGTTTATTTTGCGCTTCTCCCGCTAGTCCAAGGCATGACAGCAGGTGATCAGCTGATGAAACAAGTCGCGCATTGAACAACTCCAAGTCGCGAAAATATGATTATAAACCCGTTGAAGTAGTGAATAGTTTTATATACATCTGCAGGTAGATTCCTCAGGGCGGCGGGTCGTATCCGCTTCGCGAGTGCATGCCGCGAACCAGTTCGAATCTTTGTCGTGCGCATGAGGCCGTGCAGGATGGAGGCACGACGCAGTCGTTGTTCGAGGATTTTCCAAGCATGAGTTCTGAGACGAGGCGAACTTTGCGCGAGCTCAAAAAGAAAGCTGGTTTCGTTTCATGGACTGGACATGGATTGCCTCTATGATCTGCACTGTTGATCAGGCTGCAAATTGATCTGGTGGCCTCATATGCGAGTGTCCTTCGATGAAAGCGGCACTAGCCGTGTCGACACGCAGAGGGAGTCAGATTCTAAGATGCTGGTGGTGTGTATCGGAATTCAGCCGTCTCATTGAGCGGCACGGTGACCCACGCTCAGACAATTCGGGAGTGTTGCATCAAGATGTTTTGCCGGGTTTGTCGCGTGACGCGACCACCACTGAGCTTTTTTAGACATCCACAGAAAGAGGCGTCGTCATGAGTGGAACAATGGCTGTTGAAAATGTCATTCCGCGAGCAGACATCATCAAGCACGCGGAGCGGCTTGGTGCCGAAATCAAGAACATTGCGCTGTCGGACGATTTGCCTGACGATGTCATCGTAGCGTTCAACCGGCTTCTGCTAGAGCATAAGGTCATCTTCTTCCGTGACCAGGGACATCTCGACGATGCACAGCAGCGGCGTTTTGTGCTCCGGCTCGGCTCGCTGATACCGAATCCCACAACGGCGGACACAATAAGCGGTTTAACGATCCGGCAGGAGCTGTCTGATCCCGCCTGCAGTCATCTCAACCAGATGAACGATGAGCGGGTCCGCACAGCCATTTCGGTGCTGCGGCTCGCAGCGGTCCCGCCTTTTGGCGGCGACATTGCTTGGTCGAGCAGGGCGGCCGCTTATCTTGATCTTCCTGATCCCCTGCGGATGCTCGCAGATAACCTCTGGGCTGTGAGCTTCGTCGCATCTGATCTCACTACGACAGAGAGGGCCACCGAAGCCAACAAGCGGCCTTGGTGGGGCGTATCCACTGGAACGATCTACGAAACGACACATCCAATTGTTCGTGTTCATCCCGAGACCGGCGAACGCATGCTATCGCTCGGTCGTTCCGTGAACAACTTCGTCGGCCTGCAGCGCTATCCCAGCCAAAGACTGTTTGAACGGCTGCAATCCTATCTCATTGCGCCCCGGAACACCCTGTTCTGGAACTGGAAATCAGGCGACGTCGTAATCTGGGACAATCGCGCGACTGAGCCGTACCCTGTCAGCAAATCCAGCAGCCCTCACTGGATGATGGATCAGCTTGCGATTGACGCCCGCGTACCGCACGAGAAAAGGCCAAAATCAAGGGCGGCAAAGGCTGCCTGACATTGTCGGCACCTCCCGGATCACGTCAACGCCTGGAAACCCAAGACTAAGTTGCGGCCCTGCAATGTCGAGCGGAGCGGCCGGTCTTACGCGAGGAACGGCTAACGGACGCAGCTGCCACCTGCTAGGCTTCTTCCAGGCCCAACAGCATTAATCTTCAGGCATCGTCTCTGCTCGCCGGTCAAACCGATGACGCTGCATTTTTGATGATCTGATGCATCCGTTGGTTCTCGCTGCGCGAGCAGCATCCCCTTCATCGTATCGGGATAGTCAGGCCCGGCGTAGCTCACACCCAATTCAGAGCATATTCGCCACCATCTCGCGATGCGTCGGATGGCCTTGATTCACAGCGCCCGGCGTCGGCTGAAACTATCGCGCTCGCGATGGTGCCTGCGTCTTACGTGTCCCATAAACAATCCGTCAGTCGAGCCTTTCCAGCAGCCCCTAAATTGCGCCCCTGCATGGGCACCACACCTTCCCGATCTTCGTCCAGCGGAAAGGTCCCATCCTCGAGGCGCACACCAGCTTGATCCTCCAACCGAAAGCTCTGGAGGACGGATCTGCTCTCATGCTCTTGCGCAGCAGGATAGCAAAGCCCCTCCATACCCTCGCGGACTCCCGGTTCGGGCTGCCATCGCCCGAACCGCACCGTCGACCCCAAACAGGCTCTTCGAAAACGTCGGGTTCAAGCGGCCCTCGGTAGGTTTACGCGAGGGGCTCAAACGTCATTTCGAAGATGCTCGGCCTCATAATAGGCCGCTCCGATGGAGCGCTAAGCAGGAACCCTGCTGGGGCCACATCGGCTGGAGCAGGAGATCGGAAGCGCCGGCTGTAGATTCATGAAGCAGGTGGGCCGCTCCGGCTCGATTCCGCCCAAGCGTTAGCCGAACATGGCTCGCTCAATAATTACGTCTTGTTTCGGCCAAGCCTTGCCGGCTTGCGCCCTCTGGACATCGGCTTAGGAGGCATTGCTCCTTTAGCCGGCTGTGTGAATAATTCGGACAAGTGAATACCCAAAGTCGCGGCGATGCGCTCCAGGAGATCAATAGTCGGGTTCTCTTTCTTCTGCTCAATGCGCCCCATGTATGAGCGGTCGATCCCGGCATCATAGGCCAATTGGTCTTGCGGAATGCCGCGCTCTACGCGGATCCGGCGCACATTCCAGGCCACAAGCGCACGAGCGTTCATGCGCAGAGGCAGCCATTCCGATGATTATGAAACCACTGGTTATAGACAGACTATTACGATAAGCTCGCAGCAGTAGTGGCTGTCCTCCCCAGTTGCTTCGAGGAAACAGGCAACGGTGAGATACAGACGCAGCTAGCGCGTGCCGGTCTTCTCGTTGACCATCACAAGCGTTCTCGCGGGGCAATAGCTTGCCATTTGCGGCAGAGAAGAAATAGCGCCCAGAGGTACCTGCGGCGTTTTTCCCGAGACCGCGACTATATAGGACGAATGTTCAACTGTGGGTCGAAAGGAAACGAATATTCTCCAGTTGGCCGGTTCTGGTTATTGCGTTTCACGAGTGCGACCGGGCCCGTCACCACGGACCACCACGCCTTCCGCCAGGAACAGCAAGGACAACCCAGTTACAGCGCACATCTGCAATCGCTTGCAGTACGGACTGCGATGAAAAAGAGAAAGCGCAGGATGGAGCCACCAGGTGAATGTGAGCCGATATGCGATTGCCATCTCAGCGCGAAAAGGAAGTCGGCGTGCGACCATTGGACGGGTGTCAAAACGATCTCAGATTAGTTATGTTGCTCTGATTTCGGTAGATTTTTCAGCTGGGTAGGAGTTTCAGGCAGTGCCGGCCGAGCCGAAGATCGCAGAATTGGCGCCCAGCGTCGACGAGCTCACGTCATATGACAGGGAGCACGCTGTTGCCTACATGCGACTGCTTGATGCGGACGCTGACAAGGCAGATTGGCGCGAAATCGCGCGAATTGTGCTTGGGCTTGACCCCACCGTTGAACCGGATCGTGCGCGACGCACCTTCGAAAGTCATCTGACTCGGGCCAAGTGGCTAGCGGGTCACGGCTATCGCGATCTGCTACGTAGCGGTTGGCCGAAACAATGATCAGCGCGGATGTCAGGGTCGCCGGAATACGTCTCGATCGCAAAAGTCGATCATTCCATCGATTAAGTGCGTGCAAGGCGCGCACACGGTAAGCAAGCATCCGGAAAGGGCCACAATCATCGGATGCATTTCGCCGCGTCTGAAGATTGTGCGGGAAAGGTGCGATGCCGGATACTGACTGGAGATCTGAGGAAGCGTACAGCGGCCTGAAGAAGGCGGATGCTGCCGACCTGGCCTGGGAGTGGCTGCGCCGGGATCGCGACTACCAAGAGGATTATAAGCGGCTATCTCGCCGCGAACGTTCAAGCGCAGCGGCGGGCGAGTTCCGACGCAAGTGGGGACTCTCGTTTTCCTGCTGATCCGCAAAAGACCTTCGACAAGCAAGCAGTCTTCTGGGCACCCGAGGTGTTGCCGACCGTACTGGCTGTGCGGGCGACGAGCTGCATTGCGCCCAAAACCTATCAACTCGATTTCGACAATCTGCCGGGCAGCGAGCTTCGCCGTGCGCCGGATGGTTGGCATGCGAGCGTGCCGCTCGGGGGCACGAGGCATCGCCTTTGGCTAAGAGAGCTTCCGGCGAGCGGATATGCTGTCGTCGTTGATCTGCCGGTCGACGCCGATTTCGAGCTTCGCCTAGGTGCCGCACGTCGATTTTGGCTCGCCCTTGAGCGTCGGGCGCTCGGAATGCCTCCTCTTGCTTTGCCTGCTTTGAAGCAGCGTCGGCTGATCCTTGCGCTGCGCGCAGTGGATGGATGGCACGAAGGAAATAGCTATCGCCAAATCGCGCAAGGCCTGTTTGGAAACCATCGTATTGCCGAGCGCGCCTGGAAAACAGGCGATTTGCGCAGCCGAACCATTCGACTTGTTAAGCTGGGGCGGCGCCTCATGCGCCTTCGCTGGCGAGCATTGCTTAGCAAACGCAGGGGCAGGGATGACAAGTAAAGGGGTGCGGCGCAAATAAAAAGACCCACCTTCCGTTCCGTCAGCCAATTCTTCTGCTGCCATGGCACGATGTCGGCCAGGATAAAGTCTTTGCGCTCCGATCCCTCATTGTTGGCGTCTTGATTGCTGCACCAGAGCGGCGCCATCTCCTTAAGGTTTGAAGACTGTGCTCGAATAGTTTTCTTGAGTTGAGCGTTCTCGACCTGAGCATTGATCTCCCGCTGTACCGGATCGAGGGGGCGCCGCTAGACGTCAGGCAGCCTGCCCAAGTGCGACCCTTTTGCAAAGACGAGCCAGCCATCGGCAAAAAGAACGCGCGATCTCGGGGTGCGCGCTGCGGTCTACGGCATAGGCGCGATATTGCATGCCACTTGGAGTGCGGGTGCCGGGGATGATTTGCAAAGCGCCCCCTCGCACGAGATCACTGACGATGATTTCCGGCGCGACAAGAAGGCATTTTCCTGTCATGACGGCCGGCAAAGCAAGATAGTTGTGATCATACCGCGCGCCCGCTCGTATGTCACTTGAAGACAGGTTCATGGCCCTCAGCCATGTCGGCAGGATGTCGGGACGTGATGTGATGTTCAGTATAGGGGTTGCGCGAACAATCGAGAGCTCTTTGCCCCCGACGAGAGTTGGCGGCCCGACGCACACCAGCTCCTCTTTGTAGATCTCCCAACTGTCGGCGGGTTCGACGACGGAAAGATCCCGTGTAATCAAAATATCGAAATCATCCGAAGATGTCGGCGGCGCCAGCGAGCTGACGATGTCCACGATAACGCCACCCGCTTCAGAAGAGAAAGCCTGCAGATTTGGGATAAGAAGAGAGAAAGCAAAGGTTGATAGCGACGTGCGGACCACAATCCGATTCGTTCCTGCGCCTGCACGGCGTCGCATTCTCTTCGCGGTGAAGCTCACGGTTTCGAGCGGTTCAGACACTGCGTTTGCGAATAGCCTCCCGAACTCGGTCAAATCGCTGCGCCGTCCACGCCGCTCGATGAGATCAGCACCCAGATAATCCCGCAGTACAGACAAATAGCGGCTGACCGAACTTTGCGTTGTTCCCAAAGTGGTGGCCGCGCGCGTGACGCTGCCTTCCCTGGCAACGGTCACAAACGCGCGGATGGCATTTAAAGGAACTTCATCGTCTTGAGTCGCCATTGTCTGCTCCGGCGCCAGAATGAACATCCATCACATTATTCGATGCCCATAGCCGGATAGCCGCGTATCATGGGTCGGCCACGCACGAAATCCTCGTGGGAGCGTGATACCTGCGCCAGTACCGCACAAGATCTGCGTCTCAACTGGCGTTTGTCAGGGGCTAAGTCCTTTTGCCGCGCGCCGGCTTCGGCTTGCGACCTTTAGGTAAGGTTGCAGGTGGCGGCGCGCCCTTGGATGGCCGAACAAATAGCTCGGAGACAGCTACGCCGAGCGTCTCGGCAAGGCGATCGAGAAGGTCGATTGTCGGGTTCGCTTGTTGGCGCTCAAGTCCGCTCATGTAGGAGCGATCAACTCCTGCATCGTAAGCCAATTGCTCTTGCGGAATACCGCGCTGGACGCGGATCCGGCGCACATTGTAAGCCACAAGCGCACGAGCTCTCATGCGCGAAAGCAGCCATTTCGATGGTCATCAAACCACTGGCTATAACCTACCTAAAAACATCACCGGATTGGAAGGTTTTAGATCGAATTATTCGATGCGTGCCACCGCATCGTCTTTCCCGGACGCGACTGGGGCGGCCCGTACAAGCGCCGGTATGTCGACCGTCTTTCAATTCGCGGCGGCGCAGGTTTTCCGGGCGCTGGCCGAAGCTCACCCGAACTGCTGCCTGGGCAGCGGTTCGATTCCGCTGCCCAACTCGCACGAACCGCCTCGAGGCAAGCAAAGATGCTGACCGAGCGAGGCGATGCTCCTCCATTGATCGAAATGGAGTTGCAGCTCCGATGAAATGAGCCGGCGCAAACTATCGCGATCGCAGCGACAGCCGTTCAGCCAAGGTTATAGTGGTCTTTATCCCTGGATCAGCGCAGACAGCGCGTTTCAGGGACCCTAATCTCGTTCATTCTCTGGACTCAGAGAATTTCGTCTACCGGTACAACATCTTTGTGGACGTTCCGCACGCCGCCATCAGCCATGATAAGGAATTTTAGGCTCTCTCGTATGGGGCGACAATCAGGATGAGAGCGAAGTCTCACCTTGATCGCCGCCGCCCACTCTCGTCCGCTCAAGAGGCACGACGGCGAACTCTCTTAGCTGAGGCTCAAGGAACGCGCGCCGGTCGGGTTATCAAGTATAACGACCAGTTCAAATCAAACGCGGTACGGCAAGTCGCAACCTACTTTGGCAGCAGCCATTGACTGCACAAGAGTGGCGTCCAGAGGGCAAAGTCTCGCAGTGTCGACTTGGAACGCGCAGGCGATACCGCGAGGGCAAGCGGCGAGACGTCGCGAATTGGATCCGCCACTATCAAGTCGAACAGATGGCCACGCGTATCGTTACCCATGATGTATGAGCCCGAACGAATTGGGATTCGGCGCGCGCTTGAGACTAGCTGAGAGGTTTCGGCTTGGGCGTTGTCCGGACCATTCGAACGCCGCGGGCCGGCATACCCCAAGGTCACTCAGCTGAGAGACTTCGATGTTGCCGAGCGGTGCCAAGAGCGACGAGGGTGTCAGGAAAGAGTTGTTGCAAAACACGGAGAGCAGCGCAGACGCGACTGGCGCCATGGAAAGAATCCGATGCTGCTCCTGCCAGCCGCCATACTAGCGAAACTAGCGGGTGGCTCGGCGATCGGGCAGTGAAACCCTGAAAGCGCTGTTCCTGGCAGATGCCGCAAGCCTCTGTGGTCAGCCAAAGCTGGCCACCTTTGCTCCCGTGAGGGTCAAGCCGCTCGCGGTGCTATCAAGTAGTATGGTTGAGAGGTACCGCAGGGCACCTACCTGGTGGGCAAGCCTTCAAAGACGACGCTGTCCCTACCGTGCCAGCGACGTCAAAGGTTAACGGCGACGTGACTCGGCGCTCAGGCCCTGCAAAGCGCTGTCCCTGCCACGCGCCGCTAACTGTGCCAGCCTTGCCCGATTCGGTATCAAGCCTGACACGTTGCCCCGTTCAGGGTGCTGCAAAGTTGTAGGCTTAGTACGACTGCCAATCACCTACCTGAATTGGTTGGATCGTCCGCTACTTTCTACGCTGGTCCGCTACCTCGCGGAGAAATTGGAGGTGCCCAGCATACTAAACCGCTCCGCTGCATGAAAAAGGCTTACACGCGGCCGCTCATGACAGAGCCCGAGAATGTTGGCGGTGTAAGACGGGAGGCATGGAAGCGATCGCTTGAAAGACCACACGCGCCGCTAAATTAACGTCGTCAATCTCCCCCGGCACAAGCGAACCGGGTGTCCGTGCCTGAAAAAGCATGACAGTGCGGCTACCAGGGTCGTTTCTCCGACAGCGGAAGCAGCGCGGGCGCGACTCGGCGCCGGTCGATTGGGACTGGATCGGCGCTATCCCTGCCGCGCCTGCGCTGCAGATTGAGGTTAGCAGGAACGTGACTCGGCGCTGTCCCATTCTGGTAAGGCGCTGTCCCTACCACGCCTCGCTAACCCTAACGGCTCTGTACTCAGGCTAGCTTTCCAAAAGCTGACGAACCTGTGCGGCAATTCACAAACAAGCGGCAGCTGTTGTGGCCGTGCGGACCCTGCTCACTGACGGCCGCTGACCGCCCATCAGCGCGCGCAGCCAAAAATGAAACCGATCGCTCCCAAGCCTGGCACAAAGTATTTTCTCTATCGACATAGGCGGGGGCAAGTACAGACTTCAGCGAGCCCGATCATCGCGACCAGAAAAATCGGTCTTAGAGCATGCGTGTGCGCACAGCATGATAATGCATTGGTAGGTTGTTCAGTTGAAGCACCGGCCTCAGAGAGTGCGTGGTGCGCGCCAAATTCGTATTCACTTGGCCTCAATATTCGTGAAGGCCGCATCAGGCTGCGCAACGTGCTGTCGACCGTGCCGGACCAGTGTTGTGGGCGGGCAGCTTTGCCGTATACCCTGGCCATATCGCGTGTCCAATCGATGAGGTGGTCGGCCGGCGAGTTGTTCAAATGACGAATACACATTCGTTGACCGCATCGCCACAGCGGCAGGAAGTCGCAGTGGATTACGGTCTCCAAATAACGGCTGAGGAGCGGGTTCATCAGGCGCGAATAAGCTCAGGATCGTCAACCGGCCATCGATGAGTCGAGGCGATCTCACATGGCTCCGGGCCCGCGCCGCCAGAGCCTACGCCGTTTTCCGAGGTGCAGCCAACGCCATCGACTCCGATCGGTTCGATGCGCCAGCATCGGGTCTGCGAACTAACGCGCGCCACCGCGTAACTATCGCATAAGAGTGCTGTCAATTGTCACTACCAGATCTGGGTGTTTGGGGAAGCAGTACTTGCATCGTAAGGTTACGGAAAGGTCGGATGCACATATGCGTGTTCCCATCAAGCTTCGACGCGCAATGCCATGACAAACATGAACCTCAGTTCCCAATCCTTTGCCGACGCATGCGCGCGACAGCGGACCGTCACCGACCAAAACTCACCAAATTTAGAGCACTGGTCCCGAGACGTTCAGGTTTCCAGATAAGACGTGTCATGAAGCCAATAGCGCGGGTCGCAGCAGCAATAAAGCGCGCTCGGGCACTCTCCGATCTCGACCGGTGCTGCGCAATCTGGTGGCTCTATCGCCTCCATTTCGGCATCAACCGCGACGTGATGTTGGGCCTTGCCGCGGTCACGATCTCCCAGGAGAGATCCCGCTGCGGCATTTAGGCCTCGTGACATCGGCCATTTTTCATGCGAGCGCTGGCACTGCCCAACCAAACCTGCCACCAAGTTGCGCGTTGGCTGGCAGACAAAAATCTCAGCCTCACGCCAAACGTCTCAAGTCTCCCCCAGCCACTAAGGTCGCAATCACATGTAGTACCGGCGGTCTGCCCGGGGGAACACACAATGGCGCCTGGAAATACGGTGAGCAGACCGCAGAAGCCGAACTAAGCATCAGCAGGCTGAGAATTGTGGGCTGGATGATGCTGCTCATGCACTCCAGCATCGTTGAATTGACGGGCCCTGAGCGGAGAGCGCCAAAATCCGACCGCTTGATTTGTAAAGTCTGCCGATCGGGAGCAAGGACGCGACGCTCGCATTTCACCAGATGATCTCAAGCGGAAAGGAATATGCCGCGCCCGAGACCGCAAAGGCCGTATAAAGTGGTCGAGTAGCTCATCAAGCAAGTCTGGCGAGCGCATTGCGATGGATTAATCCTGCCGCAGAGGCCCGTGGGCAGGCTGCGTCTCTGTCGATCGAAGTCTCCGTGAGCCATTCGTCCCTGCGGACGGCCAACAGTTCAACCGTCCGCCGCTCGGGAAATATGCCCTCGGCCCCTATCCACAGCGGTTTGTGCTCGCCCCCGGGGCGCTACGCGATGATACGACGCCTCGGTTTCCAGCTCGCGTTATCCAAAGTCATAAATCAATCTCCGTTGACTAACGGCCAAATAGGCGGAGCTATTCGGATTTAGGTGACGAGGTGATCGGGCGCTTTGCCGGTGCCAGCACTTGGATGACCTCAAGGCGGTGCTTGGGACTGCTGCTGCGAACTTCGATAACTCGTTGTAATGTTGAGGCGCCGCCGGGGCCCTGTTGCGGCGATCACCGGCTTGAACACCATCGGTCTGGCGGTGGTTACGGTAAGAAGCCTTTCGTCCGTACAAGCTGTATCGCCGGGGTGGCCAACACGCTCTCGATGGGTTGGTGGTGCCGGCTCAAGGGCCGGGAAATCGGACAACTACGCTCATCACAAGCCGTAACGAGCCTGTGGGCGCGTTGATTGCGAGGGCCATGCAGACGATGGCAGGTCCACTACAGGAGTTGGTAGGTGCCAAAGTGGACGCGCCGTCCTAGCGTCCTCCTGTTCCTCTGCCGATCACCGAGCCAGAAGCGAACACCGGAAAGCTCATACGGACAAAACCTTACGACGTGCGGAATCAGGGTGGCTGCGCATGCACACCTCGATGACGAGCTCCGGCGTTCCGATTCGGGCGCCGAAGAAGGCGACGAATGGCGGGGCGCGTGACTACGGAAAATGAATCAGCCAAGAAGCAGTCTATGGAACGTCAACCGGTTGACGCGATCACGGCGATCAATCGGCTTGCAGGTTCGGATCCGGAGAGAGTTGCGCTGAGGCGCGGCGCAGACGAACTCACATATGAGGCGCTACGATCAAGATCGGATGCCCTTGCAAGGACCTTACGAGAGCAGGGTGCTCGCGGCGCGGTTGTCGGCTATTGGGGAGGGCGGAACCTCGACTGGGCGACGGCGGTCATCGCAATTTTGAAAGCTGGATCAACTTACCTACCGCTCGATCCATCGCTGCCGGCTTCCCGTACATCATTCATGATCGAGCAGAGCCGCTGCGCTTTGTTGATGGGCCGAGACCGGCCGGAATCGCTCAGCCTATTCCAGGAGAGCAGCAAAGCAGCTCCTCAATTCGTAGCTATAGAGGCGGCACTGCGCCGGGTGCAGACCTCGTCTGTTGTGCCATCGCCGAACGTGGATGGACTTGCCTATATTCTGTTTACGTCTGGTTCGACGGGCCAGCCTAAGGGCGCAATGATCGAGCGCGCCGGCCTAAACAATCATTTGGCGGCAAAGATCGATGCTCTAAGTCTCACTCGGACGGATTGCGTCGCGCAAACGGCATCGCACTGCTTTGATATCTCGCTTTGGCAGCTTCTCTCTGGGCTTTGCGTCGGAGCCTCTACATCAATCATCGATGATGCGACACTGAGATCGCCGTCATCGCTCCTTCAAGCAATTCAACGATGCGGCGCTACGGTCGTCCAATTCGTTCCGTCGATGTTGGCAGTGTTTGTTGAATATCTGCAATCGCTTGCCGCGGCAGAGCGAGCCATGGACGGCTTGCGGATTATTTCTACGGTCGGAGAACCTCTAACGCCCGGATTGGCGCGTGCGTGGCTCGCCTTGTATCCCCGCGTTTCCATTCTCAATCATTACGGGCCGACCGAGTGCGCCGACGGCGTGACGCATCATCTGGTTTCTGTGCCGCCTGCGCTGGCTGAGCCTTATGTGTCGATCGGCAGGCCAATTCAAAACGTTGAGGTTTATGTCGCGGACGGACCACGGCTCTGCAATGTAGGAGAAGTCGGCGAAATCTGTGTTAGCGGCGTCGGTGTCGCTGCCGGTTACGTCAATGACCATGTCCGCACCAAGGATGCGTTTGGGCCAAACCCGTTCTCAAACGACCTGTCCTTCCAGCGGTTATATCGGACCGGTGATCTTGGGCGCCTCCGTTCCGACGGCCTTTTGGAATGTCTAGGTCGACGGGATCGTCAGGTCAAAATTCGCGGGCACAGAATTGAGCTGGGAGAAATCGAAGCTCGTTTGTCCGCTCATCCCTTGGTGCATGGCGCCGTCGCAGTCGCCTCTGCCTGCGCAGGTGTAAAGCTTACGGCGCGAGATATAGCTGGGTCGGAGGCCCAAGCCGAATCGCGGCGGCTGGTAGCGTATGTGTCGGCTCCAGCTGAACTGGCGGAAAGCGACCTTCAGAATTTTCTTGCTGAGGCACTCCCCAGCTACATGCTTCCGGAAAGAATCATCCGCGTCAGCAGTATTCCACTGACCAGGAACGGAAAGGTCGACTTTGCAGCATTGCCTGACCCGGGGAGTGTTCGGCCGTTATTATCAACGCCCTTCGAGGAGCCGCAATCAGACCTCGAGGTCCGGCTACGTCAAATCTGGTCCAGCATTTTGCGTATCGAGAACATAGGTGTGAATGACCAATTCATAAGCCTTGGCGGAGACTCGCTCCGCGCAATGCTTATATTGGGACAGTTGCAGACCTTGCTCGGAGTGAGAGCGGATTTCAGACTGGTCCTGAATGGCACAATTCGATCCCTTGCCGCTTCGATCGAGGCTCGCACTGAGTTCAATCCATGCACGGCTTTGACCTGCCGAAAGCTAAACCGATCACCTCTGACGCACCTCCAGGAGCACCTTTGGTTTCTGGCACAGCTCGATCCATCTGCGCGGAACTACATCATTCAAGGCGGGCTGCGGATTAAGGGAAACATCGATTTAGCTCGGTTCAATCGCGCCTGGACCGAGGTCATTCATGCCCACCAGGCATTTTCGGCGCGCTTTATCGACGAAGACGGTCCGGTTCAATGCTTTGATGCTTCGCCATGCACCAATCTTGAATTGATCGATGCATCTCATCTCACCTCCTCCGAGGCTGAGGAGCTCATCGCACAGTTTCGGCGAACGGAGCTGAAAGAAAATTTCGATCTCGCACAGGGCCACTTGTTTCGCGCGCGCATGGTCCAGTGTGGTCCCGACAATCATCTCATATTGATCACCGCTCACGAAATCATCCTCGATGCCTGGTCGATTTCTGTTCTGCTCAGAGATCTTCAGCAGAGATATTTAGATCCCGTGGCGCCTTGGCCAGAAAACCGTGCATCACTCTCGGGCTACGCGGCGTGGGAAAAACAACACGTTTCTCCAGAGGCGCTGGAGAACCAACGTCACTATTGGCGTCGTCAGATTGGTGATGATCCGCCGGTGCTTTCGCTTGGAACGGGACGAGCGCGCCCGCAGACTAATTCATACCGCGGCGCCTCGCATCCAGTGCTGCTTGGCAGCGAGTTATCCAGTCGGGTAAGAGAATTCGCGCGCCGAAATGGCTGCACCACGTCGACAACACTGCTGGCGTGCTTCCAGCTGCTGCTACGAATGTATAGCGGTCAGGACGATATTGTCGTCGGCATGCCACACGCTGTACGGGATCAACCTGGCAGTGCCGACATCATCGGCTTTTTCCTGAATATGCTGCCGATCCGTGCCGCGATCGATGCCGGTCAATCCTTTGCTGCTCATGCCACGCGCATCCAGGGCCTGGTCAGCGATGCCATCGCAAATTCGGCCTATCCATTCGGATGGGTGGTCAGGGATACAAGGTTATGTCGCGAACCTGGGCGATCACCGATCTTCCAGGTCATGTTCAACATGTACTCCGAAGCCGCCGAGCCACTTGGTCAAGACGAGTTGGCTCTGACATTCCGCGAGTACGACACAGGCTATGTTAAATTCGACTTAACACTGTACGCGCAAGATCAGGGCGATGAAATTGCGCTCCAGCTGGCGTATGCGGAAGACATATTCTCGACTGATCTGGCTGTTCGCATGGCCAACAATCTGCGCTGTCTGATTGCCGCCTGCGTTGATAAACCGCTTGTGCCCATTGAGGAACTAAGCTGCCTCAGCGCCTCAGACCTCACTATACTGGATTCGCTGGATGGGTCGACCCAACGATATGAATCTGAATGTCCGCTTGTTGAAGCCTTCGAGCAGATCAGCGTCTCTAATCACGGCAAAGTAGCATATTTTGGCGAGTTCGGGGAGGTCACGTTTGGCCAGCTGCGTGAGCGCGTAGTAGCTATCCGCTCGTTACTGCGGGATATGCAGGTGGGGGCCGGCGATCTGGTCGCCATGCTTGTTGACCGATCGCCGGACGTTGCCGCTGTCATGCTTGCGGCGCGAGGCTTGGATGCTGTTGTTGTGCCGATAGCTCCGGAATATCCGCGTGATCGGATCCAACATATCCTGCGAGATAGTGAGCCAAAGCTCTTGGTTCACGCGAATATCACGAAGCCTGGCTTTGAGATACCGTCGATTTGTCTGTTGACCTTAGAAACGTGCAGTGTGTCGAGGGATGATTTCGCGCCTAGCGACACACCGTCGGATCACCGAATTGCGAACCTCATATACACGTCCTCCTCAACGGGCCGCGCGAAGGGAGTTCTTATACCAGAAGCGGCCATTCTCAACCGGCTGAACTGGATGTGGCGGTGTTTTCCCTTCGATGGTACCGACGTCATGGTTATCCAGAAGTCCGCCTGTCTTGTTGCGTCCGCTTGGGAGTATTTTGGTGGGCTTCTGAGAGGTGTGCCCACGCTGATCCTCACCCAAGGGCAGGTGCTAGATCCGGATCTGTTGTTGTGCAGTTTGGCAAAACATCGCGTGACACGCTTTTTTGCCTCTCCGCCAGTCCTGTCCGGTCTCATTGGGTCCCAGGAACGGCAACCGCAAAGGACCGCCTTGAGATTGGTCACGAGCAGTGCCGAACCGATGCCTTCCTCGCTGCCCGCTCGCTGGCGTGAGGCTTTTCCGGGCGTGCCGTTGTGGAACTTCTATGGTGCGACGGAATGTGCGTCCAATGCAGCCGTGCACGAAACATCGGATGCCGATGACAACTCGGCGCTCATCCCAGTGGGGCGGCCAATCGACAACGTCAAACTCTACGTGCTCGATTCACGATTGAGGAGAGTGCCTGTGGGAGCCGCCGGCGAACTGTGCATCGCGGGCCGCTGCCTGAGCGCTGGGTACTGGCGGGATCAAGATCGGACTGATCGCTGTTTCGTGCCGAATCCGTATGATGGCGGACAATACAACGTGCTTTATCGAAGTGGGGACATCGCACGCATCTCAACCAGCGGCCTTCTTGAGATTTGCGGCCGATCGGACAACCAGATCAAGGTGAGGGGCTTCCGCATCGAGCCGGAGGAGGTCGAAGTTGCCCTTGAGTCTCATCCGGCAATCGCAAAGGCGGCGGTCTTCGCAGAAGGCATCGATGACGATCGCCGCTTGACGGCGAGCGTGGTGCCCGCTCGCAAGAATCTCAGCGCTGGAGAGATTCTCGCCCATCTGCGCAACAGGCTGCCATCTGCCATGGTTCCCGCAGCCTTCAGGTTGGTTGACAGTATTCCCCTGACGACGAGCGGAAAGATAGACCGTGCTCGCCTATCCTCCGTTCCTTACCGCGAGGTAGGAACCAGTCCATCTGCCGAGCCCCGCACCAGGAACGAACGAGTTCTTGCTCAGATCTGGGAGGATCTATTAGGCGCCAAGGGGGTAGGAATCGACAGCAGTTTCTTTGATATCGGCGGCGATTCTCTTCTGAGCGTGCGTTGCGTCACGCTGGCGTGCAAAGCCGGGCTGAATCTCACCGTCAACCAACTTTATCGAACACCAACCATCAGGGAGTTGGCGGCCGGGGAAGCGGAGGCGGCACCCCACAACGTCGCTTCCGCGGACGGCTTGCTGCCTGTGCCCCCCATAATATCGTTTTGGAATTCTCTTCTCGGTTTTGACGAGCATTTTAACATCGGCGATCTGTTCTTCTTGCGCGGCGGCATCCTGAACATCAAGATCCTGGACCGCGCTCTCGCCCATGTCATCGAGAGGCACGAAGGGCTCAGGCTGCGCGTTGCCCGAACCCAAGATGGACTACGGCTGGGGATTGGGCCTTGTCCGACTGAGCGCATCGTGGAGGAGATCGATCTCGTCCGGATGACCGGCCCAGACCAGCGCAGGACAATCGAGACCGTCTCGGCAAAACGTCAACACATGTTCCGGTTTGACGGTCACACGCCTCTTGTTCACGTCGCAGCCTTCCGAACTTCGGAAAGCGGCGACTACTATCTGCTGGTGCTGATGCATCATTTCGTAGCAGATGGGATGGGCTATCGGCTATTCCTGGAAGCATTGGAGGGCGCTTACAACGCCCTTGCTGCAGGCCATGATGTGAATGGTCCCGAGACCGTACAAAGGCTCTCTCCCTGGTTGAAGCGCCTCGAGCACTACGCGAACAGCGAAGCACCAGACGAACTCAAGTACTGGGAGGGCATTGACTACGATCAATTCAACTTCCGTGTCAGCGATGCGTCATCGGGCGGCACGAGTGTTGCCGAAGGAAGCGCGAGAGAGCTTCACGATGCAAGGCTCGGAGGTCGTCGGGAGGATGCGAACGGCCGTTCGCTTCGGGTAGATCAGGCCAAGTACCATCTTGAGATCGACGGGGAAGCGACAGCGGGTCTCCTCAGTATTGGAGCCGGATCAGCGCATTGTCAGGACTTTGATGTGTTTCTTGCTGCCCTGTCCGGTGCGTGTGGCGCGCTGTTCGGCAACTACTCGCTCTGGATTGATAGCCTGACCTCGACACGAGGTCGGCTGTTTGACGACTTCGATTCATCTCAGATCATTGGCCTTATCAGCGAGCTCGTTCCGCTTCCATTGAATGTCACAGGAAGGGAGTCGCGTTCCGACCGTGCTCGTTCAATAAACCGCCAGCGCAATGCGCTGCCGCGTGGGGGAATAGGCTTTCGGGCCCTGAAATTCCTGAACCGAGATCCAGCCGTGCGGTCTCGGCTCGATCGCCTGCCGCTGCCCAGAATTGGGGTGAATTATCGCGCCGGTTTGCAGCGCCATTTCCCACGCCGTTTTCTAGACACAGACCCTTATCCACTTTGGATCGGCGAAAACATGCATCAAGTGGCGGCGATCCACGTCTTCTGGTTCGATGTCGGATATCAATCGGGACATCTACAGATTGACATCACGTATGATCCGAGCATGGTCGATTATGAGGTGACCCGCCATCTTTGCGCGGTCTTGCAACAGGAGCTGTTGCAGACGATCAATGAATTCGTAGCGCTGAGGGCGGTGTGAATCATGGATGAGCGGAATGCGGAGCTCGCCGTCAAAACCGATCGCGATGCGATGCCGAAGAAAAGCCGGCACGTGGATCTATCGGACCAAAAGCTCCCGAGCCTTCTCCTTCGGCTAGCCATTCCCACTGTTATCGGCTTGTCGATCACCGCGTTACAGCAGCTCCTCAATGCGATCTTTGTTGGGGCACTTGGCGCGCAGGCGATCGCAGCTGTCAGCATGACCATGCCGATCGTGGTCTTTCTCGCGGCGGCGGGAGAGGGGATCGGTGTCGGAGCCGCCTCCTTCATATCTCGTCATCTTGGTGCTGGTAAGGAAGTGGAGGCGAGTCGAGGTGCGAGTACCGCGCTTGCGCTCGCCGCTCCGATCGGTGTCATTATGACCACCCTCCTGCTTTTAGGCCTACGAAGCATCTTCGTCGCACTCGGGGCAACTCCAACCATCCTTCCCATCGCGCTTGATTATGCCACGATTCTCTTGCTGGCGTCTCCTGTAATGCTCCTAAACATCGTCAGCGGCTTCATCGCCAGGGCCGAAGGCAACACACGATTCAGCATGTGGTCCATGTTGAGCGCTTTCATATTGAACGCGTTCCTTGATCCCCTTTTCATCTTCCTACTGGACCTCGGTGTGCGAGGCGCAGCCCTAGCAACGCTGCTATCTCAGATCACCGCCATTAGCCTCTACATCGCGTACTTTGCCAAGCGGCGCGGGATCGTCCTCGTCAGGATATCTCAGGTCTCGTTGCGAGTAGATCGCATCAGGCAGCTCGCGTTCATTGGAGCTCCGGCAGCAATGACGAACATCTTATCCGCTCTTGCCGGCATGTTCCTGTACGGAGCTGCAGCTCAGTTCGGTGACGAGTTCATCGCGGCGGTGGGAATAGCTGTAAGAATCTTGACCATCGGCGCGCTGCCTATCAACGGCTTTTGTGTCGGCTCTCAAGCTGTCCTGGGGTTCGGTTGGGGCGCCCGCGATTTTACCCGTGTACTGAAGGTTGCGAAGTTCATGCTCTCTATCACGATTGCGCTTTCCTTTGCGTACTCCGCGACCGTTATGGTTTTTGTCCGGCCTTTGGTCAGGTTGTTCAGCGATAGCGATAAGGTCACGGATATTGCGGTCTCGACCTGCATCGTCTTTCACCTGTTTTTTGGATTTTACGGTGTTCAGAGTGTCGTGACGGCGATGCTTCAGTCGCTCGGGAGAGCGCGACTCAGCGCGGTCGTGTCTTTCGCGAGGCAGGGATATCTCTTCATACCGGCGGTACTGTTGCTCCCCGGCATCTCTGGCTTCAGCGGAGTGTTGGCCAGTCAAGCTATCGCGGAGCTAGGCGCCGGAACGATTGCGCTGTTCGTCATGTTGCGCCAGTTCGCTGAGCTCAGGCGAGGAGGACCGGCACATTCAGCCAGCGATTGAGAGGGCTCCTTGACTTGATTAGGCATCATCCGACGATTGATACACCCCTCGTGGGTGAAACAGCCAGCCGTCCTCTGTTCCGCGCTGGTTGCCAAAGTCGTTGTCATCCTCGGTGAGTACGAGGTTGGCTAGTTCTTTTGGGATGATTAAGCAAAGAGTTCACGTCGACTGCGCCTTGTTTGTGGCCACAAGGGTTGCGTTAACCTTGTCGATGCGGCCGTGCCATTTGTGCGGAAGTGTGAAGCCGCGCTGTAGGAGAAGTCCTCGCTGCTGCAGCTAGCGTGGGCGCTGTCGTAGCAGATGAATCCCAGAATATAAGCCAGGATAACGGGGATCCGTCTCCTCGCGTGATCCCATTCCTGCGACAAGGCTTTGACATGCTCGGCCTGATACTAGCCCATCTAGCTTTTGCGACATGGCGGAACGGGTGCAGGCGCCGGCGATTGGTCTTTGTTCGATTAACTCAGCTGGTGCTCGTAGGCGGCGACCTTTCCCTGATATTCCTCATACCCGCGCTCTTGCAACCACCGCTCTCATAACAAGCAAGCGACGGTTGCGTCTTGATCCTTGCAGCTGGTTGATAGCTCTTCTCTAGCTCGTCGGCGTAGGCAGCCCGTGCAAGTTTGGCATCCGTAAGCGTTTCAAATGCGGTCGCGACCGAACCATTCAGAAGGTGGCCAACTTCAGCTGCAGCCGATCAGCATTACTCTGCCTTTCGCGGGACTGATCAAAGTCGTCCTTCGGCACGCAGTCCCGAAGGCGGCCGCTGCTCAATGAGATGATATCTTCGGCGGGTACCTTCGCTTGTCGAGTGCGGACGATATCGCGGAAACGGAAACCTTTGAGGTCGCGTTTAACCAGCTGGAGAGTGATCGACCGCATCTTTTGCGTATCATGACGCCTGATGAGCGGTTGGCCGGACGTGCCTACGGTCAGAACCTGAAACCGCCCCTGTCGATATGATCCGCGTGCTGGAACGTCGCTGGCGGTTCACATATCCACAAGTGAACATTGAAACTGCGCGTCCGGCATTCGACCGCCAGGTCAGGGCGTTCGGCCAGCAGTCTACCTTGGACTTGTCGCAACTGCGGGTCGGTCTCGTCGGGTGCGAAGGGACGGGCTCTGCCGCTTTTAAGTTCTATAACGAAAGCCCCGTGAAGCGGATGACGAACATTTTAGTCTCCGATTAGTCTCAAGAGCCGCCGAATTCAGGCGGCTAGGGTTTAGGCGACATGGATACACAAATGACGTAAGCCGTTAGAACAACTTGTCCATTTGAGGCGACATGTTCGGTACGAGGAGAGATCCAAAGAGGCTACCGCGACGACGGGGACTGCCGCGCATGCGGAGGCGGAGGAGTAATCGAGCGCCGTGACGCCGAGAGCATCGATTCGAGAGACCGGGACGCGCCAGGGCGCTAAGAACTTCCGGCGGATCGCCCTCGAACGCCTCTCCGTTGCATTTCGCCTTTTTCTCCGCGACCGTGAAAGGTGCTGAAGGGGGCACATGCTAGATATGAATGGCGCCCCTGCAGTTCATGACCGGAGACGCTATCGAGAAACGTGAGCTGTGGGCGATCGGCGAGACATGTCATCGCCGTCACGGGCTCAATCCGTTGCAGCTCGCGAACGTGCATCGGGCTCTCACCGACGGGTATTGCGCTTGAAGTTGAGCGTCGAACGTAATCGCCTCTCCAGTGAGAGCGATATACATCTGGATCATGTAAACCCGGGAGTTCACATCTCGCAATAGTCTTCGCGCTTGAAGTCAAAGCGGAAGTGACATCGCTGGTAACTGCCATCCCGGCAGGACAAGTACTTGATTCACTGGAGCCGGCAGCGAACCGCTGCTCGCGCAGTGCACGTCATCGTCTGGTCGAATCCCGGTAACGATCATGCGCCTTGTAAGCTGCGAGGTCTCTCTCCTTGTCAAACTCATCCGCGACGTCGATGTCGTTGCTCCAAATTGTGCATTGAGGTCGCGCGCAACCGCGAGATTGACCAACAACTCAGCAACAACCCGTCCATACATTAATCAAGGCGAGCCTTGGCCGACAGGCGAATCATGGTAGCCGTAGAGGAGATCGCAAGTACGTGGCACAACCAACTTAAGATCGCGATCGGTGCAACACCGAGTTATTCGCTCTCTTCGGTCTGTACGAAAGATACCAGCTTCATTGCTAGTCGCGATCAGCGAAGAGTAAAGCTCCCAGTCGATTGTAACTATGCGCGAGCAGTCGATACCTAAAGGTTCGAGCGCTTAGCCAATGATCTTGGACAGGGCTGGATTTACCAGTCGGCAGCTTTTAGCTGTCCCACCCAGCGACCAAGTATGCGTAAGCTGAAGTCTATCGTGGGTGCAGAGCAGGTGCCTGCGGCTACCTGAAGTCGATTGTCCGAGACCTCTTCACCGGCAGTATGCACCATCGTGAAGCGCTTCACTCGTTTTCAAGTGTCTATGCTAGGCGCTGCCTTCCCGCAACAATCGCAGCATCGCCCATGAGAATGGGACGATCGAGAGCTCGCATGGCCATCTCAAGCGGACGATCGCTGATACGCTGCTGTTGCGCGGCACTGCCGACTTCGATGATCTCGCCGCCGGCCGCGGCTTCATCGACGAGATCGTCAGCCGCCGCAATATCCGCAACGCCAAGCGGATCGATCAAGAGCGCGCCACCCTGCAGGCATTGCCAGATCGCCGCACCTCGGACTACGAGGAGGTGGGTCCGGGTCACGTCCAGCGGCGGCTTTACCTTGCGCAAGGTGTTCTAGACCGTGCTGTCACGCCTGATCGGCCACCAGCTGCGGGTGCGGCTTTACGACGATCGTCTCGACGTGTTCGTCGGCGGCACCCATCTCGTCACCCTGCCGCGTGGGCGGCCGCATCCCAACGGCAAGCACGACCAGGTCGTCGATTATCGACACGTGATCCATTCCTCGCGGCGCAAGCCAATGGCGCTGCTCTATCTCGTCTACCGTGATCGGCTGTTCCCGCGCGATGCCTATCGCCGAACCTTCGATCGCTTGCGCGAACGGCTGCCGGACAAGAAAGCCTGCCGACTCATGGTCGATCTGCTTGCGCTGGCGCACGAGCGCGGCTGCGAGGCCGAACTTGCCGGTCAGCTCGCCGCCGACCTGGACGCCGGCGAACTGCCCCGACCTCGGACGGCTGCGCGCGCACTTCGCGCCCGATCCTGCCCGTGTGCCGCAGGTCGTGGTGCAGCTTGCCCCGCTCGCCAGCTATGAGTATCTCATCGGCGCCAGCCAGACCGGAGACGCCGCACGAACACGGACTCAATCTGTTGATCAACGAGCTGCGGCTGCCCGCCATCAAGGTGCTGTGGCCGCAATTCGCCGAGCAGTCTGACAAGGAAGGTTGGCCGGCGGCCCGCTTCCTCGCCACCATTGCCGAGCACGAGATCGCTGAACGCGGCCGCCGTCGCATCGAGCGCCACCTTGTCGACCCATGCTGCCAGCCGGAAAGTCCTTCGACAACTCGACTTCGAGTCCGTGCCGATGGTCTCCAAGGCGCAGGTCACCGCGCTCGCCGCCGACGACGGCTGGCTGGGCAAGGGCGCCAATTTGTTGCTGTTTGGACCTCCCGGTGGCGCAAAGAGCCATCTCGCAAGTGCCCTCGGCCTCGCTCTGATCGAGAATGGATGGCGTGTTCTCTTCACCAGAACCACCGATCTCGTGCAGAAGCTCCAGGCCGCGCGGCGCGAGCTCAACCTCGAGGCCGCCATTTACCGCGCCTTGATCGCTTCGATCTCCTGATCCTCGATGACCTGCCCTACGTCACCAAGGACCAGGCCGAGACCAGCGTGCTGTTCGAGCTCATCAGCGCACGCTACGAGCGGCGCTCGATCCTGATCGCGCCCAATCCGCCCTTCGGCGAATGGGTTAGGTCTTCCCGGACCCCGCTATGACGCTCGCCGCCATCGATCGCCTCGTTCACCGCGCCACCATCGTCGATATGAACGGCGAGAGTTATCGCAGGCGGACCACCCTCGAACGAAAACGCGGACCTGGACGCCCGCCGTCAAACGCGACACCAAAACAATCGCTGATTCACGCTCCGCGACAATCAGAGCCAACAAACTATCGCGCTGCGACAATCAACGCGGCAATCATCCACCTCACCGCGACACCGACTCGCCATCCTGCTTCCCACCCAGATTATCGCGCTATACGTCGGCGTGAACTAGGTCGAGCGCTGTACAGATGCGGTTGCGACATCGTACGAAACGTACGGATCTGAGGTAACAACAACACGACTGCAGAGCGGCCGTCTGGGTTTGTCCGTTACGTACAGAGTTTCTGCGCCAATAGCGGACGCAATCTGTCAACGTAAGTGGGCGAGCGGCGGAATAATCCGCACCGCGACGTTCACTGGTTCAAGCTACTGGTTGACGTTCGACGATGGCCCTGCAGGTCGAGAATGATTGGGGGCTGGGGCGCAGGTGGTCGGTTCTTCCGCAGCCGGCACCTTACAGGCCAGACAATTTGGAGGACTTTTATGAAAATGGTGAAGAGCCTTTTGCTCGGTTCGGCGGCGGGATTGATTGCTGCAGGCGGAGCGCAGGCGGCCGATCTGCCCGTTAAGGCCAAAGCGATCGAATACGTGAAGATCTGCTCGCTGTATGGAGCTGGATTCTACTATATCCCGGGCACCGACACATGCATCAAGCTGGGTGGTTATCTGCGCGCCGACACTGTGCTGGCCACAAGCTCTGACTTTAGCGGCGCCCTCGGTGGTGTAGCTGGTGCCCGCAACCGATTGAGCAATTACTACACGACCCGGACCCGCCAAGATTTGCAAATCGATACGCGCACCGCGACCGAATACGGCGTCGTCCGGACATTCGCCGAGCTCGCGTTCACTTGGACCGCTGGTACCTATAGCGGTGCTGGAACGACCGCCGTAAATGGCTCCACGGCTTACACGTCGTCGGTCGGTTCTGCGGTCGCTGGTGGATCGCTGGGTATGTACTACGCTTTCATCCAGTTCGCCGGCTTCACATTTGGTAAAGCGGAGTCGCAGTTTAGAACCCCCTGGGCAGAATATCCCGCAAACAATCTTGAGTTGCCAGGAAGTGGCGGATGGGATCCTGTGAATCAGATCACTTACACCGCTGATTTCGGTCAGGGCATCACGGCTTCTATCTCCGCCCAAGATCAGGTCGCAAACTATACGACCAACATCTGGAACGTGAGCGGTGCGACGGCAGCGGGTATTTCGACCGGTTCTTATGGAGCCAACGATATCGGCGGTTCGCGAGCGCCAGACTTCGTGGCGAAGGTCCGTGTTGACCAGGCGTGGGGTCTCTTCCAGGCGTCGTTTGCCGCGCACCTCAATCATGCGGCCTATTATGGCGCTTCCGAAGTCACCGACCATCCGGGGGACAAGTG
Organism: Bradyrhizobium sp. ISRA430; assembly: GCF_029909975.1. Classification (NCBI taxonomy): domain Bacteria; kingdom Pseudomonadati; phylum Pseudomonadota; class Alphaproteobacteria; order Hyphomicrobiales; family Nitrobacteraceae; genus Bradyrhizobium; species Bradyrhizobium sp. ISRA430. The sequence goes on from NZ_CP094516.1 coordinate 7,181,483, forward strand.
GGGCTGGGCTGGACAGTTGGCCTTGTCGATCAAAAACATCCCGACCGGCGCAGGCGACACGATCAATTTGACCGGCGTATATACGAACGGCGCGAGTGCATACAACTTCCACGACTTTCTGCCTTCAACCTTCGCGATGTACGGTGGTACCGGCCTTGCTGGTGCATACCAAAGTCTCGGGTTTAGTGGCGTGTCAGACTCTGTGTTCGTCACGGGCGCTGGACAGGAGCTGACCACAACCTACGGATTCAACGGCGGCTATACCCACAATTGGGATCCATACTGGAACACATCGATCTTCGGCGCTTGGGCCGCTGTCCGGTACAATAACACGGCCAAAGGCTACATCTGCGGCGCGGTCGTCGCAACTGTCGCTCTCTCGACTGGTCTCGCCGGCTGCAATCCCGACTTTAACTACGCGGCCGTCGGCACGAAGACGTCCTGGACTCCGGTCAGAAACCTGACCTTCACCGGTGAACTCGCTTATGTGATGCTCGATCAAAAATATGCAAGCGGAAGCACTGCGGCTCTCCCGCTGCAATCGGGGATCGCAAAGCCTGCTGCTGCCTACGAGCTGAAGGACCAGAACAGCCTCGTGCTGCTGCTCCGCGCTCAGCGCAACTTCTAAAGTCCATTCAACCTAGCGAAGGAGAAAACGCGACTTCATAGATGTAAATCTAACCTCCAAGAAAGGCCTCCGGCATGCCCGCCGGAGGCCCTTTTGATTTCGGAGTAAATCCCGTTGTTCGGACGCGAACCACGGCTACGGCGTAAGCCTCCGGTGATGCTTTCAATTACCCACAAATTCTCCTCCGACCATGGCGCCCAGCGCGATGTCGGTGAGGCGTGACAGCCCGCGCCACATGACGGTATTGCCGGGCGGCGGATCGCTGGCGCGGGCGAGATAGCCGCCGAGCCGGGCGATCTTGATCAGATAGTGCGAGAGCGTTTTCTGTCTTGCTTTTGGTTTGTCGTTGACGAGGCGATCGAGCACGCCGATTTCAGTCGCAGTCAACGCGAGGGTTGGCGGCGCGTCTGGGGCGGAACGGTTGAGCATCGTCATCCAGAAGACCCGCCAACTCAGGATGCAGAAGAGCGAGATCAGATTGGTCAGACGCTGGGCGGTCCTAAGCTTCGACTCCTCAGCTTTGCAGCCCGATTTGAGGATCTTGTGGAACACCTCGATCTTCCATCTCAAACCATACCATTCGAGCTTCTCAATGACGTCGGTGCGGGAACCAACAGGCAGGTCGGTGATCAGCTTCCAATCGATCTTCTTTCTGTTTTTCGGCGTCCCGCGCTCTTCGGCATGGATCACTGTCAGGGTCAGAGCGGGATAGCGCTTCTGCTTTCCGATCGGCGGCAGGACGCGAATCTTGCGATACCTGATCTCAAGAACGGCCTGGTCGGGATCGCCGTTGCTGTCTCTGACTTCGATGCGATGGAGCCCTTTGACGGCGACCTCGCCCATTTCGTCGGCGATCGTGTGATCCCCGTCTCCAGCCAAGCGGTCGACGCAGGTCCTGATCAGGAAATGAGTGCCGATCTCCTGTGCTGCGCAGAAAAGCTCGTAGATGTCACTCTCGCGATCACCAACATGGATGCATCGTCCCGGATGATCCAAGAGTTGCGTAGACTGCTTGAGATTTTCCAACCACCGGACGCTTTCCTTTTTCTCGATGGGAATCCGGGTCGGATTGATCTTCTTTTTAAGCGCTGCCGTCCCCTTGAATTTCTTCCGAGTCCAGAACTTAACGGCCGCCAACCCCAGCGGCACCCCCTCGATTGTAACCGCGAGGCTCGAATGCATCAGGATGCCGCAAACCGTGTGCGATCTGAGGCGACCCGCCTTATCCCGTCCACTGTTTATGCTCTTGGTGATGCCGATCGCTTCTGACTTCTCACGTTGATAGCTGAACTCGGTTGTATCGTGCAGCACAAGAACAAGACCGTCAGTGGCGGCGGCACGATCACGTGTCGATTGGAAATGGCCGGCCAGAATGTCCGCTTCGCTGACCCGGTCATTAGAGAAGAAGCGGTAGGCTGCCTTGGTATTCGCCCAATCCTGGCAGACGAGCGGAATGCTTTGTCCCATGGCGCTTCCAATCTGCGTGAGCAGTTTGCGGAATCTGTCGCCGAGCCGCGCGTCCCTAAACTCGCATCCACTACTCTCTCGATCAATCCAACACTCACCTTCCAAGGACCGCAAACAGCCTTTCGCCGATCGATCCCTTAATGTCAGCCCCATAGAGCACCCCTCGCGAATCAGGTGCTCAGAAAGGAATCACAAGTGATTCTTTCGATTCAAGATTTCGCCGATCAGCGGATCAGCTCGAGTGGTCAAAGTTATGGGTAATTGAAAGCCTCACCGGAGGTTACGCTACGGCGGCCGCTGCTCGAATGAAGAACGCACGCTATTAATTGTGTCTCGCCGTGGAAGAAGGCCACCACGTTAGGTGAGGGCGGCATCCAATCGACGCGCTGACCCAATTCTAGTGCGGGTCCGATTATTCCGCGCCGATTGGTTTGGCTTGGTGAGAATGGATTGTTGCAACGCCATGCAGTTGCGTCCGAGGGGTTATCCGCCCTTACATCGTCAGTTGGCAATGTAAGGCGATCGTCGGCAGGGCCGGCGCCTCATCGCTTCATCGTTGGAAAGCCCGTGGGCGAAACAGGCGCCGAGACTGGCGCGACGAATTTTGGCAACTGCTTCCGACGGCGTTTCCGTGAGCGCGGCTACCGAGTCGCTTATCAGTCGAACACGAGGGCGATCGCCCGTCAAATTTACTGCGTCTTGAACGATCGGAATAAATATCACACGAATTGGGTCAATCGAAGAACAAGAAATCTCGAGTGCTAGTGAAGCTAGTCGAAATGTGAAATTGTAGATCCGCTTACAGCATACGCGCCGGATATCAGTTTGTAACAACTGCATGCCTTTTGCTCCAGGCCGCGACGCTCTCCAATTTGTAGCACGCCTCGTGTTTTACGAATTAGATGTTCTTCTTCAAAGCGGTTTAGCGTCTCGGTTACTCCAGCGCGACGCAGGCCTAAGACGGACGAGAGATATTCATGGGTGACTGGAAGCACATTAGCGTGCACAGCATCGCTCGCCAAACAGATCCAGGATGCAAGCCGCTTTTCGCGATCATGTCGAACGCCGCATAGCCCTGTCTGAGCGCTATGCAGGCTCAGCGCTTGAACGTACCGAAGTAGGTGTTCTCGGATTTCAGGGCGCTTGTCCATCAAGCGATACAAATCCTCGACGTGGATCCTGTGCGCGCTTCCCGGAAACAGTACAACCGTTTGATAAGTCGAAACGTGTCCCCCGAATAACACGGTAGCTCCGACCGCCCCCCGACTACCTATTGTAGCCGTCTCAAGGATGGATCCCGCCGCAACAATCCTCAACGACACGAGACCAGATTCTACGAAATAGACGTGATCAAGATGCCTTTTAGGTTCTTGCAGAAGCATACGCTCCCTCAGTACGACCGGCTCCAAGAACTCTCCTATGGCCGCGAGGTCTTGCAACGAAAGCGCTGCCAGGATCGTGTTCTTGACAAAAAACCGCGTATTCGAACGCAGGGCATTGAAGTGATGGTTCGTGACCTGCGTGCCGCCAGCCCGCACAAAGGTGGAAGCTCCGGAGATGTCAAACATATCCAAGCCGCCGGATACGTCGCTGGTCATAATGCCCCCGTCTCCTGGTGGTCACCCCGCCGACTTTCACGAACTATTGAAGACGAATCATAACGACGCATTCGTCCTGATTAGTGCGAAAGTAGGTCTTTCGGCGACTAAATCCCGCGCCCTGATGCGCCGTTTCGGCGGCTTTCTGCAGATGCAGACCGCGAAGACCTGCTCCCTTACAAGTCCACGCCTCGGCGGCTATGCCGTCCGCCAGCGCATCCGCAAGCGGATCGAGGAGGCTTTCGGCTGGATCAAGACGGTCGCCGGGCAAGAGAAAACCAGCTTCCGTGGCCGTGATCGCGTCGCATGCGCCTTTACCTTCGCTGCCACCGCCTACAATCTGGTGCGGCTGCCCAAGCTGGTCGCGGAGACCGGTTGATGGCCAAGGTGCCCGGCTTCGCCAATGCCTTTGCCGGCCGCTGCGCATCGTCGTGATGGACGTCTGGGGCAGCGACTTCCTCGATCTTGTCGAAGAGGCGCATCTCACCTTCGACGGCAAGTCCGATGGCGAAATTGCCTTTGGGCCTCTCGAGGGCTTCCTCGACCTCCGCTACGGCACCCGTGAGGGATCGGCCTGCGCCGAGTTCTCGTGGGAAGGGCACGACGAGAATCATCCGTCTCGTGGTCGCGGATGGGCTATGATCGGCACTGCGGGCAGGCTCGTCGGCCACTTCTACATCCACAATGGCGACGACTCAGACTTCGTTTGCGAACGCGGATGAGTTCTTCAACAGCCTGCTAGGCCTGCTTGCGGAACCCTTAGCATCGACACGACATCCAGGGCTCGGGCGGGGCGACGCCCATTACGGCCATGGTGTTGAGGCGCTGCGGCCAAAGATGTGTGCACGAATCCGGCACGCCCGGATGCTCCGGATTTTCGGCGTTGGCGATAAAATGCGCGAAATCCGCGTCGGAAAACAGCCGCTGCGGCGATCCCGAAGGGCCCGCAAGATCGGACACCGATTAGATTGGCGAGGTCGGCCGCCGACTTCGGCGGAGGAAAGAGAATAGATACGTCATTGGGCGCAAGCGGCCTTGACGCGGCTTACGCCGGAGCCGTTCCTACCTCCCAAGCTGCGACGAACATCAACCCCGCCGCTAACAAGCTTGCGAGCCGTCGCGGAAACAGAGATCCGTTGATTTGACCCCTCGCGATCATTGGAAAATCCCCCTGTAAGAGCAAAAATTTAAACATCAGCTGTCGAACAACTACATCTCGCCGCTACGCGCCTCGCCAAGGCAAAGCGGGCGACCGGATCAACCCTTCATTCCTCACCGTAGAATTGGCTTTGCAAGGTCTTGAGTTTCGTCGGATGCAACGCCTCATCGATACAGCCGAGGAACATCTCACTGCGTGCATTGACCCGCGCGTGATCGGCTGGATGCGTCATATCCGTTTGCAACGTGCGCACCGTTGTCCAGTCGTTCGCACGATCCTTGAGCAATTCGAACAGCGTTCGGCGGTTGTCCGGGGGAGATAACCGGCCGTCCTTATACCGGTGCAGTCGGAAGTGAGCGAAAGTAACCTTAGCCGAGATCTTCGCATCAAAATAGCGCGTCGGGTAGCGTTAGCAGATCAAGTCCTTGCAGCTCGCGTAGCTGCACCATCTGATCCTGCGCTTCCTGATACTGCTCACGGCCGACCAATTGATACACTCCTCTCGGGCGAAACAGCCAGCCGTCGTCCGTTCCGGGCTGGTTGCCAAAGTCGTTGTCATCATAAGCGAGCACGAAATTGGCCAGTTCCTTGGGATGATTCAGCAAAGAGTTCACGTCGACCGCTGGCTTGTTTGCGGCCAGGAGCCTTGAGTTGTTCTTGTCAATGCGATCGCGCCATTTCTGCGGAAGTTGAGAAACCGCGCTGTAAGAAAAGTTCTCGCTGCTGCGGGTAAAGTCGGCGCTGTCGTAAGAGACGGATCCTAGAATATAGGCAAGGATACGGGGATCCGTTTCCTCGACGCGATCCCATTCCTGCAACAAGGCTTTGACCTGCTCGGCCTGATAGTAGGCCATATAGCGCTTGCGATATGGCGGAACGGGTGGAGGGGCCGGCGAATGATCTTTGCGCGATTCACTCAGCTGGTGCTCGCAGGCGGCGACTTTTTCCTGATATTCCTCATAACCGCGCTGTTGCAACCAGTTGCTCTCATAACAAGCAAGTAATGGCTGCGGCTTGATCTTTGGAGTTGGTTGATATTCCTTCGCTAGCTCGTCGGCGTAGGCAGCGCTAAGCTCGGACGCTGCCACTGCTCCCGCCGCCGCAACGACAATGCCACTAATCGCGGGCCCAACGCTTCGCGCGATATGGGCACCTGCTGGCTCACCGGGGATTGCCAAGCGGGGCCCATGAGGGCCATGCCGCTGCCGGCAATAAAGCAGAATGCTAGCAAAAGGTTGGGCGTCGTGAGGCCGGACGAGTCAAAAGCGGTCAGCGCGGTTGCTCCGGAGAGCTCAATCGAGAGCGCAATTAGCCCCACGACAAGACGGTAACGCATGTCAGCAATTGCGCCGGCAGGCATCGCAATCAGCATGATAGCAAGCAGGATCGCCGTCTGCACAAGCGCACCTTGGTCCGCAGAGGTCAATCTGGGTCATCGCCCAGGCTGGGCCGACTCCTTTGATCAGGATGCCAAGATTGCTTAGCAAACTCGCAAGCCAAATGCGGCGGAAAATTGGATAACGCAGCGGCGAGGTGATGCCGTCGGTGCCGGACGGCACGAGCTTGGAGGGGTGCGCGTCATCTCGGTTTCTTACCCACCTCCGACACTTTTTTGCGATCCCGCATCAGTGATGCAGTGAGGCCGCCCAAAAATTATTGACTGCCCTATCAATATCCTTCGAATTGCATTACCATTTGCAGTACCTCATGAACCCCAGCGCCCGGAGCGACGAATAACTCGCAACTGCCGCGGCCCCGACAGTTTGCCTCTCGCCGTGACAGACTGAGCGCCAAGCGCTCCTCGCCGTGCCAGCTTTGACCATCGCGCAGCGCTATTGCACGAGGGGGCACGCAATATTCATGAGCTTCGCACGTCGACCAGAGAAGATGTATCTTCGGTTCGCCGATGAGGAATATAGAGTACAGGAGTGTCGATTCCGATTAGCTGCGTTTTACGCAAGTAAGCGGCGAAAAGGCGCGGGCGCATGCACAGTGAGGAGAAGTAGTAGCACAGGTCCCCTGACGCGGCTCGATTGTAGCACAAAAGTGCGGGCCTTACGCGGGTCCTTACGGCCTCGTTTGCTGTTCTTCCATAGAAGAACCGCGCCGTAATTGCGCGGGCTCATCCATGCCATCGGCACAGAGAAAAAATCGGCGCAAGAGGTAACAAGATCGATTAAAAATTAACTGAGGATTTGCAGTCGATTTTATGCGCCAGGCGAACTCAAGTGCTGATCAGAACAGGATGTCAGGTTGACAACAACCTCGCTGCTGATGCGGATCACTGATGTATTTCTGGACCTTCCAGCTGGAGGCGCGCGCGTGAAAACACGCTTAGTCGTTGGGCGGAGGTTCGATGGGAACGGCGAAGCCCGCTTTCACGCGATCCATTATGACCATTGTTTTGAAGCCCTTGATGTCAGGGTTTTCATAGAAGAATCGTCGGGTAAACTGCTCATAATCCTCCATCGTACGCGCAGTGATGTAGAGGACGAAATCAGCATCGCCGGTGACGTAAAATCCATTGACGACCTCATCTGACGTTTTGATGGCTTTCTTGAACCTGTCGATGATATCTGAACGTTCCCGTTCCAGGTTCACCAGCACTAGCATCTGTATAGGTCTTCCCACCGCCCTCGCCGAGACGATGGAAACGTCGGCCTCAATGACTCCTTCCGAACGGAGTCTCTTCAGTCGGCGCTGACAGGCAGTTGGGGAAAGCCCCGCCATCTCGCCGATGACCTCGGAAGTCAGACGGTTGTTCTTCTGCACGATCTCTAGGATCCGGGCGTCAATTCGATCGTAACTCATAAATGTCTCCAGTCTCAGCCGCATTACCTCGCAAACTACCGGCGCGTTGCAGGAAATCCTCCGAACGGAAGGAAAATGCGACGCAAATCTGTTTGCGACATCAATATCCTGAATGCCACGGCAATTTCAACAAATCACGCACGGTTTAGATGACTCATCAGGCTTTCCGGCACAAAAATCCTCATCTGCCCGGTCTTGCTATCCGACACCTCGAGAATTTCCGTCGTCGCGACTTTGTGGCGGGGCGTGCGCTGATCGACGGTCAATGGATTGCGGGTGAGCAAAGAGGGATTGTGGTCGATCCCGCTACCGGGGAAGAGATCGCGGAGGTTGCCTCTTGCTCTGGCGCAGACATGAATCTGGCAATAGCGGCGGCTGAACGGTCGTTTGCTTCTTGGCGCGATTTATTGCCGGTGCGGCGTGGAGAGGTGCTCAGGTCTTGGGCCTCATTGATGCTCGACCATTCGGAAGAGCTCGCAATCCTGGTCACGAGCGAGCAGGGCAAACCACTGGCTGAGGCGCGCCATGAAATTGCGTACGGTGCTGGATTTCTCGAATGGTTCGCTGCGGAAGGAGAGCGCGCGTACGGTGAGACAATCCCTAGCCACAAGCTCGGTAGTCTACTTCACGTCAGGATGCAGCCGATCGGGGTCGCGGCGGCCATTACTCCGTGGAATTTTCCTATCGCAATGATCACTCGAAAGGCGGGGGCTGCTCTTGCGGCCGGTTGTCCGATTATCGTGAAGCCTGCTCCGGAGACGCCGCTCTCGGCCCTCGCCCTGGCTAGACTGGCCGAAGAAGCTGGGATTCCGCGCGGTGTACTTCAAGTGCTCGTTGGTGAGCCTGTCGAACTGTCGACCTCGCTGTTGCGCGATGCAAGAATACGTGCGCTATCGTTCACCGGCTCTACGGAAGTCGGGCGTTTGCTCCTGGAGGGGGCGGCGGAAACAGTCAAGAGGGTGTCGCTCGAGCTGGGCGGGCATGCCCCCTTCATTATCTTCGATGATGTGGATCTCGAAAAGGCTGTGAAGGGTGCGATGGCCGCAAAATTCGCAACCTCCGGTCAGGACTGTCTCGCCGCAAACCGAATCTACGTACAAAAGAACATCTACGGTGCTTTCGTCGAGGCATTTGCTGGGGCAATCGCCCAATTGAAGGTCGGTCACGGCCTAGTATCTGCGACTGACATCGGGCCGATGACCAAGTTGTCGGTCGCCAACAAATGTCTGTCCCAAATCGACGATGCCGTGAAAAAGGGCGCGCGAGTATTCTCGTCCAATCAGGGGGCTGGTTTGGGTCCAAACTTCGTTTCTCCGACACTCTTGAGTGACGTCACGGAAGACATGCTGATTGCGCGGGACGAGACATTTGGGCCAGTGGCTGCCGTGCTCCCGTTTGAGTCTGAAGAAGAAGTCATAGGCCGAGCCAATGCTAACGAGATGGGGCTAGCCGGGTACGTCTACACGGACAGCTTACGCCGGGCGCTCCGACTTTCCGAGCAAATCGAGTGCGGGATGCTCGGTGTCAATACGGCATCATTCACTGGACCGCCGATACCGTTCGGTGGGTGGAAGCAATCCGGTCTTGGTCGTGAGGGTTCGAGACACGGCTTAGGCGAATACATGGAATTCAAGTACGTCTGCTTCGGCGATCTAGCGAATTAGGAGAACTGGCATGACCGATATCAAGAGTATCTCTGAACGAGATCGCTCCAGTGTTCTGCATCCCTTTACTCAGCTCAAGGATTTCGCGACAGGCAAACTCGGCGATCCCACCATCGTCACGGATGGCAAGGGTGTCAGTATCAAAGATGCAGAAGGACGCAGTTATATTGACGGGTTTGCTGGTCTCTATTGTGTAAATGTCGGCTACGGCCGCACCGAGGTCGCCGAGGCTATCGCGCGCCAAGCATACCAGCTGGCTTACTATCATAGTTATGCTGCCCATACGACCGAAGAGCTAGCAACTCTGTCGGATCGTCTCGTGCGCATGGCGCCGGGTGCGCCGAGCAAGGTCTTTTACGGTCTGTCTGGATCTGACGCCAACGAGACACAAGCAAAGCTCGTCTGGTACTACAATAATCTGCGTCGTCAGCCCAGAAGAAAGAAGATCATCTCGCGCGAGCGGGGTTATCATGGCTGCTCGGTGATTTCCGGCTCGATGACCGGAATGTCCTTCTATCACGACCACATGGATCTACCTTTTCCGGGCATTCTGCACACCGGCAGCCCTCATCACTACTGGGGAGCTGAGCCGGGTGAAACGGAGGAGTCTTTCTCTCGCCGACGTGCAGCCGAACTGGAGGAGCTGATCCTGCGCGAGGGCCCAGAAACGATCGGGGCCTTCATCGCTGAGCCCGTGCTGGGTACGGGGGGCATCACGCCGCCGCCGACCGGGTACTGGCGCGAAATCCAAACAGTTCTCAGGCGATACGACGTACTTCTGATCGCCGATGAGGTGATCTGTGGATTCGGTCGAACGGGCGCAGACTTCGGCAGCATCCTCTACGGGATGGAACCAGATTTAGTGACTGTCGCCAAAGGTCTGACATCAGGTTATATGCCGCTCTCGGCCGCCATTGTCGGTAAGCGGGTTTACAGCGTCATGGAGGAGGCCGCCGATCGAGTCGGTGCGTTCTCCCACGGGTATACCTACTCCGGGCACCCAATTGCGGCTGCTGCGGCCAACGCAGTACTCGATATCTTCGAAAAGGAGGAGCTAACCAAGCGCGCAAGGACCGTTGGTTTGCACTTCCAGAAGAGGCTGAAGGAACGATTTGCTCAGCTCGAGATCGTTGGGGAAGTGCGAGGTGTGGGCTTGCTCGGTGCGATCGAGTTCGTTGCAGATCGCCAAACGAAACGGCGATTTGATCCGCAGCTGAAGGTGGGTGCCCGCATATCGAAGGCGGCCCGTGATAGAGGCCTTATTGCGCGAGCAATGCCGCATGGAGATATTCTCGGTTTTGCTCCCCCTCTCATTGTATCCGAGTCTGAGATAGATGAGATGATTGATCTGGCGCATCGAGCCACGAAGCAAGTGATGGACGAGCTCGCGAAGGAATCGCAATCCACTTGAAGAAAGATCCTGGTCTGCCGTTGGTAATCCGAACAGGACGTTTACTGGGGCGGACTTTCGTTGAATCGTGCTCCGCCAGCAACGGCCAGAGTGTTGCAGGAGCCTAGTCGTGCCGCGCGCAACGGAAGTAACCGGGATCACGTTTCAACTAGAACGAGTTTGTCATGCTCGGCGGACCTCTGCACACACGATCACCCAGTTCTGGCGGACGGCCTACCACGAGGGCATATGAACGAACCTCACCCGTGAACCTAGTGTAAGCGTAGCTCTGAGGCCCATTTGATTGGCGCCTGATGTCTATTTTGAGCGCGTGGTGCGCCGGCGCGGCTTCCATATGTCGGACAACGCATTGACAGCGGCCTCAAGCGCCTTCCGGTCGACGACGTTGGGATCGAACTGCTCGGGGCCCCAGAGGCGCATTTGTTCGTGCTCCGGATGGGTGGGGTCGCTGATGGCGTCGAGGTATTCGGCATAGCCTGACGCACCGCCGACATTTTCCGGAGGACAACAGCCGGTAGCCTCGAGCAAGAGGGGAAGTCCCTCCGTTGTCGTGTTGTCGAACCACTTTTCGAGCTTGATCACGTGGTCCCAGCTGTCGCCGAAGTCGTAGAGATAATGGATCGCCTTCGCGCCGGTCTCTCGAACAATATTGGCAAGCCGCGTCTTGCGAGCATCGATGGGCTGCGGGCCAAAATCTCCATCGGGATCAGGGATACCCCAACGTCCGTCGCCAGCCAGGAACTCGAAGAGATGGCTGTTCGTCCAGCCAAACGCCGCCTGAAGCGTCAGATGCAGCCGATCAAGGCGCAGCGTGAGCGGCACGACAAGGCATCGCATCACCTCCGGTTTCACATCCTTGAGGGTCACCTTGATCCGGACCGCGGTCGTGTTCAGGCTCATGCCGCCAGCCTCGGATCGTGTGCATGCATCGTGTAGATCGACGCCCCAGGGAGCAGTTCGTCCAGTCGCGCCGCAGGCCAACCATTGACGAGCTTCGCGAGAACATCAGCGAGCCAGTGCTCGGCACTGACGGTATTGAGCTTACAGGTCTCGATTAACGAAACCAGGACTGCCCAATCTCGGCGCCCTCGTCGCAACCCGCCTAACTTTACGCGGTCGAGAAAGCGCTGCGCGGCCGATCGGAGGCCGAGCGCCGTGCTGGCAGGCAGGCGCACGCCCGACCTCTCGCTACAGCCCTTGAAGCAGTGGTTTGAGGCCAAGCTTGATTACCTTGCACAAAAGAGCGACACGGCGAAGGCCTTGCGTTGCGCGTTGCATCATTGGGACGGCCTGATGCTCTACCTTGATGACGGGCGCATCGAGATGGACACGAATGCTGTCGAGCGTGCGATGCGGCCGATCAAGCTCAATGCCAAGAACTCCCTTTTTGCCGCGATGCGCTCAAGAGCCTCGCGGGCAACCGGAGCTGGCGCCGGAGCAGCCTCGCGCTCGATCTTCACAAACTGGCGCCTCAGATGCGACCAGCAGAAGGCGAGCGTTCCGGACAAGGCGTCCGCACGCCTCTCTCGGGTCATGGTCTTGTAAGCCTGATAGCTGTCGCAGTGGATGATGCCGCGATAGCCCTCGAGCAGCTGCAAGCCATAAACGGCCCCACGGCCCGGTGCATAGGCGTAAACCACGCCAGGTGGGTCAGGTCCGGCCCAAGGCCTGTCGTCGCGTGACAGCGCCCAGAAGTAGCCGGTTTTGGTCCTGCCGCGCCCCGGATCCAGCACCGGCGCCTGGGTCTCGTCGACACAGAGCTTCGAAGAGGCGAGCAGAAGCTGGCGCAGACAATGCCACAAGGGCTTCAATACCTGGGCGGCGTAGCCGACCCAGAAGGCGAGCGTGGAACGGTCGATGGCGATACCGTGGGTCGCCAGCATCTGCGCCTGACGATAGAGCGGCAAATGCCAATGATACTTGGCGTCAATTACATGCGCGACGAGACGCTCGGTGCGCAGTCCCCCCTTGATCAATCGCTCGGGCGCAGCGTGCTGGAGGACGACGCCATGACAGGCGCGGCAGGCCAGCTTGGGCCGGCGGGTGACAATCACCCTGTATTGCACCGGAACGACGTCGAGCCTCTGGCTCTCATCGTGACCAATCTCAACGAGATCGCCTTTGCAGCACGGGCAGCAGGTTGCAGCCGGCATCAGGGTTTCGACGATGCGCGGCAAATGCCCCGGAAGCTGACCACGGTTGGCTTTGCGCTCGGCCGTCCTCTTCTCGCAGGTTCTGGGATTGGCGCGATCCTCGGCTGCTTCGAGGGCCGCGACGGCCTCTTCGATGTCCTCCAGAACAAGCTGCAGCTGATCAGCGTCCAGCTTTTCCGACGATCGACCGAACTGCGCATCCTTCGCAAGCTTGAGCAACCGCTCAAGCCTGGCGCAGCGATCCAGCAGAGCCGCGGCAAAGACACGCAGCTCGGCTGTGCTCGGCAGCTCATCAGGCAAATCACTCATTGGCCCAACTCTGCCATGCTTCGCGCCGAGATGCAGCGAAGATTTGTATCGTTACGCAAGCGCTTTCGGCTGCGGGATTCGAGGCGCGTGCATCCGCGTCCAATCCATGCCGGCCAGAAGCGCGGACAGCTGCGCGGCATTCATCCGCATCACGCCGGCTACGATGGGAGGCCATTTGAAGCCGCCGCCATCGAGCCGCTTCCAATACATCACAAGGCCGCTGCCATCCCAGACGACAATCTTCACCCGATCGGCGCGCTTCGCACGGAACACCACCGCCACGCCCTTCATCGGGTCATGGCCCAGCGTCTCCTTCGCCAACAGCGCCAAGCCCTCCGCACCTTTTCTGAAGTCCACAGGTTGCGTCGCCACGTAAATCATGAGGCTCGCGGGCGGCGTCAGCACGAACGTGTCCGTCGAAGCGCCAAGAACACATCCCTCAACACAGCAAGGCGAGGCGTCCCTCGCACCTCCACTCGTGCCCCCTGGAGTTCAACCGTCACAACCGCTGCTTCCGGCGACCCGGTGGGCTCAGCGGCCGCCGGTAGCGCCCATTCCGATACCAAAGGCACGAAAGATAACGTATCCGCCGAAGGCGGCAGCACCAACTGACCCAAACGCGCCCGGCGCCGCCAGTCGTGCACCTGCTGGGGCCGGCACCCGTGGCGACGCGCGACATCTGTGACAATCGCCCCCGGCTCAAAGCTTTCCGCGGCAATCTGTGCCTTCAAATCGTCCGGCCAGCGCTTTCGACCTGCGCCTGCGTACACTTCGATACGCGGTGACAACGGTCGTCTTATGTCGTCCGAATGGTCGTCCATTGTGAGCACCCTTGCAGAAGATGACTCTTCTAGCGGCGCTCTCACGACTGCGTACGAAAATTCTCAAGGGCCTCAACGCCACGCTTACAACCTAGTGATCGAATCAGCGACATTAGCTTTGCCACCCCGCTCCAGAGATGCGCGAGCCTCAATGGAGGGCATACGGGATGGGCGCCAAAATCCGCTCACGGCATGAGATGAAAGTCGTGATCATCGGCGCCGATATTGCTGTGCGGATGACGGCGCTGGAAATTCAGAGACAGGCCGGCAAGTCGTCATCATACCCAGTCGTCCGTTAAGAATCTGGTTTGAGCGCGGGTGTGAGAGGGAGCAGCTGCATCAAAGCGTTCAGGATTAGGTGCAGCAGAAGCTTCGGCCAGGCGAGGACGAGGCGAAGATTGTGGCCGACGGCGGTCAGGACGACATTGGCCGCATCGCCGTCGCGGCCCTTGAGATGGCAGCGGCCGAGGTGTCCGTCGGTCTTTATATGACCGATCAAGTTCACGTTTGATCACCCCGAAGACGCCACGCTTCTGGCCGGAGATGAAGACGCGGCGCGGGTTTTCCGTTTCGTGACCGCGATAGCCCTTGTCGACATAGGCGCGCTCGATTCCGCAGCCAGTGAGCGTCTCGGTGCTGTTGATGACCTCGCCGAGCGTGTGCCCGTCATAGGGGTTACCCGGCAGCGCCTTGGCGTGCAGCACGAACTGGCCGCCCGGGGCGGGCATTGGTGGTGACGATCGAAGCCTTGACGCCGAACTCATAAGGCGCTGAGGTCTTGCCCTTACCGATGCATTCGACCTCGGGTGCGTGGAAGGAGTAAAGCTTGTATCCGCGCTGCAGCGGCTCCTGAAAGCGGATCTGGCCTGCGCGCGAAAGCGGTTGCTCGAACGCAGCTTCGAGTTCTGGCTGGCCAGCGATCTTGCGGCGGATGTCTCGGATCAGGCGGCCGAGCCGCGACCGCAGCAGGCGCAATTGCCGACGATGGCGCTTGAACTATTTGGCATGGGCATAACGACCCGCCATCATCGCCTCCTGCTTGGCGATGCGCCGATAGGATTGCCGCAGCTCAAGGCCATGGGCGCGGGCCAGCCGGTTGAGCCCCCTGATCGCCGCATGGACCAGCTTGGCATCGGTCGGGAAGGTGATGGCCTTGGGCTGCACGGTAGTGTCCACCGTCACCCGCTTGAGATTGCGCGTCCGCAACGCGCCGGTTTGGTGCGCCACCCTGAGACGCTCGGCTAGTAAGAGCTCAAGCTTGCTGCCGAGCCGCTTGCGCCAATGACTGAGGTCGCTTCGTTCGTGCGGAAGCTCGTGCTGAAAAACTCAAACCCGGTGAAGTGCTGGAAATACGGGTCGTAGACCCAGCGCTGGCAGACGCCCTCGTCGGATAAGCCGTAGATGTGTTTCAGCAACAGCAGCCCAATGACGAAACGGCTCTCGATCCCCGGTCGGCCCTTCTCGCTGTAGAGCGGTGCGATCTCGCGATCGATCCAGTCCCAGTCGATCCTGGTACCGAGCTGCACCAGCTCGTGCTTCAGATTGATGATCTGATCGAGCCTGGCGCGAAACAGATCGCCTTCCGTCGTCTCCGGCTTCTTGGGTCGCATCGTTCCCCTCCGGTGCGACCAAGGAATCACGACTGCCGATTCGAGGAAATCTTCAAAATGGATTTGCAAGCTTTCGAGGCTTTAACCCTCGAAAGCTTGCAAATCCAAAACCACCGCCGCCCCGAAAAAACGACTCCTATTCAACGGTTTGGGCGCTTTTTCACAGGCGACTGCCCAGCTGAGCCTGGCGGCAGACAGGCTGCGTCATATGGCAACGCCGAGTGGATTAGCCCCGCAGCCATCATGCCGGTGTCGGTGCCCGGACCATGGCGTCGCATTCCAATGTTCTTGATGGATGGGTCAGGAGCATTCGCAATCCCAGGCTGCAGATACCACATCTTTTGCCTTGGCTCTTCAGATTTGTCTGGGCAGGGCGGAATTGGAAAAAAGATTGAATAATGCGCAAAGGTGGGCTTCGAGCTTTGCCACCACAGTCCAAGGGATCATCAGAATGTCGCGGCCGAGGCCGGCGTCAGCGACCTCATTGAACAGAACGGGCATCTCTGTCGCGACAAATCGGAAATTGATAATGACTTCGCGTGGATATGCGCCGGCGGTTCGGGATCAAAGTTAGGGAACTTCACAACGCGGATCTTCGAAAATTCGAGCCGAATATTTTTGAGCGGTATGTTTATCGACGAGGTTGTCACTGCATAGATGTAAGAGCATACTGCGAAGCGATCGCCGAACTCATCCGACAGCACGGTGGTGAATTTATTCGAGCCCAGGCAACGGGCTTTGAAATCCCAAGTGGTCGTCTGACAGCCGAAAGAATCGGCGAGCTCGTTGTGAAATGCGCGCAAGCCTCGTAACGGCAGGTATTGGTTCGAAGTAATTGGCGATCGAAGCCGGTGATCGTGTCCCCTTGAATCGGAGCGAGGAATCATGTCGTGATTGCGGACGGAGCGAAGACTGTCATCCATCCGATATTGCCATCCCATGGAAAGATGGCCATTACGCCCATCAAGGATTACGGATCGCGGGCCGAGTCGAACTCGCAAGTATCGACGCTGCTCCCGATTTGCGGCGAGCCAAGATCCCTCATCGGTGAGTATCACGTGTTTCGCCTGTCCATTGAAGACGCTAAGGTCATTGACAGATGGATGGGCCATCGTCCTTACTCCTGACGGTCTACCGTGCATTGGCGCGGCCCCGTGCTGTGGTGGTTTATTCTGCGGATTCGGCCAGCGCCACTCCGGCGTGACGCAAGCGCCGGCAACGGCAAAATTGCTTGCGGCACTTGTTGCGGGTCCGCAGCCTCACTTCGATATCATCGGCGATGACCGCGCACCGATTCTGAATGAGCGATTACGAATCCTGCTTTCGATCTTAATGTCATCGCGTGGATAAGGACAGGACGATTACTTGCCGCGGCCTGCGGCCGAGACACTCGCGCAAAAGTCGCCATATCGGCCAGCGGGAATGCGAAGCCGATCTTGCTCATCGATCGTGATGAACGTCACGAAATACGACGGTAGGAGTATCAGTTTTAAAGGCCTAAGCAGCTCGATGGCGGTCCGTGTCCTCGGGCCAATTCGGCTGGTCGACCCAAGTGATTTGAACTCTCCGTGAACCATTGACGATCCGACAGGAGTCCTCGTCATTGAGAGCCCGCGCAATCTTGATGGCCTGTACCGCATAGCGCGATGCGCGACCAGCCGCGACGAGCGTTCGCAACTGCGTCCGTAGCACCGGATTGACGAATTCTTACCCGGAGGGGCACTAGATGTGCGAAAGCTTCAAATTCTCGGGATGCGGCGCATAATTTCGGCAACGGAGGCCATGAATTAGCGAAATTCATCCTGCGTGCCAAGTAACTTTGACGCAAAGAAGAAAGATTCCGGGCGGAAAAGAGCGCGGATCAGCACCGCTGGGAGCGAAAGAATGAGAGCTATCACGTGAACTCCGAGCGCGTAGAGCAGGCGAGTTGGTCTATCTTCGCAAGTGGTGGGCTAGATTGTCCGCCGATGAGGTGTCGGATGGCTGCTTCTCCAGGCACCTCGATTTCAATCAGTAGATCCCGGCGCTCCCTTTCAATCCCATTCTGGATGATGCTGCGCCAGATGGCCACGAGAATAGCCGGCACTAACCCGGCGATCTGAAGGGGCGGTTCAAGCGCCAAGCTTGGGTGCGGTGGACCGCCGCAAACCGACCAGTAGAAAGGGAATTGTCATGCGGATTTCTCGACGTGATCTCATCAAGTCGGGTGTGGCCGCCGGAGCGGCCGTATCGATCCCATCGGTCCTGCGGGCACAGGCGACGCCAACAGCCGCGCGGAGCGTCCGGATGGTGATGGGGTCTGGTGACCTCCGCGTTTTTGATCCCATCTACACGACGGCTACGATCACGAACCACCATGGCGCGGCGATTTACGACACGCTGTTCTCGCTCGACTCCCAGTTCATTCCACAGCCCCAGAAGCGGTGCGTTTCCGAGAACAAGAAGACGTATACTTTCGAGCTCGGGGATGGTCTCGGTTGGCACGATGGCATGCCGGTCACGGCAGCGGACTGCGTCGCTTCGATCCGACGACGGGCCCAGGTCGCTTCTGGCGACCAGTTGATTCTGGAGCGGGCCAAAGACATCTCGCAGAAAGACATCTCGCAGAAGGACGACAAGACTTTCACGATCGCGCTGAAGGAGAGGCTGGGGCTCCTGATCGATATTCTGGCGACGCCTTTGTCGTTGTCCCCGTACATGATGCGCGAGACGGACGCGAAACCGCCCGCCACAGAGCAGGTGACCGCGAATATCGGATCGGGTCCGTTCAAGTTCAACGATGCTCTTGCGAAGCCGGGGGTGGGCTACGATCGCAACGAGAAATGCGTGCCGCGCGAGGAGCCGTCCGACGGACCGCCCGGTGCGAAGATCGTCAACGTCGATCGCGTCATATGGGAGAATATCACGGATGAGCAGACTGCTTTCGCGGCCTGGCCGGCGGGGGAGATCGATTTCCTTGGAGCACCGCCCGTCGATTTTTACTCGGTGCTCGAGGGTGATCCCAACCTAAATCTCCAAATTCTGGACAAGGCGGGTAGTAACGTATACGCGCGCTTGAACTTTCTGCAGGAGCCGTTCGACAATGTAAAAGCGCGCCAGGCGATGCTTCATCTGATCGATCAGGAGGGGTTCGTGCGTGTCACGTCCCCCAACCCAAGATACGGCCCGACCGTCACTTCGGTATTTGGAAACGACACGCTCTATTCCAACGACGAGAATAGCGGATGGTATAAGAAGGGCGGCGATCCGGAAAAAGCCAAACAACTGTTCAGGGAAGCCGGCTATGCCGGGGAGAAGATTATCATTCTCCGACGCACGAACATAGCGTTTCTAAGCCATGCCTCGCAGCTTCTGGCAGCCGAATTGCGAAGGATCGGGGTCAATGCCGAGCTTGCGCCGAGCGACTGGGGCGGGGTCGTCACGCGCCGGACCAACAAAGGCCCTATCGAGAACGGGGGCTGGAATATCTTTATCACCAGCGGTAGCGGCTTTAGCCGACGCGATCCAGTTGGTAATGTTTTCTTCCTTGCGAACGGCGACAAGCCCTGGGTTGGCTGGCCGAAGAGCGACGAATTTGAGGCTCTTCGAACCAAATCGGCAGATTTCGATGCGCTCGAAACGCGCCAGGCGCTGGCCCGCAAGATGCAGAATGTATGGTGGGATTTCGTCGGGTCCGTCATGTTGGGGCAGACGTTCTGGCCAATCGCGGGACGCAAGACTCTCACCGGTCTCATCGGCATGCCATCCGTTGTCCCGATGTGGAAAATGCAGAAGGCCTGAGGGCGCAATGGCCGCTTATATACTTCACAGAATGGTCTGGACCGTCGTAGTCATGGCGATGGTCGGGATCTTCGTCTTCCTGCTCCTCAGGCTGGCGGCTGGCGATCCTGCGGCCATCCTCGCCGGCGATTCGGCTACGCCACAGATGATTGAGGGTATCCGCGAAAAGCTTGGATTCAATGACCCTCTCCCAGTTCAGTTCGTGCATTGGGCGCTGGGCATCCTCCGCGGCGATTTCGGGACGTCAATTTTTACCGGGCGGCCTGTGCTCGAACTCATCTCCCAGCGGCTGGAACCGACCATTTCCCTAACGATCCTGACAATGATTGTTTCGGTGACGGTCGGAGTCTCGTTCGGCGTCTTCGCCGCTTGGCGAAGTGGCGGCCTTATTGATCGCATTCTTTCTGCCTTTGCGACGCTCGGGTTTTCGGTTCCTGTGTTTGTCGTTGGCTATTTTCTCATTTACTTGTTCGCGATCAAATCGCAGTGGTTGCCGGTTCAAGGATACCAATCTGCTGGCCAGGGCGTGGGGCCATGGCTCTTGCGACTGATCCTGCCAACCTTGACGTTGAGTGTTTCGTATGTTGCGTTCATCGCCCGGATCGCGCGGGCGAGCATGCTTGAAGTTCTCTCGGAAGACTATATGCGAACCGCCGCTGCCAAGGGCGCCTCTTCATATTCCATGCTTTTCCATCACGCTCTGAAGAACGCGGGTGTTCCGATCCTCACCGTCATCGGCTTAAGCTTCACCTCATTGATTGGTGGCGTCGTCATCACGGAAACTGTGTTCAATATACCTGGTGTCGGTCGCCTGGTGGTCGATGCGATTAACAATCGCGACTATCCTATCATTCAAGGCATGCTGATCCTCGTTTCGGGCCTGTATGTCGTGGTCAATTTAGCGGTCGATCTTACGTACACTCTGGTCGATCCGCGCATCCGGTACTGATATGACCCTCTCCTTCGCATCAGTTGAAACCGAGCCGATGTCCCGGCTACGAGTACCCAACATTCCACGTCTGGCAAAGCGGTATCCGCTGGTCTTTGCGGGCGCAGGCCTTTTGGCCCTGTTGATCATATTAACGCTCTCTGCCCCGCTTTATGCTGGCGATCCACTCACCATGGATCCACTCAAACGCCTTCAGCCGCCTTCAGCCGAGATGTGGTTTGGGAGGGATAACTTGGGCCGAGACGTGTTTGCGCGAACTGTCTTCGGCGCCCGGATTTCCCTCGTGGTGGGATTGATGTCGGCGGCGAGCGCAGCTCTCTGCGGGCTTCTGATCGGTGTTGTCGCCGGCTACGTTCGCTGGTTGGACAATGTTGTAATGCGAGTGATGGACGGCCTGATGTCGATCCCGACGATTCTGCTCGCGATTGCTCTTATTTTTCTTATGGGCCCGGGGATTGGCATCCTCGTCGTTGCCATCACGATCCGCGAAATCCCAAGCGTGACGCGGCTGGTTCGATCGGTGGTTCTCAGCGTTCGGGAGCGTCCCTATGTGGAGGCCGCGCTCTGCGGCGGAGCTCGCCTGCCGAAGGTGCTGTGGCGGCATATCCTGCCGAGTACAATTCCGGCTCTTATGGTCCAAAGCGCAAATGTCTGCGCAAGTGCGATTTTGATAGAAGCCGGGCTAAGCTTTCTTGGGTTCGGTGTGCCGCCCGAGATCCCCAGCTGGGGCAACATGATATCGACTTCGCGCCTATATCTCGCGATCGCCCCTTTGACGGTCTTTGCCCCCGGCACCTGCCTTGCCGTTACGGTGCTTGCCGCCAATCTGCTCGGGGACGGCATGCGCGACCTGTTTGATGTCCGCTCAACGCGGAGACGCTGACATGCACATGCCAAAGACCACAGGTGAGATCCTTCTGACAGTTCGAGACCTCCAGACGCACTTTTACGGCGACGAAAGCGTCACACGTGCCCTCGGTGGTGTCAGCTTCGAGGTTAGAAGTGGTGAAACGCTCGGTGTTGTCGGCGAATCCGGATGCGGGAAGAGCGTCACCGCTCTTTCGATACTTCGTTTGCTGCCGAAGCTGAACGCCAAGACAATAGGCGGAGAGATCCTCTTTCACGGACGCGACCTTCTGAAGCTCTCCGAACGGGAGATGCGAAAAATACGTGGCGACCGGATAGCAATGATCTTCCAGGAGCCGATGACAAGCCTGAATCCGGTTCACACTGTCGGTCGCCAAATCGCAGAAGCGGTTCAAATCCACAGGGACGCCTCACGCTCAGTTGCAAGAGAAAAGGCCCGAGAGATGCTGCGTCTTGTCCGCATCGCGGACCCGGAGCGTCGCGCAGACAACTATCCCCACGAATTGTCTGGTGGCATGCGCCAACGTGCCATGATCGCCATGGCTCTTGCCTGCTCACCGGAACTATTGATCGCCGATGAGCCGACGACTGCGCTCGACGTTACCATCCAGGCGCAAATCCTGCGGCTGATCATCGATCTGAAGAAGCAGATGGGGACAGCGGTAATGTTCATCACACATGATCTGGGCGTTGTGGCTGAAACATGCCAACGGGTGATCGTGATGTATGCTGGCCAAATCGTGGAGCGAGCGACCGTAACAGATCTGTTCGCGCGCCCAACGCACCCCTACACTCAGGGACTCATGCGTTCGGTGCCTCGTCGACGGCAGGGTCCTCGGCGCCGCTTGTTAGAGATTCCTGGCGTTGTGCCAAGCTTGCATGATCCCATCGTCGGTTGCAGCTTCGCACCTCGCTGCCCATTCGCGATAGATATTTGCCGCGAGAGGACACCTGCCATGCGTGATGTGGGGCCTAGCCACGCCGCGGCCTGCTGGCGTTCGGAAGAGGTAGTGCGCGTATGAGCGATCCTCTGCTCAAGGTCGAGAATCTGACCAAGCATTACGCTCTTGGCTTGGGATTCC
Source organism: Bradyrhizobium sp. ISRA430 (assembly GCF_029909975.1). Classification (NCBI taxonomy): domain Bacteria; kingdom Pseudomonadati; phylum Pseudomonadota; class Alphaproteobacteria; order Hyphomicrobiales; family Nitrobacteraceae; genus Bradyrhizobium; species Bradyrhizobium sp. ISRA430. The sequence continues at coordinate 7,203,792 of NZ_CP094516.1, forward strand.
TGAAAAGGACCATTCCTGTGGTGCGGGCGGTCGAGGATGTATCCTTCTCCGTTAAGGCGGGTGAAACGCTCTGCATTGTAGGCGAATCCGGTTGCGGAAAGTCCACGATCGCGAGGCTCTTGATGCGGATCGTCGAGCCTACGAGTGGGCACGTGCTGATCGACGGGACCGACATTGCCGATCTGAAGAGGCAGGCGCTTCGGGCGTGGCGCCGAAGGATGCAGATGGTCTTTCAGGATCCGTACTCATCCCTCAATCCGCGCCTCACTGCGGGACAGATCATTACTGAACCTATCGAGAATTTTGAGCGTCTCAGCAGGAGCCAACGCAAAGCGCTTGCTGCCGACCTTCTGAGCAAGGTCGGAATGTCGCCCGAGATGATGCATAGACTTCCGTCCGAGTTGTCGGGCGGCCAGCGGCAACGGCTCGGCATCGCGCGGGCGCTGTCACTTCAGCCCTCGCTCATTATTGCCGACGAGGCAGTGTCAGCCCTTGACGTTTCCGTGCAAGCACAGATCTTGAATCTGCTTATGGATCTCCAGCAGCAGATGGGCATTGCCTACATTTTTATCTCGCATGACCTTAGCGTTGTGGAGCATATCGGTCATCGTGTCGCGGTCATGTATCTCGGGCGGATCGTGGAACTCGCCCCATGTGATGCCCTCTTCGCCAAGCCGGTCCACCCCTACACTGAGGCGCTGATTGCGGCCGCTCCGGTGCCCGATCCCACGGGGGGGCGACTTGAGGTACCCTTGGAAGGGGAGGTGCCAAGCCCAATTAATCCGCCTAGTGGCTGCGCTTTTCACCCGCGCTGCCCGCTCGCGGTTGAGCATTGCCGCCTTGCAGTGCCACCTCTGGTACCGATGGCAGACGGGCGCGTCGTGGCCTGTCATGTGCGCGCTCCCGCGTCGCACCTCCCCGGTCGAGCCGCTACGGGGGAGAACTCCTCGCCGGCGCCTGTAGCGCAGCCATAGCCCCTTTCGTGAGAAGACGTCTCGGCACGTTCCGCGCGTTACTCGGAGTCCAAGCGCGTCAGCCGGAACTCTGTTTGGGGTCGGCAACAATGGTACCACCATCCTGAGGCACGATCGGGACTGGCGTAGCGTTGCCGTTTATCACACAGGTGTTCATCAGCGCCAAATATCCATGAAGGTCTAGTGATGTTGGCTTCGGGAGAAAAGCTGCGACGACAACTGCCGAAGATTGAGCGGCTATATCGCTGCCGGCGCAATCAAGATCCGTCCTAACAACAGCTCTAGCAGGCTGTTGAAGAACTCATCCGCGTTCGCAAACGAAGTCTGAGTCGTCGCCATTGTGGATGTAGAAGTGGCCGACGAGCCTGCCCGCAGTGCCGATCATAGCCCATCCGCGACCACAAGACGGATCATTCTCGTGGTGCCCTTCCCATGAGAACTCCGCACAGGCCGAACCGTCTCGCGCGCCGTAGCGGAGGTCGAGGAAGCCCTTGAGAGCCCCAAAGGAGATTTCGCCATCGGACTTGCCCTGGAAGGTGAGATGCGCTTCCTCGACGAGGTCGAGAAAGCCGTTGTCCCAGACGTCCATCTCGACGATGCGCCAGCGGCCGACGAAGGCCTTGGCGAAGCCGGGCACCTTGGCCATCAACCGGTCTCCGCGATCAGCTTGGGCAGCCGCACCAGATTGTAGGCGGTGGCAGCGAAGGTAAAGGCCCTTGCGACGCGATCACGGCCACGGAAGCTGGTTTTCTCTTGCCCGGCGACCGTTTTGATCCAGCCGAATGCCTCCTCGATCCGCTTGCGGATGCGCGGGCTGATGACATAGCCGGCCGTGCCGGGTCGTTCGTCCGTCAATCGCCGAGCTGCGGCCGCTGGTGTTCTGTGCAACATGCGGCGTGACGTTCATCGAGGGCAACTCATTGACGAAGTCTTCTGCATCGTAGGCTTTGTCGGCGCCAAGCGTGATCGCTGTCGGCCGGTCGGCATAAGGCTCGATCACGTGCAGCGCCGCCACCCGCGTGCCATCGACCGAGAAGTAATCGTTCGATAGAAGCTTCTTTACCCTGGGCTGCGCCAGCACTGCCGCCAGGAACTTCGCCGTGATGTCGCCTTCCAGCAGCCGGTCGCGGTTCTTCGAGAACACCGAATGGTCCCAGGCCCCGTCGCCGACGCCGATTCCGACGAACCAGCGGAACAGCAGGTCATATTCCAGCCGCTCCATCAAAAGCCGCTCCGAGCGGATCGAGTAAAACGCTTGCAACAGCATCGCCCGCAGCAGCTTCTCCGGCAGGATCGACGGCCGCCAATTGGCGAATAGAGCGCGGCAAACTCGCGCTCCAGCGTCGACAGCGCGTCGTTCACGATCGTCCGGATCGCTCGCAGCGGACGGTCACGCCGCACCCGCGCCTCCAGATCGACGTAGCTGAACAGCTCGCCCGTTCGACGGTCGCCGCCGCGCACGCACCACCTTCAAATCCCGTCGGAGCCAATGAATCACGGTCGCTCGTCGGCGGCGAGCACCTTTTTCAACGGCCTGCTAGAGCCGTCACGAGTAGCGATCGATACAGATCTTTCTTTCGTGCTGAAGCCTTGATCCTTTCTGGCCAGCGGAGTTCAAGGCCGCTGGCAGACAATAGCTGTTCACAACACCTGGGCTCTCACGGGGGCGTCAGGCGCTTCGCTCCGGTTCCGTCATCACACTCTAGTCTAGGACGGATATCGCGCCTGGGATGAAGATACACTGGAGCGGTTGCGCGTGAGTGCCTCGAGGGCGACGATTTGCGCGAGTTTTAGTGAGTGTAGTTTCAAGTGGCCGCGGACGAAGCGCCTGCGCCACGTGCTCCTCGAGCGTGGCGTGATTCTGATAGCCAAGCTTCGAATCGCCCTTTCTGCGTTGAACTCAACCGTCAACGATTTACGCATGAAAGCTTTGCCTCATCCGCAGAATTTCGGCAACGGACGGCCAATAATAGGTAAATTCCGCTCATGACGCACAGTAATATCCAAGAAAAGATGAAGGTTCCATTCGACTAGGTATCCGGTGGGCTTGAGTGGTGTCTCGGCGAGCTCTGCGAAGAGCTTTGAATGAACGCAATCAGGGATAGCTCCCCAATGTATTCTCATGAGCTTGATTGTGTGCAGGGCGCCGCCGGAGCTCAAATATCAAACACGCGGAAGCGTAGGCCATTTGTCGAGGTTCTCAGTTCAGTCGCGATACGCGAGCAATAGGAGGACACTGAACGATGATTAATCTGAAGCGGGTTCGGCAGCTTCTCGAGGCGCGGGCCCCGGGATACAGCTTGCCGCAAGAATTCTACACCGATCCGGAAATATTCGAGTTCGATCTAGAGGCGATACACGCGCGCTCTTGGTTCTTCGTCGGACTTGAGGCTGAGCTTCCCGTCGATGGGAGCTACTTGGCTACGACAATCGGGCGTTCTCCCATTGTGGTGGTTCGCGACAATAATGGAGAACTGCGAGCTTTTCACAATAGCTGTCGCCACCGTGGTGCGCAAATTTGTGAGACGGGATATGGCCGCAAATCGCGGCTCGTTTGTCCCTATCACCAATGGACGTATCGGCTCGATGGTTCACTGCAGGGGGCCGGCAGGATGCAGGAGAGCTTCGATCGTAAGAGCATCCACCTGCTACCGATTCACGTCGAAGCGGTCGCCGGGACGATCTATGTTTGCCTTGCAGAGCAGCCACCACCCTTCGATGAATTCAGAGAGAAGGTCGGGCCGATGATGGCCCCAAGCCACCTCACGAATGTCAAGCTTGCGTATGAAGCAACGCTCGTGGAGCGAGCGAACTGGAAGCTCGTCCTCGAAAATGCAAATGAATGCTATCACTGCGCGGTGGGTCATGCGAGCCTTACCTCCTCGGCCTACCCGTTCGCGACCCGCCGAGACATCGATAGCTGGCGTCCTATTGCGGATGAATTCGCGGCCCGCATGGCCGCCGCTGGAGTAGCGACGGGTCAAGCGCCAGGAGAGCCGCTCAACGCTCTGGCAGGAGAGTGGTGGCGCGCACATCGCTTTCCTCTCAAGGCGGGCTGCAACTCGCTTACCATGGATGGGAAGCCTTCTGTCGGCAAGCTGCTCTGCGAGCCAGAGATCGGCTGGTTTCGTTGGTCGCTAAGCCCCCATGCCTATTTGCACGCGCTTTGCGATTACGTTGTCACGTTCAGTGCCATGCCGACAGCGGTGCAAGAGACCGTCGTCACCTGGAAGATGTTTGTCCATAAGGATGCGCAAGAAGGCATCGATTACACGCTCGAGGGACTCACTACGCTTTGGGCCAAAACCAATCAGGAAGACAAGGATCTTTCGGAGCTCAACCAGCGGGGCGTGAATGGCAAGGGATACCGGCCAGGTCCCTACTCGCAGGAGGCAGAGCCGATGCTCATACGCTATGCCGACTGGTATTGCGCGGAAGCTCGGAAGTATCTCGATCTGGCTGCGGCCAATAACGCCGCCGCTGCTTAAAACGCGAGGAGAAGCGGGGCAGGCCGGGTGTGCGAGGAGTCGCACACCTCAGGCCCTTCCGATCAAGGTGGGTCAGCAGTGATGGTGAATTCTGCTAATCCTCGCGAAAGCCGCCGAGCTGCGACCTGGGAGGACGCCGGAATTTATTACGGAGGCGAAATTCCCATGATCTAGCCAGTTCAGCCGCGCGTTGCTCACACGTAGCTGCTGCGCTCGTTTCTGCTGTTGGGCGCCTAAGGTGAAGAAGTCGTGGCCTTGAGTAGCTCTTCGGCATCTCGTCTCAGCTCTGCCGCTATCTTCGTTCGCGGCAGTGAGAATGCCTACGATGTCAAGACGACGATACGATCAGGCCCAAACAAGTGCGACATTCCTTTCGGCGGCAGTTTCCCGGCTTGAGGTGAGGACGGGAGCGGCGCTCATCGTTAGGGCTTTGCCGCCGACCATTACGTCAGACGCTGCGAGGGGGGCCGATCGGGCAAGTACTGAACGGGAATTGCTATTTAGTGCTGTTGATCTCCTTGAAGACTGATCAAGAAGACTCCAATGGAAGTCTCGACAGAACTTTAAAATAGAGAAGCGAGGGGGCAGGTTTTGCGCCTTGCATACGAACCCACATGAAGGAGACGTAAGCGCATCAGTTCACGGGACAATGCACCCGCCATTGTTCAAGATCGGAAGAATGTAAACGTCTATCGGGTCGTACAGCATAGTCGCTCCCGGACCAGAAGTGAATTTCACCGCGAAGTCCCTCTGTGATGCAGTAAATCCTTCGATTAACGAAAAATCCCGCGAAATAGTTGCCTCTGATACGTGTATCGTAAATGCAGATGATTTGTTCGGCCGCGCTCGCCGATGGCAGGCAAGAAAAGAAACATCGTGGTTGCCGCCACTGGAAGGGCGACTCGACGCATATCCTTAGGTATCTATCATGAATGCCATCCAAATAGACGGAAAGGCGATCGCAGAGACTCTTCGGGCTCAGGTGGCCCGCGATCTAGCGTTGCTCCAAGCCAAATTCAACGTGATTCCGGGCTTGGCCGTTGTGTTGGTGGGGAAGGATCCGGCTAGTGCGGTCTATGTGAAAGCGAAAATCAAACAGGCGCAGGCTGTGGGGTTCAAGTCTCAGCAATTCCTGCTCCCGAGTAACGTTGACGAGATCGAGCTCCTGCGACTGATCGAGGAGCTCAACGCTAATGATGCCATCGACGGCATCCTGGTTCAGCTTCCATTGCCCGGGCACATTGACCGATCGCGGGTGCTGGAGACCATCGACCCAGCCAAGGATGTGGACGGCTTTCATCCTTACAATGTTGGCCGCTTGGCGGTGGGGCGGCCAGCTCTTGCACCTTGCACCCCACTCGGGGTTGTCCATCTGATCAAGACCGTCGTGAGCAACTTGAATGGCCTCGATGTTGTGGTCATTGGTCGCTCAAATATCGTCGGAAAACCGCTAGGACTTCTGCTTGGCGACGCTGGGTGTACCGTAACCAGTGCCCAACTCCAGACGCGAGGCCTGCCGGACCTCTGTCGAAAGGCTGACATTGTCGTCGCTGCTGCCGGCTGCGCGAGCTTAGTCCGGGGCGATTGGCTCAAGCAGGGGGCGATCGTCATAGATATCGGCATCAATCGTGCGATTGATTCGACGGGCGCCGCTAGACTTGTCGGAGATGTAGCGTTCGCTGAGGCGAGCAAGCGCGCGAGCTACATTACGCCAGTGCCGGGCGGCGTGGGGCCCATGACTGTCGCTTATTTGCTCGCGAACACCGTTACCGCGGCGGTGTCACGCCGGAGGTTGTCATTGGTGGGTAGTCATCCTGAAAGCGACCACCCCTGGCTATCTGCCTCCGAAAGCAGGTTCGTACAGGTCAATTCTCGGAATGCTCTCGACAAGTGCGACATGACCGCCTTTTAGCCAATGATTCTGCAGGTGCCCTGTTGTGCAGATTGACCTGAGATGTCCCCGCCAAATACGAGAGAAAATGTGTTTGCATCGGCTGGCGCAAACCGCTCGAGATTTAGTGACGACGTTGACGCGGCTTCGAGCTCTCCCGCAAACCGGAATTCTGGAGAATTGCGCGCCAGGGCTCATCAAGCCATGCGGGGGGGGGCTTGCGCGATGTCGAAGCGGGGTCCTCCATGACTCCGGTTCTTTTCGCGCTGATGCCGATCGACGGTCTGATCATGTGCGAAACACATCAATGCGTCGTGCCGAGCCGATCGTTTCCAACCTCAGCTCACCTCGCGGTGGCCCGCGTGAGCGCCAAAGGTCGACAATACAAAAGCTTCACGCTTTGTCCATCGCGCGCGGGCTTTCTGCTCCGCGAAGCCTAGATTGACCAAATTCGGATCTGGAGCTCGATAATATGGCAGAAAGATGCAACTTTCCTCGTTGACCCAGGTCACGGAAGCGAGATGCACGGAAAGGGTAGTCGATTTTGCCTACATTTGTACGCTCCAGGCTCTGTCGCCCTTATTCGCTGGTAAGCGTCTCCTGCGCGGCAATTGTGTCAATGCGCTTGATATCGCGCGATTGGCTCCCGACGTGCCGCATAGCCAAGCTCGGTATGGTCGGCGCCTATGACCGCGTCAACGGCATCCACGCGCTGATGCCGGCTGCCCCCACACCCCTCCCTGTAGTCATTTTTTCTGAGTCTTAGAATGCAAAGCAAGCTGCCATCCCACGCGGAATACGTCATTATTGGCGGTGGAATCATTGGTTTATCCATCGCCTATCATCTCACTCGGCTCGGGCATCGCGACGTTCTGCTGCTCGAGCGCGACCAGCTAACCTGCGGGACCACTTGGCACGCGGCCGGCCTAGTCACCCAGCTTCGAGCCAGTGAGAACATGGCCAAACTGGCTCAGTACACCGCGGGGCTGTTCCGAGAACTCGAGGAACTGACAGGGCAACACACCGGCTTTCGGCAATGTGGGTCGATTACCGTCGCAGCGACGCCCGAGCGGCTCGAGGAGCTTAAGCGAGGTGCGTCAATGGGGCGTTCCTTTGGCCTCGATGTCGAGATTATCGATGCTGCCGAAGCCAAGCGACGTGTGCCCTTGCTCGAAGTGGCAGATGTACTTGGGGCAGCATGGATCCCCTCCGATGGCAAGACGAATCCGGTGGATACGGCCAGGGCGTTCGCCGCCGGTGCGCGGCAGGGTGGAGCGAGGATCCTGGAACGCACTCCAGTCACGCGCGTTCTCGTCGAAAAAGCGAAGATCACCGGTGTTCAGACCGCGGAAGGGATAGTACGGAGCGACAAGGTCGTCATCTCTGCCGGAATGTGGAGCCGCACTTTGGCTGCCGAACTGAATTGGACGGTGCCGCTGCATGCGGCAGAGCATTTCTATGTGATGACAGAGTCCATTGCAGGTTTGTCACCCGATACTCCCACGGTACGTGATCTTGATGCGTGCTTCTACGCAAAGGAAGATGCTGGCAAATTGCTCGTAGGTTTCTTCGAACCCAAGGGAAAGCCCTGGGGTATGGAGGGGATCCCGCGTGAGTTCAGTTTCGACTCTTTACCTGACGACTTCGAACATATCGAACCTCACCTCGCCAATGCCGTGCGTCGTATGCCGGCGCTGGAAAATGTGGGGCTGCAGCTGAGCTTCAATGGTCCGGAGAGCTTCACGCCTGACAATCGGTTCCTGTTAGGGCCTGCCCCTGATATCAGCGGGCTCTATGTCGCCTCGGGTTTTAATTCTTGCGGTATCGAGTCATCTGGCGGCGCCGGCAAGGTTATGGCTGAGTGGATGTCGACCGGCGTGCCCGCCAGTGACTATTGGGAAATGGACGTGCGACGTGCCATGCCATTCCAGCGCAATCGACGATATCTGCGCGATCGAACGGGCGAGGCAGTTGGGCTCCTTTATGCACTGCATTGGCCTCACAAGTCGCCGAAGACGGCTCGTAAAGTGCGCGTCTCGCCGCTACACGATCGGTTGGCAGCCGCTGGCGCGAAGTTCGGCGAGGCTGCCGGGTGGGAGCGGGCGCAATGGTTTGGTGCGCCTGAGTCGTCGGGGAGCGCCCACGCCACGTTCGTTCGCGACGACTGGTTCAAGGCGAGCGGGGCGGAGCACGAGGCAACTCGTTCCGGGGTCACGCTGTTTGATCAGACTTCGTTTGCGCACCTCCTGGTGCAGGGTCGTGATGCGCTGGCCCTTCTCCAGTGTCTCTCCACCAATGACGTTGATGTTCCGGTGGGCCGCATCGTGTACACGCCATGGCTCAATGAGCGAGGCGGCATGGAGTCCGACGTCACGATCGCACGAATAGGCGATGAGGAATTTTTGGTAGTTACGGCGGCGGTGCAGCGCATCCGGGATCTCGCTTGGCTGCGAACGCATGCCAAGGGTGCGGGACACGTATTCGTCACCGACGTCTCGTCGGGGTACGCGTGCCTTTCCGTCATGGGTCCGCGCTCGCGAGAGCTGCTCATGCGCGTGAGTCCTGCGGATTTTTCCGATGCTGCCTTTCCTTTCGCTACGGCCCGAGAAGTCGAGATTGGCTATGGCATGGCGCTCGCTTTCCGCATGACCTTTGTGGGAGAGCTCGGATGGGAGCTGCACGTTCCGGCCGAACTGGCGCTGGGTGTCTACGATGCGCTGATCACCGCGGGAGGCGACCTCGATCTGCGCCACGCGGGTTACGTGGCGCTGAATACGTTGCGTCTTGAAGCCGGTTATCGCGACTGGGGCGCAGATGTAAGTGATGAGGATTCTCCGCTCGAAGCGGGATTGGGTTTCACAGTCGCCTGGAACAAGGCTGAGGACTTCATCGGGCGGGCGGTTCTTGAGTCGCAGCGCTGGCAGGTTCCGCGCCGCCGCCTTGTGCAATTGGCCGCGCCCCGGGCGGCGCCGTTGATGTTCGGAACAGAGCCGGTCTGGCGCAATGGATCGCTCGTTGGCTACCTGCGTTCCGCGGGGTTCGGCCATACGCTCGGCTGCGGTGTCGGCATGGGATATCTACGCGCGGAGCACGGAGTGACTGCCGAATGGCTGACCAAAGGATGCTTCGAGATAGAAATCGCGGGTGAACGGCACGCCGCCATCGCGTCTCTTCGCGCTTTCTACGACTCAAACCGCACCAGAGTAAAGGGCGAGTGTCGTAAGATCGAAGACCTGATCGGCCAAGAGCTACTCACAGCACGCTCTGAGGGATAACTTCCAATCCTCCTTTGTTTCAACGAAGTTTACGGAGAGGCCGCCGCCGGGCGGTAAGCGCAATGTCAGACCGCTCCATGGTCCTCGTTTTGTCGTGCCCCGATCGTCCAGGCATCGTGTCGGCGGTCTCGAGTCTTCTGTTTGAAGCTGGTTGCAATATCCTCGACGCTCAGCAGTTTGACGACACCGAGACAGGTCAGTTCTTCATGCGCGTTGTCTTCGATCGCCTCGAGCAGGCTAAATCGGAGGCGGAAATCGCGGCCTCAATTGAGGAGCTGGCCAAGCGCGTCGTCATGACATTTACTTTGCGGCAGAGTCCCGCAAAAAAACGTGCTATGTTGCTCGTTTCGAAGTTCGACCATTGTCTGGCGGATTTGCTTTATCGCTGGCGAATCGGTGAACTGACCATGGAAGTGACGGCGATCGTTTCCAATCACGACCGTGAGCATCTGGCTTCCACTGATCTCGGGGGGCTGCCCTTTTATCATTTTCCCGTCACCAAGCAGACGAAAATGGAGCAAGAGGCGCGAATCTGGCAGCTCGTCCAGGAGACCAACACAGACCTCGTTATCCTCGCGCGCTACATGCAGATTCTGTCCGATGGGTTATCGGCCAAGTTGTCGGGGCGCTGCATCAACATTCATCACTCGTTTCTACCAGGCTTCAAGGGGTCCAAGCCTTATCATCAGGCCCATGAGCGGGGTGTGAAATTGATCGGTGCCACAGCCCATTATGTGACCTCCGATCTCGACGAGGGGCCGATTATTGAGCAGGATGTCGAGCGGATCTCGCATCGCGATACACCCGATGATCTCGTGCGCAAAGGGCGCGACATAGAGCGGCGGGTACTGGCCCGCGCAGTGCGCCATCATCTCGAGGATCGCGTGGTGCTCAATCGCAAGAAGACTGTCGTCTTCACCGGCTGACCAGAGCTGTGACCTGCAAGAGCGGATCTATCAAGCTGCCCTGATTCTGCGCAAGCCCCTTCAGATCGCCTCGTCCGAGTCGACGGTCGTAAGATTGATTTGAGGCGATACAAGCCGTCTCACTCTCGTTGGAATACCGACGAGAGACGACGCTCCTCGCCTAACGTGAGTGGCGGGGCAATAGCATTGGTTGGACGCATTCCTTGCCAATAGACAATGGGAGCGCGCGACGATACGCGCAGCGATACCGCGCTATTTGTACCGATCTTCCGACGGCGCCTCAATTGGCACGGCGAAGCCAGCCTTTACGCGATCCATAATCACCATCGTCTTGACTCCCTTGATGTCGGGATTCTCGTAGAAAAATCGTCGGGTGAATTGCTCATAATCTTCCATGGTACGCGCGGTGATGTATAGAATGAAATCGGCATCGCCGGTGACGTAAAATCCGTTGACGACTTCGGCTGACGATTTGATTGCCTTTTTGAACCTGTCAATTATGTCTGAACGTTCCCGCTCCAGGCTCACCAGCACAAGCATTTGAATTGGGTTTCCCACTGCCTTCGGCGAGACAATCGAGACGTCCGCTTCGATAATGCCTTCGGAACGAAGCCTCTTCAGGCGCCTTTGACACGCGGTGGCAGAAAGCCCGGCCAGCTCGCCGATAACATCGGAAGTTAGACGATTGTTTTTCTGGACGATCTCAAGAATACGAGCGTCTATTCGATCGTACTGCATAATCGGCTCCAGCCCTTGAGGTAGATCTCGCCGCAAAAGAGGTCAGGGGTAAAAGAAATCATCCTAAAGACAACACGACGTGTTGCAAACGTGCCTAGGCGATTTTCCTGAAGGCACACGCAATTTTCAATGGGTCGGATTGGATAATGTCTAGAAAAACCAGCTCTCCGGCATTTTGGGGCCCCGGTGCGATCTAGCTCAAGGCATGTCAATGGCCGAACGGCCGATCGCCGACGGCCTTCACCAGAGCATTGTGGGCAGCTATCCACACCCAAGTACGCCTGCCGCACTCAGGGTCATTATTCCGGAGAGGCTTTTGTCGAGAGAAACGTTTGTCGGCTTCGATGACCGGCCCCATCATGGCGCGCCACGTCCCTGATCGCCGTCGCGCCTCCGCGTTTCGGTAGCACTCCTCAAACAACTGATTAGCTTTGTAGTCGAAATGACGGCACTCCTGCGCGATCGACCTCATGAATCGGAGCGGGGTGCAGTCGACGGCTCCTCACAACCGCTGTGACTCTTCTGATGGTGGCTTGGTAGCTTTGTAGTCTCTTTCCAGATCGGCCAAATTACAATAGCGAGGCTAACTCGCCATTTCGAGAGGCGGTTTTGTATCGGGCCCGATCGGGTTCATGAAAGGATTTTCACAGCGAAACCGCTTGAACGTCTCCTTTGCTGCCGAAAGAAGAGCTGGATCCGACAGAACGTCGGCTGCGACGCCCGCCATAGCCTTCGCTGCGAGCGTAATGCCTTTATGAGCGGCTGGAGATTTACCCTGAGCAACGAGCTGCCAGGAATGGAAAGGTGTTCCGGTTGCGAAGCAAGTGGCACGGCATTGCACAGTCGGGACCACCCAGCTCACAGTTCCCACGTCGGTTGATCCGAGCGCATCCGAAGATCCGCCGTTGAGTGGGCAGATCTGCTCGCAAAAAGGCTCGGAGTCAGCCGGCAGCCCAACCCGCTCGTAGGCGGCACGAATATCGGAAGGCACAAAGGTTTCCTGAATTTTCTTGGCGAATTCCTTGTCGGTGCGGTCAAATTCTGGCGCGCCCAACTGTAACAAGTTCGCGTGCATGGCTTCTTCCAGCGGGCGGTTTCCGACCAGGTTTGCCTCGCCAGAAAGCTGCTTTATCTCGACCCTCGTTTCAGTCATCAGGGCCGCGCCCTCGGCGATCTTCTTGACCCGTTCGATCAGTCCCCACATTTCGCCCAGATTGAGCGCGCGGACCAAGTGGCGCACAACAGCCCGTGGCTGCACCACGTTTGGCGAAATACCTCCGCCTTCGACAAGAGCGTAATGAATACGAGCCGACGAGGGCATGTGTTCACGCATGTAGTTCACGCCAACGCTCATGAGCTCTACGGCATCCAGCGCGCTGCGTCCGAGGTGAGGCGCCACAGAAGCGTGAGCGGCGCGGCCGTGGAAGGTGAATTCGAACTCCGCGCAGGCGAGTGACATCGGGAGAAATACGCCTGTGAAGCCCGAAGGGTGCCAGCAAATTGCAACGTCGGCGTCATCGAAAGCGCCAGCGCGCACCAGAAAGCTCTTGGAAGATCCGCCTTCCTCAGCAGGGCAGCCGTAGTAGCGCACCCGACCGGGTAACCCGGACTGAGCCAGCCAATCCTTAACCGCCACCGCAGCCAACAGAGAGGCCGAGCCGAGCAAATTATGGCCACAACCATGTCCGAGACCGCCCTGAACCAGGGGACGCTCTTCAGCAATGCCGGCCTCCTGGCTCAAGCCCGGTAGTGCATCGTACTCACCGAGGATCGCAATGACGGGACCACCCTCGCCAGCCTCTCCCATGATCGCTGTCGGTATTTCCGCCAACGCTTCCTTCACCGAGAAACCCTCGGAGGCGAGCATCCCGCTGTGCTCTTTTGAGGCAAAAAACTCCGTATAGTTTAGCTCGGGGTGGTCCCAAATCCTGTCGCTCAGCTCAAAGAATTTCGATTTATGTGCGTCGACCCGGTCCCAGACTTCCTTCGCGCTCCTCAGCATCCGTCCTTCTCCGCTCGGAAATATTGCACCCAGTCCATCCTAAGTGGCCTCCGGCGCTCTCTTACGCAGTATTTCCTCTCTTGGAGAGTGATTCCTGCAAACACTAGCTAATGGCGCAGAAAAATATGCGTCCTTTCGCGGTTTCGTGGAGCTATCGAGAGGGCAAACGCAGAACAGGGCGGCGAGGTAAAGATCTGCTATCTCCGATGATACTCTAATTGAGTGCCGGATCGCCAGGAATGTGAGCGCCGCTGACGGAGATAGATTGCCAACTTTAAGAGTGCTGCGCGGACCGAAGGCGCACTCAAGTTTGTTGGAGCGGCTCGCTCTGATTGACGCGAGGGGCGGTGCGTATCTCTGCAATCGAATGGCTCGGCGGACGCCTGTCTCGGCGTGGACCGTCACCACCGGACGACTAAGGGTTCGACTTCGCGGCACCGCATTTCATGATTTCGGTAGCCTCGCCGCCGCAGCGTTCGGCCTTGGTGAGCTTTGTCTCCAGATGCCGGGCACTGCTGCGCCGTTATCGGGATCGGTGGCCCGGCGAAGTGTCACATGACGATAGGAAACGAGAGTGATGGCGGAGCATGCCCGAATAGGTGCTTGCGCCAAACCCTCCTCGGTCCTTGGTCGGCTCAGGTTGATGTTCCAAATTTCATATCACCTCTCGTGCCTTTAAGCGCAAGCTCGTGCTGCGTATGAAAGCTTTGCTTGCTGCCCATCCTTCGCAGGATTTCGGCAAGGAATGGCCCAACATCACGCAAATCCGGCTCAGGCGCTCATTAAGCTTGGCGAATAATAATGGTTTCCCAGTCGCCTAGTATTATCAGGCGTGTCACGAGCAGGCTCTTGCGGAGAGTTGTCAATTGAAATTGTGAGCGGTTCGTTAGCCCGCGCCGTCTCTGGAAGCGCAAAAAGTGGCGCGCCAACAAACGACTAGGAGAAGCGGAATGACTGATTCGAAAACCGCCCCACGGTACACAGTGGGGTCGGGATGGAATGCGCTACTGCCGCGGCGAGTCCCCCACGAACAGCTCCCAAAAGAGAGGAGATATCATGCGATCGTTGTCGGGGCCGGGTACACAGGACTGGCGGCGGCCCGTCGTTTGGCTGAATTGATGCCGGAAAAGGATATTATTGTCATCGAGTCGTCGGAGATCGGAGAAGGCTCATCGGCGCGAAACTCGGGTTTCTTGTCGCCATCGGCGATCGAGCCGCGTCCAAATGCGTACGGCTCAGCAGAGGATGATGCAAATCGAAAAACGCGTATCGTGCTCGCCGGGCTCGAGTGGCTACGGACTGTTGTTGAGGAGCATAAGGTTGATTGCGATTGGGATGAGAAGGCCCCACGCATAGTTGCTGCTGCTACTCGCCAAGGAGAGCTCAGGCTCTTGCGCTCACGACAAGCTTTGGAAAAGAGGAATCTAAAATACTTGGAGCATGATGCCCAGGGACTTAGAGCTCTTCTTGGGACTGACTATTACCAATACGGCTATGAGACGCTAACGCGCGCTTTTGTACAACCGGCGGCGCTTATCCGAGGTCTCGCTGACACGCTTCCTTCCAATGTCACCGTGCTCGAACATACGGAGGTCGAGGCTGTGGAGGGATTGGGCCCGTTCACAGTGCGGACGCCTCGGGCAGAGTTTGTGGCCGACAAAGTATTCATCGCGAACAATGCGCATGCGAGGGCTTTAGGTCTTTCTATAGATCGAATGGTCTTCGTTTACACCTATGGTGCGCTTACCCCCGAGTTGGACAACAATGAACTCGCGAAGCTGGGCCATTTACCCGAATGGGGCGTACTCCCACCAACGCCTATGGGAACCACTTTGAGAAAATGGAAGCGACGCTTCCTGATACGCAGTGGTCATTCTTATGAAAGGGAGAGCGACCTTGAGAAGGTGCGCGCGACTTTGACGTCGTTGTATCGACGCCGATTTCCGGGCTTGCGTTCTTACGAGTTGGAATACGTTTGGGCCGGAGGGGTGGCTGTCACCTCTAATGGCGGAAACTATTTCGGTGAACTGAAGCCGGGACTTTACGTCTCCGTTGGCTGTCAAGGCGCTGGGGTCTTGAGGGGCAGCATTCATGGAAAGCTGCTCGCAGAAATGGCTTGTGGATCTCAGTCTCCGTTGTTGGCTGATCGACTTACGCTAACCGGCCCCAGCTGGATTCCGCCGGAGCCGTTTCGTGGAATCGGCGCCATGGCAAGGATGGCTTGGAAGCATTGGCAGGCCGGGCGCGAATACTGAACGCCGGGCTTGCTGCAATTGTCGCAAAGCTGCAGGACTTGAACTGAATGCTTGGAGAAACGTGGGATGACGATTGGAATCGGAGCGTTCGGACCAATGGCCGGCCTTGCCGTCTATCGCGCACTGCGTGTTGCAGAGAAAATTGGCACGGGCTCCATCGGGGGCTTTGCGACGTTCGCCGCCATTACTGATGATGGTCGCCCCATCTTTGCAGTGACACAACGAGGCGGTGCCGCGACTGCTTTCACCGAAGGTGAGACCACAGGCGTCGAGCCCTGGCCTGAGTTCGCTGGCGCCAAATTGGCGGCGGTAATTTCGTCCGGTCCGGACCGCCCAGGAGATCTCACCAGGTTCATCCCCATTGATCCGGCTGTCGGCCTTGTGACGGGCCACCGCAGTCCGAGCACAATAGGAAGTAACGGCAAGCCGATGAATGCCGACGCGCTTGCACGGATGCGGGCTGGAGCCTCAGCAAGTGAAGTGGCCATAGCGGTTACAGGTGAGAGCCCGCAAGCGGACTGCGGAATCATCTGCGTGGATATCAAAGGACAGATGGGCGTCAGCAACACCGTCCGCGTTGTCAACCGACCAGATGTTGCCCAGGTGGTCCGTCATTACAAGCGGACTGGAGCTGCAGTGGCTGTACTCCATAACGCTATTTTTCCCCGGATGGCCGTTGCGGAAATCGCTGCCGCAGTTGCTATGGAGACGATGGCAGCCGATCTGGAGTCCGAAGGGTTCATAACAATTACCGCGGGAACGCCAATTTGCAAGGGTGAGCAGGATGCGGTCTTCTGCAATGAATCGGGCCGTGTTCTACGCGTGACGACCGCTGATGCTGAAGCTGGCCTCCGCGCTCGGCTACGTATAGCCGCCCCTTATCTCGCAAGTGCAGTTTGGCTAGGCGACACGCTGGTTGGCCGCACTACGTTGGAGCCAATCGCGATCGCCGAGGACGGCAGACTCATTACCTTCGATGGCAAAGACGAACTGCGCATTGGCTTTTGTCGGGAACTAAGCTCAGTGCCGCCGCTCATTCATCACGGAGTATTTGATGACAGAAAGCTGTAAAGATTCAACCCGCGCTGTTGCGCGCTTCGCTTCAACTCTCGATTGGTCTATCGTGCCAAGTAAAATAAAAGCTGAAGCTTGCCGTCGTTTGCTGGATTCTGTTGGCTGCATCCTATCGGCTAGGCGTACGCATGTGGCGCCGATCGATGGCATGGCTGACTTCTTGGAGGATGGCGATGCCGCGTCTGTCGTGGAGCGAAAACAGCGCATAAACCTTGCGGGAGCGTTATGTGCAAACGGGCGACTTGAGAGCTGCATGGACCTTGATGAGACGTTGCCGGTCGGCCACCACTTTGGTGCGGCCGTTTTTGTTGCCGCTCTCGGTGTAGCAGTGGCGGGCAAGGCGACCGGTTCCAAACTCCTTCAGTCTGCAACTGCAGGCCAAAAGGTTGGTGGTCGCGTTGCGAGCGCACACGGGGCACGCGGCTTCGGCGGGGGAGGGTGCGGCCGGCGTTGCTGCAATCTTTGACGGCGATCGCAACCTGATCAAATTGTGTGGTACAGAGTCTTTCGACTCTGATGCTTTGCTCGGCGAGTTTGGCTCGCGATGGATGCTTGCTGGAATTACTTACAAAGCCTGGCCACCTGTCGTTGGATGCGTCAGGCGCTCACCGCGCTCCTCAAAGCCGCCAAACGGAGGATCGACCTCAGCAGATCGAACGCGTCATCCTCGTTACGAACTCGTTGGTATCCGGTCCTCGCTTTGCCAATTCTACACCAAGCACATGGATTTCGCGGTAATACAGTTTTCCGCACGCCGTGGCCATGTGTTGCTCGACATTCCTGTCGGACCGGAATGGTTGGAAGAAGCGACGGACGATAGCCGAGACGTCAGGGAATTGCGAGAAAAAGTGACGTGGAGCACTGGAAGCCTGCGGATGGGTATGCAAACCACATGGTACGCGGACAGTTACGGAACATGCCCGCGCCGATGCTCTGGAGAGCGAGGTCGCCGATCGCAAGGCCCGCAATGCCGATGCCGGATGCGCGCATCGAGCGGCTGAGGCAGAAAGGCTTTCGACCGCGCCCGGTTCGGCCGACGATCTGAAAAGCTCGGCTCGGCGACTGGCGAGGATGAACAGCAGGCCTCGTCTTCGAGGACATCGAGATCGGCATCGCCGCGATCAAGGCCCAGTTCAGCAAGGGCCGGGCGCAAGCGGACGGCAAACGTGCACCGCGTGGCGCAAGGGCTTTGCACCGCATCTATCGTCGAGCTCGACCGCCAGCTGATGGCGCAATGCATGGGCAAGCTTGGCTTCGAGCTTGAGTCGTGGCCGACTACATCTTCGGCGAGATCAAGAAGGCCGACCGGGTCTTTTGCCGAGGAAGCCACTTTGCCGACGCTCCGGGCTCCGGATCGACGAAGACGGCCTACTCATTGCACATGCCCGGGATGACCGAACGTTTGACCGCAGCGGTCTCCCGATGGTGGCTTATTGCGCTTCGAAGACGGCCGCTCAGGCAAATGCGGGGTCCGGCACCTCAATCGTTATCGCGGCATCCTGCAAATGATGGGATATGCCGCCTATATCAAGCTCGCGCGATGCGATCGCGGGAGTGATGGCGTCATTAGCAGGCTGCTGGTCACACACCAGACGCAAGTTCTACAAGCTCCATGTTGAGAAATCTCGGAAGTGGCAAGGGCGTCGATCGGGCGGATGGCTCTGGTCGTGCGCGGTCAAAGCCCCAGCGCTCGCGTTGCCGCGCTCCAGCAGGCATCCGCGGCGGTCGTCGCAGATCTCTTCGGACTCTGGCAGCAGACTTGCGGCGCATCTCGGGCGAATCAAAACTCGCTGAAGCGACCGCTGTGCGGTCTCGCGCCGTGCCCATCTTCGAACGAGTCCTCACCAATGATCGCATCAAGCTCGAGTCTAACACCGTCGAACGCACCATCAGGCGAGGAACAGAAAGAACAGCCTGTTCGCGGGCAACCACGGCGGCGGACGAACCTGGGCAACCATCACAACACTGCTGAAGACGGCGAAAATGAAACAACGTCGACCCGTTCGCTTGTTGCCTTAACACTTCAGCGTATCGCCAGCGGCTGGCTGAGCAGCGAAATCGGCGCATGTCATGGAACCACGTCAGCCTGACGGCCTCAGCTCGCCGCTTACGATGGATCGCCTGCGAGCCGGGCTTCCTCTTGCTGGTCCGCGTGCTCCCACGCCTATTCCTGGAGCTCCTGAAAAATGCATTCGACGGTGGCAAGCTGCTGTTCTTCTCCGACTTGCAGCGCCTAAACGAGCCCAAGCCCTTCAGGCGCTATTTGACGCCGCCGCCAAAGCCGAGCGGGCCGTCTTTACCAAACCGCTACATCGACATGCCCGACCTACGCGAGCACAAAAAGTTCGCCCTGCACCAAGTTGCATGACTTCCCTTTTTGCAGAACGTGCTAGTTGCTGATGCTGAGCTAGCGGACTCGCGTTTTCTTGGGTCGTTGGGCCGATAACCAGATCCTAAGCCGGCGACTCCATGTCCGCCGACCTGCGCGGCAAACACCGGAAGTCTGCAAGATCGTCGCATCAATTGCGCCATCCTGCACCGATTTGGCAAACTAGCCCAAAAACTGCATAGACCGCACCACAATATAGTGTTGCTGACTGGGAGGAAAGGCGAAGCTTACCAAAAGGGGGCTGAAGGCTAATCTTGCCGGCTCCCTTCTCCCGAGACGCAGGAAGAGATCCTAAAGGCATCGCGTCGTTGCGAGATACCCACCGACCGCCAAATCCCTCGGTATCAAAA
Source organism: Bradyrhizobium sp. ISRA430 (assembly GCF_029909975.1). Classification (NCBI taxonomy): domain Bacteria; kingdom Pseudomonadati; phylum Pseudomonadota; class Alphaproteobacteria; order Hyphomicrobiales; family Nitrobacteraceae; genus Bradyrhizobium; species Bradyrhizobium sp. ISRA430. The sequence continues at coordinate 7,223,154 of NZ_CP094516.1, forward strand.
CGGGTGGTGGATCAGCCTCACGAATAGCTCTAACAACGGGAAACTGAAGGATGGCAATTTCTCGACGTGACCTCATGAAGGCGGGCGTTGCCGCCGGAACGGCCCTGTCACTTCCGCGCGTCTTGCGAGCACAAACCGCACCAAATGTCGCGCGTACCGCTCGGATGGTAATGGGCGAACTCGGAAGCTTCGATCCGATCACTTCGACGACTTATTCGACTGGCGCTCATGCTCTGGCGATTTACGATATGCTGTTCTCACCAGATTCCAAGCTCGTTGCGCAGCCTCAGATGGTGGGGAAGTGGGACGTTTCGGATGATAGGAAGACCTATATATTCGAGCTTCGGGACGGCTTGGGCTGGCACGATGGCACTCCTGTTACTGCGTCGGACTGTGTTGCCTCGATCCGCCGCTGGGCCCAGGCAGCGCCCGGCGGACAGTTGATCATGGAGCGGTCGAAGGACATCTCAAAGAAGGGTGACAAGATCTTCACGATCGCGCTCAAGGAGCCGTTGGGGCTTCTTCCTGATCTTCTGGCAAGCGTTGCAACGCCGTGCCTGTTCATCATGCGAGAGAAAGACGCGGATCGCCCGGCTTCTGAGCAAGTGACTGCGAATATCGGATCGGGCCCGTTCAAGTTCAACGACTATCTAGCCAAACCTGGTGCAAGCTTCACGTACGACCGCAACGAGAAATATATTCCGCGCAACGAGCCCGCAGACGGGCTTGCCGGCGGGAAAGTCGCCAAGGTGGATCGTGTCGTCTGGGAGCAGATTTCTGATCAGCAGACTGCTTTCGCTGCGATACAAGCCGGTGAAGTGGATTTTCTCGGAGCTCCGCCGCTCGATCTACTCTCTACCATTCGAAACGATCGCAATCTCAAACTGGAGGTTATGAATAAGGGCGGGCTTGATTGTTACATGCGGTTGAACTTTCTGCAAAGGCCGTTCGACAACGTGAAGGCGCGGCAAGCGATGCTCCATCTGGTAGATCAACGGTCGTTCTTGTCTCTCCTGAGCCCCATACCGGAGTACGTCCACCCTCTTACCTCCTTGTTTGGGATCAGTTCGCCCTACACTAACGACGTTAATACAGGATGGTACAAGCAGGGTGGTGATCCCGAGAAAGCCAGGCAGCTCTTCAACGAAGCTGGTTACTCCGGCGAAAAGATTGTCATCCTTCAGCCGACGCCCATCAAATGGATAAGCGAATGTGCGCAGCTTGTCGCTGCGGAACTGCGCAAGATTGGTATAAATGCCCAATTGGCACCGGGTAGCTGGGCAGACGTACAAGCGCGTAGCGCAAACAAAGGTCCTGTCGAGAGTGGTGGGTGGAGCATCTTTATCTCCGCTAGTTCCGCATACGCCGACTCCAATCCTCTCATTAACAATGCCTTGGCCGCGAACGGCGACAAGGCTTGGGTTGGCTGGCCGACAAACCGCGAATATGAGACCTTGCGGGCCAAATGGGCGGATGCCACGCTGGAGGAGCGTCAGGCGCTAGCCCGGAAGATGCAAGGTATCTGGTGGGATTTTGTTGGCTGCGTGATGCTAGGTCAATTTGCGACTCCAATTTTGCGTCGCAGCACGTTGACCGGCCTCTTAAGCACGCCAAGTCTCATACCGATGTGGAACATGCAAAAGACGTGAGGGTACAGTAGCAACCTGCGATTCATCGAATTCGCAAGCGACGGCTGAACTGCGGAAGATTCGGCTCAACGCTGTACTCGCGATAAGCGACTGCGGTGGAGTCGCTAGGCGTAAGGGCGAACAAGGGACCGATCGAGAGCGGCGAATGGAGCATCTTCATCTCGAGTGATTCCGATTGCCGGCTGAGCAATCCGATCGGCAATGTCATCTTAGCAGCGAATGGTGGCAAAGCGTGGTACGGCTGGCCGAACAACGAGGAGTAAAGGTTGTTTCATTTGTTACACGAGACTCTCAACAGTTTGTCTCTTGAATGATTGTCATTGCGGTCCTGCAGGTTGTAGGTCAGCTGTGAGCTGCCGCCGGTTTGATGGGCACCCGATTAAGCTCATCCCACCCTTGCGCTCGAATTGAGCCGGGGAGACAGCCGATGGGCGAATGGCTGCGGGTCGTGTTGTAAGATCTCTCGATGTAGTCGAACACGTCGGCTCGCGCCTCGTCTCTGGTCCTATAGGTTTTGCTCTCAGTACGTTCGGTCTTGAGCGACGAGAAGAAGCTCTCTATCGCCGCAGTGTCCCTGAGGTTGCCGAACGGCTCATGCTGCAGACGATGCCGTGGTCGGCCATCAGGCGCTGGAACTGCTCGCTTGTGCACTGTTCAGGCGGTCGTCGCAACACTATGGAGTTGGAGGTTGCGATCAGCATTCGAAGGCGGCGATTGGCACGGTCTGGGCGAGCGCCATTACCATCGCCCAGTCGAAGAGGTGCTCTCAAGATGCGGGGCCATTTCACCCGGGAGATAGGGCGCGTTCTCGGTCGAGCCGCCGCGACAATCTCGAGAGAACTGCGGCCCAATGCAGCCAGCCGCAGCGGCGGATTGGAGTGTCGAGCGACGACTGCCCCCTGGCATGCGGATCGATCGGCTCGCCGGCCTAAACTGACTAGTATGACCGGCTCCTCTGTTTGACACTGGAGAAGGCGTACCTATTCAGACGGTGAGGCTCACTTCATAGTCGGCCAGGAAATCTTGGAGATTCAGGATACACTCCACCCACCTGACTTTGTCCCCCGCGTTGAGCAATGCGCGGGAGCGCTCGACGGATAGTAGTGGTGCAACTTTGGCATTACGATCATTTAGGAGCGCGGTGAACCGAGTGTGCAACATTCTATCGTAGGATGGATCCTGGATAGGTGGGAAAATGCTCTTAACTCGCTGCACCACCATGTGCGGCAGCAGGTCCGCCGTGGCGGCACGCAGCAGGCTCTTCTCGCGACCGTCGAATGTCTTGTGGGCCCAGGGGGCGCCGAAGACGTACTCAACGAGCCGGTGGTCACAGTACGGGACCCGCAGCTCGACACCTGACGCCATGCTCAGCCGATCATCGACGTCGAGCAGCTTCGGCAGAAAGCGCGTGAGAAAGAGATAACAGACCTCGCGCATGCGACGTTCGTGCGGATCAGCCGAGGCGGGCCCGGTCAGGACGGGTACTTCCGCAAGTGCCCTCCGGTACTGTTCGTGAAGGTAGCCGGGGAAGTCGAGCTTCTCGATGAGTCCAAGGTCTAGGGACTGCCGCGCCGTATCGATTTTGGCGATTGACCAAGGAAACGTGTCGGCCTTAATATGCGCGGGATCGTGGAACCATGAGTAGCCGCCGAAGAGTTCATCTGCCGACTCTCCGGAAAGAGCCACTGTCGAGTGCTGCCGGATTGCCCGAAACAGCAGATACCACGATTTCTCGGTGTCGGCCGAGGTAAACGGCAGGTCGCGAGCGTGGAGGATGCTGGTCCGCACATCCCGGTCCATGAGCTCGTCCGCGGACAGCGTCACGTCCGTGTGGTCTGTACCAACGAACCGCGCGACCTCCTGCACGTAAGGGCCGTCGGGGGTAGCACACATGGGGCCGGGGATAAAGTTCTCGGTATAGCCCACGAAGTCAACGGCGAAGGACCGTACCTGTTTGTCGCTGAACCGTGCCGCCAGTGCGGTCACAGCCGACGAGTCAAGCCCGCCCGACAAGAGTGTGCACAGCGGCACTTCAGCGTTGAGCTGCCGCTGGATGGTATCCTCGAGCAGATAGCGGACGTGCCGGATGGTGGTGGGTAGGTCGTCCGTGTGATCCGTGTCGGTAAGCTGCCAGTAGCTCGTCTGTTGGATGCCTTCGCGGGTTACGCGGACGATATTGCCTGGCCGCACTTCATGCATGCCTCGGAAGACGGTGTTATACGGGTCGGCGACAGAGCATAGCGTGCGACGAAGCCCGTCGGCGTCCATGACCCGCTCTGCGAGACTATTGGCGAGGATTGCCTTTGGCTCGGAGCCGAACAGAACTCCGTGCTTGGTGGGGTAGTAATAAAGCGGCTTGATGCCGAGGCGGTCTCGTATGAGAAGCAGTTCGCGCTTGGCGGTATCCCACAGTCCGTACGCGAACATCCCGTTGAGTTCACTTACAGCCCTCCGCGGGTCGGCGTAGCCCCATTCGCGGTGGGCGTGCAGCACCACCTCGGTGTCGCTGCTCGTGTCAAACTGATGGCCTAGCTCGACTAGCCGCTGACGCAGCTCACGGTAGTTGTAAGTCTCGCCGCAGTAGATGAGCACCAGCGTTGTTCGACCGCCCTCCTGGAGCTTCATCGGCTGCCGACCGCCCTGCATGTCGAGGATGGCTAGGCGGCGGTGCCCTAGTGCGGCGGGTCCGTCGATCCAGGTTCCCTCGTCGTCCGGGCCGCGGTTGGCCATGCTGGCCGTCATGTCGGCAAGCTCCCGTCTCGCAGACGGATCTCCAAGATCACGATCGAAGTCAATCCATCCACAGATCCCGCACATATTTTGGTTCCTTGCCTTTGGGTAACAATCGCGCAGCTTCCGGGCTGCTGGGCAACCCACCTCGTGAAGACGTGATACGTCTTCATGCGGCCTTCTCAATTCAGCAGACTCAATGAATGGTGGCGGCACTCCCGATGCTGATGCTCTAACGCGGCCCCCCTGCAACGTGCACCGACCTGTTCTGGTGGGCCGCATCAATTCTCGTGAAGCTCGAGACGAGAGCAAGCCAGATCGACTTCTGCGGATTCCGCTCGATGTCGCCCAGCATTCCGAGATGATCTCGCCCACCATTCCGATTTGAAGTCGCCCACCCGTTCCGAGATGATGTCGCCCACCAATCCCGGATGATGTCGCCTCGGGTGACGAAGCCTCTTCTGGCTCCCATAGGGCAACCCTTTCGGCTTGCGAAGGGGGACCATGGATGCCGACGGAGAGGCTTGCGATGCGCCGTGTGCGCGATGTGATCAGGATGAAGGCGGCTGGGCTGCCGAGCCGCGAAATTGCGCGGCGGATGGGCGCGGCGCCCTCGACAGTGCGGTTGACCATCCGGCGGTTCGAGGCCGCAGGCCTGAGCTGGCCGTTGCCCGACGAACTCACGGACGCGGCCCTGGAGGCCCGCCTGTTCGCCAAGACCGGCAACGGCAACCGGCAGGGTCACCGCCGCATTGCCGAGCCCGACGGGGCGGCGGTGCACCGCGAGCTCAAGCGCAAGCACGTGACGCTGTCAATTCTGTGATGGTGTGGACGCCCCCCTCGACGGCATCAATGTGCCAAGATGGTGGGTGTTGAACAGCCCACCGCAGAGAAGGAGCGTCCGCCATGGAAGTTAGCACGATCGGACTGGATTTGGCGAAGAACGTATTTCAGGCGCACGGAGCGGATGCTGCAGGCGCCACTGTTTTCAGCAAGCGCTTGCGGCGTCACAAGGTGCTGGAGTTCTTCGCCAAGCAGCCAGCGTGCCTGGTCGCGATGGAAGCCTGTGCCAGCGCGCATCGTTGGTCGCGCGAGATCGGCAAGCTCGGCCACACGGTTCGTCTCATTCCGCCAGCTTATGTGAAGCCCTTTGTGAAACGGCAGAAGAACGACGCCGCTGATGCCGAGGCGATCTGTGAGGCCGCCCAACGGCCGACGATGCGCTTTGTTGCCGTTAAGAGCAGGGAGCAACAGGCCGCCGCGGTCGTGTTTCGGGCGCGCGATCTTCTGGTGCGACAGCGCACCCAGGTGATCAACGCCCTGCGTGCCCACCTCGCCGAATACGGCATGGTCGTTCCTCGGGGGCCCTCTCACATGGTCAAGCTCATTGAGCTGGCGGCAGATCCGACAAGCGATTTGCCAGAAGCTGCCCGAGTAGCGCTCGAGGTGCTTATTGACCTGCTGCGCTCGCTGCATCACAGGATCAAGCATCTTGACGCCGAGATCGCACGCCGTGCCCGGGAAGACAAAACCGCGCGGCGGCTGGTAACTATTCCCGGTGTGGGTTCGATAACAGCGACCGCATTTGTCGCTCTGGCCCCTGCGGCCACGACCTTTAAAAAAGGCCGCGACTTCGCTGCCTGGCTTGGGCTCACGCCGAAAGAGAACTCGACCGGCGGAAAGCAAAAACTTGGCGCAACGTCGAAGATGGGTGAGCGGACGTTGCGGCGCTTGCTCATCATCGGAGCTTGTGCCGTCGTGCGGCACGCTCGCCGCCACGGCACTCCCCAAGGATCGTGGCTGGCGCGGATGCTCTCCCGCAAGCCGTCTATGCTCGTGATCGTCGCTCTCGCCAACAAGATGGCCCGCATCGCCTGGGCTCTTTTGGCGAAGGGCGGGCTCTACCAAGCTCCGGTCGCGTCGACATAGTCGACCGGCCAGAGGTCGTCGAGGGTGTAGGAAGGTCAACGGAAGGTACGGCGCAACAGTCGATGAGACGGGATCGGAAAAGCCAGCTCCTCCCACAGTGCCTCCGAGTTCGAGCACGTTTCTGTGATTTGGCCCCGATCCGCGAACTCCCATACGGGCCCGCGACGCATGACCGGTCGCATCAGAGGCCGGACAGATGTCAGCACCCGACTACGCGCAGCGCCTCACGAAAGATTCCTCTTGCGCTCACGGGGGCGTCCACAGATGTCGGCGCTGGTGAACGAAGCGCTGCGTGCGAACCCGTACTGCGGCGACGTCTTCGTGTTCCGCAGCAAACGCATGGATAGAGTGAAGCTTCTGGCGTGGAACGGCAGCGGCATGGTGCTGGTGACGAAGTGGCTGCACCAAGGGCGTTTCACCTGGCCGCCGATCCGCGACGGCGTGGTGCATCTAAGTGCGACGCAGCTCGCGATGCTGCTCGACGGGCTTGAGTGGACGCGTGTCTCACCCAAGCCTGTGAAGCAGCCGGCCGTTGTCGGCTGAGAGGTGAGGATTTTGCTGGAGCGTGTAGCGCGCGCATGTATCGTTCGATCATGGCGATTCGCCCCGACGCTCTCCCGACCGATCCGTCAGCTCTGACCGAGATGGTGCTCGCGCTTGGCGCCGAGAACGAGAAGCTGAGCGATGCAGACGCTCAAGGAGATGATCTTCGGGAAGCGCTCGGAGCGACTTGCGGTGCTCGTGGACGAGCAGCTCGCGCTCGAGCTGAGCGATCTCGAGACCGACGCCACGTTGCCTGTGCAGGCCAACGACGATGTGCCTGCGGCGAAGCCGCCCGGCAAGGTGCGCAAGAAGGCGCGCCGCAACATCGGCGCCTGCCCAAGCACCTGCCGCGCTGCGAGCAGGTGCTGGAGCCGGAGGCGACGGCCTGCCCGTGCTGCCAGGGTCAGCTTCGCAAGATCGGCGAGGACGTCAGCGAGGTGCTGGACGTGATCCCGGCGATCTTGCGGGTGCTGCGCACGATCCGTCCCAAATATGGCTGCCGCAGCTGCACCGATGGCGTGGTCCAGGTGAAGGCGTTGCCGCGCCTGATCGAGAGCGGCATGGCCTCGACCGCGCTCGTGAGCCACGTGGTGGTCTCGAAGTTCGCCTGGTATTTGCCGCTGTATCGGCAGGTGCAGATTCTGGCCGGCCAGGGCGTCCATCTCGACCGGGCGACGCTTGCCGGCTGGGTGAAGCGTGCAGCCTGGTGGCTCAAGAGCCTCTATGAGCTCCAACTGCGCACAATTCAGGCCGCGTCGCGCGTGTTCTGCGACGAGACCCCGATGCCCGTGCTCGATCTCGGACGACATCGCACCCGCATCTGCCAGTTCTGGGCGCATGCCATGGATGACCGGCCATGGGGTGGCCCTTCGCCGCCGGCGGTCGCCTACGTGTTCGCCACCGAGGAGATCGCCGGACAATTGACGGGTTTTTCCGGCATTCTGCAGGTGGATGGTTATGCCGCCTACAAGGCGCTCGCCCGCGGCCATGGTGGCGCGATCTAGCTTGCTTTTTGTCTCGCCCATGCCCGACGCAAATTCGTCGAGGTCTACAAGATGATGCAGTCGCCATTCGCGCGCGAGGTGATCGAACGCCTGCAGGCGGTCTATGCGCTCGAGGCGGAGATCCGCGGCAGCAGCGCCGAGCAGCGGCTGGCCGCCCGCCGCACTAGGAGCGCACCGTTGATGGCAGCGCTCAAGGCGCGACTGACCGCCATGGTCGACCAGCTCTTCTCGCAGCCGAAGCTGACGGAGGCGATCAACTACACGCTCAATCACTGGGACGGGTTGACGCTGTTTCTCCGCGACGGCCGCGTCGAGGTCGACAGCAATACGGTCGAGCGTTCCATGCGCCCGATTGCCATGGGGAGACGCAACTCATTGTTCAGCGGTAGCGAAGGCGGTGCTGAGAGCTGGGCAATCCTGGCGTCGCTCGTGAACACGGCAAAACTCCATGAGCTCGATCCGCAGGCCTATCTGAACGACGTGCTGGAACGCATCGTCTCAGGGCGAACCAAGAGCCATCAGCTGCACGAGCTGCTTGCCTGGAATTGGAAGGCGGCCCGCGAGCGCGTTGCACAAGCTGCCGCATGAGCCCACGTCGCCATAAAACATCGTAGTCGATGGCCGCCGCGATGCCGCTTGCGGAACTCGAGCGATGGCTCCAGGCTCGCCTCGATCAGCATCCTGCCGCCACCAGTCTCCCCATGCTCGACGGCTACGTCGCCGCGATCGTGGCTGGACCAGTGTCGATGAGCCCACTCGACTGGATCTGCCCGCTGCTCGCCATCGATGCCGATGCTTTCAACCACGGCGGCACTCCGGAGTTCGCGGCGATCTCCGCCGTTGCGCTGCGCCATAACGACATTAGCAGCACCCTCTCGACCGCGCCCGATCAGTTCGCGCCGATGCACCGGCGCAAACCCAATAGCGACGTCGATCCGCGACCCTGGTGTCAGGGATTCTACGCCGCGATGCGGCTCAAGCTGTCGGCGTGGGCGCCGTTGCTGGACGCCAGCAACGTCAATCATGGCCTGCTTCTACCCATCCCGCTGCACTGTCGCGACGATCAAGGCCGTCCGCTCCTCGGACCGCCAACAAGCGGCCGCGAGACTCGGGGCTTTCTGCGCAACGCCCACGCTGATATTCCAGCGGCCGTCGAGGCCATGCGCCAATACTGGATGCCGATCCGCTACCCACGCGCCCGCTGATCACCGCAGACGTGGGACCTCATACCGGTTACGGATGACGTATGTGGCGACAGTGATCCTGCCGTGTCGATCTGCTGATCCTCGATGATTGAGGGCTCGAGCCGCTGGATGCAGGCGCCGTCATGACCTCCTGGCAATCCTCGAAGATCGCGACGGTCACCGTTCCACCATTGTGACCAGCGAGCTTCTCTGATCCCACCTGTGCCGACGCCGTGCTCGATCGCCTCGTCCACAATGCCCATCGGCCCGACTTCACCGACGAGAGCCTGCGCCGAACTTGGCAATCCGCCCGAAAAGGCCTGAGCCCGTGACGCTTCGACAACGCAATCGCGTGCCCACATACCCCCAGCAACCGCAGAAGAAAACAGGTTCAAGCCGCGATTCCAGATTGACCATGCGGTCTAACGTAACCGGCATGAGCTCCCACGTCTGCGGAGATCAGCGGGCGTGTGGGTAGCGGATCGGCATCCAGTATTGACGCATGGCCTCGACGACCGCTGGGATATCGGCGTAGGCGTTACGCAGAAAGTCGGCGGTCTCGCGGCCGCTTCGGGGGGATCCGAGCATCGGCTGCCCCTGATCGTCGCGACAGTGCAACAGAATGGGCAGAAGCAGGCCGTGATTGACATTGCTGGTGTCCAGCAACGGCGCCCACGCCGACAGCCTGAGCCGCATCGCGCCATAAAAACCCTGGCACCAGGGACGCGGATCGACGTCGCCATTGATTTTGCGCCGGTGCATCGGGGCAAACTGGCCAGGCGTGGTCGAAAGGATCTGGCTGATCTCGTTATGGCGCAGCGCGACGGCGGAGATCGCGGCGAACTCCGGGGTGCCGCCGTGGTTGAAAGCATCGGCGTCGATGGCGAGCAGCGGGCAGATCCAGTCGAGCGGGCTCATCGACACCGGTCCGGCCACGATCGCGGCGATGTAGCCGTCGAGCATAGGGAGACTGGTGGCGGCAGGATGCTGATCGAGGCGAGCCTGGAGCCATCGCTCGAGCTCCGCAAGCGGCATCGCGGCGGCGGCCATCGACGCGGATGCTTTATGGCGACGTGGGCTCATGCGGCAGCTTGTGCGACGCGCTGGCGGGCCGCCTTCCAGTTCCAGGCGAGCAGCTCGTGGAGCTGATGGCTCTTGGTACGTCCGGAGACGATGCGCTCCAGCACGTCAGTCAGATAGCCCTGCGGATCGAGCTCATGGAGCTTTGCCGTGTTCACGATCGACGCCAGGATCGCCCAGCTCTCGGCACCGCCTTCGCTGCCGCTGAACAACGAGTTGCGCCTCCCCATGGCAATCGGGCGTATGGAACGCTCGACTGTATTGCTGTCGACCTCGACGCGGCCGTCGCGGAGAAACAGCGTCAACCCGTCCCAGTGGTTGAGCGCGTAGTTGATGGCGTCCGTCAGCTTCGACTGGGAGAAGAGCTGGTCGACCATGGCGGTCAGCCGCGCCCTGAGCGCCTCCATCAACGGAGCGGCCCTGGAGCGGCGGGCGGCCAGCCGCTGCTCGGCGCTGCTGCCGCGGATCTCCGCCTCGAGCGCATAGACCGCTTGCAGCCGTTCGATCACCTCGCGAGCGAATGGCGATTGGGTCGTCTTGTAGACCTCCACGAATTTGCGCCGGGCATGGGCCAGACAAAAGGCGAGCTGGATCGCGCCGCCATGACCGCGGGCGAGCGCCTTGTAGGCGGCATATCCGTCCACCTGCAGAATGCCGGAAAAGCCCGTCAATTGTCCGGCGATCTCCTCCGTGCCGCGGCCGTCGGCGAACACGTAGGCGACCGCCGGCGGCGAGGGGCCGCCCCATGGCCGGTCATCCATCGCATGCGCCCAGAACTGGCAGATGCGGGTGCGATGTCGTCCGGGATCGAGCACCGGCATCGGCGTCTCGTCGCAGAACAGGCGCGGCGCGGCCTGGATCGCGCGCAGCTGGAGCTCATAAAGGCTCTTGAGCCACCAGGCTGCACGCTTCACCCAACCGGCGAGCGTCGCCCGGTCGAGATGGACACCCTGGCCGGCCAGGATTTGCACCTGTCGGTACAGCGGCAGATACCAGGCGAACTTCGAGACCACCACGTGGCTCACGAGTGCGGTCGAGGCCATGCCGCTCTCGATCAGGCGTGGCAACGCCTTCACCTGGACCACACCATCGGTGCAGCTGCGGCAGCCATATTTGGGACGGATCGTCCGCAGCACCCGCAGGATCGCCGGGATCACGTCCAGCACCTCGCTGACGTCCTCGCCGATCTTGTGGAGCTGGCCCTGGCAGCACGGGCAGGCGGTCGCCTCCGGCTCCAGCACCTGCTCACAGCGCGGCAGGTGCTTGGGCAGCGCGCCGATGTTGCGGCGCGCCTTCTTGCGCGGTTTGCCGGATGGCTTCGCCACAGCCACATCGTCGTTGGCGGGCGCACACAGCCTCGCGTCGGCCTCAAGATCGCCCAGCTCGAGCGCAAGCTGTTCGTCGACGAGCACCGCAAGCCGCTCCGAGCGCTTCCCGAAGATCATCTCCTTGAGCGTCTGCATTGCTACGCGCAGCTTCTCGTTCTCGGCGTCAAGCGCGAGCACCATCTCGGTCAGAGCTGACGGATCGGTCGGGAGAGCGTCGGGACGAATCGCCATGATCAGACGATACATCCGCGCGCCATAGGCTCCAGCGAAATCCTCACCCCTCAGCCGACAACGGTCGGCTGCTTCACAGGCTTGGGCGATACGCGCGTCCACTCGAGCCCGTCGAGCAGCATCGCAAGCTGCGTCGCACTGAGATGCACAACGCCGTCGCGGATCGGCGGCCAGGTGAAACGTCCTTGGTGCAACCACTTCGTTACCAGCACCATGCCGCTGCCGTCCCACGCCAGAAGCTTCACTCTGTCCATGCGCTTGCTGCGGAATACAAAGACATCGCCGCAATACGGGTTCGCGCGCAGTGCTTCGCTCACCAGCGCCGATAGCGTGTGCACCGACTTGCGGAAGTCGACCGGCCGGGCCGCCAGCACCACCTTGAGGTCTGACCGTAGCGCAATCACCGGATCCCTCGAAGCGCCGCCAGCACCGTCGCAAGCGTCGCCAGCTCCACGCCCGGCTCGACCCGGATGCGCGCCCCGTTCACCTCGATCTCGACCACTCCACAGACCTTGGCCGGCGGCGTGGCAATCTCCAAGGGCTTCATCTGTACCGGTGAAATACACTCGGACTCGCCAGCTATGCCGCCATCGCTCTCGGCACCAATTTGGATCGGCACGAAGTTCGGGGCTTTGCCGGCCACCGCCGCCGCAACCTGGCGTCGCCACACCGTGAGCAGTCCGCGGGAAACGCCGTTGCGCCGCGCCACCTCGGAGATGTTCGCACCCTCCTCAAAGCTCTCCGCCGCGATCCGGGCCTTCTCCTCGCTCGTCCATCGTCGCCGCCGGCGCTGCCCAGTGATCACCTCGACGCGACGATAAGAGTCACCTTCCTGCCTGGCATCAAGCATGGCATTTGCCATCGCTTCACCTCCACCCATCACCTCATGCCAGGCTGTATCCCAAGCGAACCGCGCGATGACGAGGTGGAGGCCTCATGCCGGTTACGGTCTAACCGATGCCAGAGGACGATGAACTTGGCCGTTTAGGACCTGGAGCTCGTCTGGGGGGCATGACGGCCATCACCGTCAACCGAGGAATGTACTTCGGGGAGCCGAGACCAGCACTTTACGCCCAATTGGATGTCAAAAGGGCTGGGTCTTAAGAGATAATATTTACGGGGAGCTTCTGGCAGAGATGGCTTGTGGCTCTCAGTCTCCGTTTTATGTTAGCCGGCCCGACTGGATCTCGCCGGAGCCATTCCGTGGAATTGATGCAATAGTACGAATCCTGAGATCATTAGCGAGCCGGACGCGAATCCTAGACCGGCAGAATAGGCGTTCATTAAGCAGCGTGGGTCTTTAACGATGAGCGCTCAATTGATCATGGGTCTAACTTCGACTAGCATTCAAGCTGAACTTGGCCCAGCACAGCCCGGCCGACAAATAAGGTGTAAGCTTCAGATCCTAGGATCAGCGGCCGAATTTCGGCTGCATGAGCCACTAAATTCGATGAATTCGGCGTCAAGTGGCGGCTATTTTATTCTGCCGAGTGCGCTGAACGCTCGGTCCAACTTGCTTCGCGGCGGGACTTCCTTCGCTGCAGCGGTTTCGCTCGGAGTTTTTCGATGGATGTTACGTCTACCGATCTGACTGGCGCTCTTGCTCGGTTTGTCTCGACTCTCGACTTAGCTGACGTGCCATCTGATGTGAAAGCTGACGCTCGCCGTCTTCTGCTCGATTCGGTCGGTTGCATATTGGCGGCCGCGCGCACGCGGATGGCCCCGATCGTCCACGGACTGGCTGAATTTTTGGGAGATGGCAATGCGGCATCCATCGCGGGCCGCAAACAACGCGCTAGTCTTGCGGGGGCGGTATATGCCAACGGGCGTCTTGCGAACTGTATGGACCTGGATGAGACGTTCCCGGTAGGTCATCACTTCGGCGCAGGCGCGGTCGTTGCCGCGCTGGCGCTAGCGGAGCTACGCAAAGCAACCGGCTCGCGGTTCCTGCAGGCCTTGATTGCGGGATATGAACTGGGTGGGCGCGTCGCAAGTGCGTGCGGGGCGCACATTTTCAGCAAAGCTGGTTCTGTTTCCCATTTCTCTGTGTCGACTGTCCTCGCGGCTGCGGGCGTCGGGATTCAACTAGAAGCTCAGGATGAGGTTTGGGCTCGGCAAACACTTGGCATAGCCGGTTCGAACACTCCGCTACCGAGTATGTGGCCGGGCAAATCAATGGATTTGCCGGATTCCAAATACCAGGATGCGGGTTGGGCCGTGCTTGCCGGCCTATTTGCGGCTCGGTCAGCCACCCTTGGCGCAACTGGCCTTTCTGCTATTTTTGACGGCGAGCGCAGTCTGATCAAAATGTGCGGCACGGATTGTTTCGACCGGGATGCGCTGGTCGGCGACCTTGGTTCTCGATGGATGCTGCCCGATATTACTTACAAGCCATGGCCGACGTGCCGGTGGATGCATCAGCCGCTCACCGCGCTGGTTGCGGCCGCTTCAAAAGCAAAAATCGATCCTCAGCAGATTGAAAGCATCTTGATCGGCACCAATGTGTTGGTATCTGGTCCCCGCTTTTGCAATCCTAAACCGCGCACCTGGGTTTCACGGCAGTACAGCTTTCCTCACGCTGTAGCGATGGTGCTGCTCGGTATTCCTGTGGGGCCCGCATGGTTGGACGATGCGACTGACGATCTCCAATACGTCAAGGAATTGCGAGAAAAGGTTCGGGTCGAACCCTGGGATGTTGCTAACGATTATCGGAGCCGAATCGTGCGAGGGCAATTGCGCAATATGCCCGCTCGCATTACGATTTTGATGCGTGACGGCACGCGACTTGCGACTGAAACGGACTTCGCGCTGGGCGATCCGTGGAAGAGCGACACGGCATACGGTGACGAACACGTCATCGAAAAATTTCGCGTTGTAAGCGGGCTGTCGAAAGCGCGGGCGGACCAAGTGATCCACGCCATACTGAATATCGAAGCACAACCAGACGTCGAACCTATTGTGTCGGTGCTGCGCGACCCTGGAGAAGTTTTCGGCCGGTGAAGGTTAATCGCCGGTGCGGATCCGTAATACGCGCAGAATGCACGTAAAACGTGCGTCATGGTGGTCTCCTAACAGATCTCTTTGGGCGGTGGTTGAAACCGCGACTTGGCGCAGAATTACGCTCAGGAGAACGCTGCAGGCGAGCTGTAGGTCGCAATGCACCAAGGCAGCGGGATGTCCGGCGCATGCGGAAATCCGGCGGGATTGGTGCAAAAAAGACGCAACTATCCGGCTCGGGGTGGGAACTCGCCATAAAACTGCAGGCAAGCTCCAATAGCATTCGAAAACCGCCGATCCAGAGTCGCGTGTGCAAGATTTGGGTCGGGCAGAGCCTGACGACAATTCAACCAACAAGTAGACGCGATTCGACCGCACAGTCGACTCAAGAGAGGAAGGGAGCCATGGCAATATCTCGACGCAAGCTCATTAAGGTCGGGGCGTCTGCCGGGGCGGCTTTGTCGATTCCTTCAGCCCTATGGGCGCAGGCGGAGCCCGCCGCTGCGCGGACCGTCCGGATGGTGATAGGGAGCGGTGACCTCCGCGTCTTCGATCCGATCTTTACCGCGGCATATGTCACCGCCAATCATGGGTTGGCGATCTACGATACGCTGTTCTCGCTTGATTCCAGATTTATGCCGCAGCCGCAAATGGTGGCCAGCTGGGCCGTTTCCGACGACAAGAAGACCTACACATTTCAGCTCCGGGATGGTCTGAGCTGGCACGACGGCGTCCGTGTCACTGCGGCGGACTGTGTGGCCTCAATCCGTCGATGGGCCGAAGTGAATCCCGGCGGACAGCTGATGATGGCACGGGCCAAAGATATTTCAAAGAAGGACGACAGAACCTTTACGATCACGCTTAGGGAGCCTCTGGGCCTTCTGATTGATATCCTGGCGAATATTGCCACGCCCTGCCTGTTCATCATGCGCGAGAAGGATGCGAGTCGTCCCGCAACAGAGCAGGTCACCGCGAACGTTGGGTCTGGGCCGTTCAAGTTCAATCATGCTCTTGCTAAGCCGGGCGCCAACTTCACTTACGATCGCAACGAAAACTACGTGCCGCGGAAGGAGCCGGCGGACGGATTGGCGGGCGGAAAGGTCGTCAAGGTTGATCGTATGATCTGGGACAATATCGCCGATCAGCAGACTGCTTTCGCTGCTTTACAGGCGGGCGAAATCGACTTTTTTGGAGCGCCGCCACTCGATCAACTCTCGACGATCAAGAGCGATCCCAATCTTGAGCTCCAGGTTCTGAATAAGGGGGGCAACGACTGGTACCTGCGCTTAAATTTCCTACAGAAGCCGTTCGACAATGTGAAGGCACGTCAAGCGATACTGCACTTGATCGATCAGGATGCGTTCATGCGCACCGAGTACCCGCCGGAATACATCAGCGCCGTCACTTCGATATTTGGTACCGGATCGGTCTATTCGAATGATGAAAATACGGGGTGGCATAAAAAGGGCGGCGATCCAGAAAAGGCAAAACAACTTTTCAAGGAAGCCGGATATTCGGGCGAGAAGGTTGTAATTCTTCAGCCTACGAACATATCTTTCATAAACAACGCGTCGCAGCTTCTGGCTGCATCCCTGCGCAAGATCGGAGTGAATGCCGAACTCGCACCAAGCGACTGGGGCGGAGTTGTTGCGCGTCGGCCAATCAAGGCGCCGGTTGAAAAGGGTGGTTGGAGCATCTTCATCTCGAGCGATTCCGATTATTCGCTGGGCAATCCGATAGGCAACATCACCTTGGCAGCGAATGGCGACAAGGCGTGGTACGGGTGGCCGAACAACGAAGAATATGAGGCTCTGCGGGAGAAATGGGCAGATGTCGAAACGCTCGATGAGCGCAAGGAGCTGGCCCGTAAAATGCAACGAGTCTTTTGGGATTTTGTCGGTTTCGTTTTCTTGGGGAAGAGTGTATCGCCAATCGCGCACCGCAAAACGCTCACAGGCGTCATTGGAATGCCGACTCTCGTTCCAATGTGGAACATGCAGAAGGCCTGACGTGTAACGGCCACTTCATTTGCGGCACGACTCTCGTGGATGATCGGTGTCACGCTGGTCCTGTTCTCCAGACTGTCGTCCGGCGATCCACGAGGTGCCAGCTGCTCGCTGCCATGCACATGGCGACAGATCTGTTGATCAGAACGGCATTACAGCAACAACAAAGTAAAAAGTCCGTAGAAAGTTGCCGCTGGAGAAAGTTATGGAATTCCATTCACACGACAACGGAAAGCAGGACGATGGTTATGATGCTGTCGCTTCGATTGAGACGAATGTGGCGGATGGCTTCACAATGGTAGCAATCGGCGACCTCATTGTCACACGGCCGCTGACGAAATATCAGGGAGCAAGCTTCGCCGCCGTTGTCAAAATTCTCCAGAATGCCGATGTCACGTTCGGCAACATGGAAACAAACATCTTCGACATCCGATCGTTCAAGGGAAGTCCGCAGGCTGAGTATGGCGGTGCGTATCACGTGAGCTTACCAGAACTCGGCCCCGATTTGAAAGCGATGGGATTCAACATCCTGGGTCGTGCAAACAACCATGCCCTTGACTGGGGCGTTGAAGGGATGCGCGAGACGAGCCAAGCGCTCGATCAGAACGGGATCGTGCATGCAGGCACTGGCGAAAACCTCGCACAAGCGGGCGCCGCCCGCTTTCTAGAGACGCCACGCGGTCGCGTCGCGCTGGTATCGTTTGCTTCATCTTTCACGCCGCTATCTCGTGCCGCCGATCCAGCTGGAGAGGCACCAGGCAGAGCAGGTGTAAACCCACTTCGTTTGGCGAAAACCACCATTGTTTCGCCGGAGATGCTCGAGAGCTTGAGGCGGATACGCAATGCATTGCCCGGCTTCAAACCCAGCCGCGAGGATCCAAACCGGGTCGTGCTCTCTGGAATGACATACAAAACGGGCGACATCGCCAGCTACAGCTACGAAGCCGATCCGCGCGATCTTGCCAGCATCTTGCGAAACGTTCGTCAGGGCAAGCAGTTCGCCGACTTCTGTATCGTTACGAACCACGGTCACCAGCCCGGGAACTGGTATCAGGAGCCACCTGACTATGAACAGTCGCTTGCACATAGGCTAATTGACGCCGGAGCGGACGCATATGTCGGGCATGGACCGCACCAATTGCGAGGAATCGAGATCTACAAGAGCCGGCCGATCTTTTACGGCTTGGGCAATTTCATCATTGACGACCTCCGGACGCCCGTGGGGGCTGACATGTTTGCTGCTTACGGTAAGGATCCACGAATCGACACAGACGCCGAAGTGACAGCCGGCGAGATGACAAGAGGGTATGAGACGGATCCAGGATTGTCGGACCCAGTCTTTTACGAGAGCATAGTGACGGTCAGTCGTTTTGAGCAGAATCGGCTTGCTGAATTGCGGCTCTACCCGATCGAACTCGACCGCTCCAAGAGGCTTGCCAACCGCGGAGTCCCGCGGCCCGCGCCTGCGCCTCAAGCAAGAGGCATTCTGGAGCGTCTACAGAAGCTCTCGAAACCGTTCGGAACTCAGATCGCCATTGTGGATGATGTTGGAATTATCATTGTGGGGCGGGGATAACCTGAGATCGGTTACTCGAGCTGCTCTCCCGCAGGGACGAGATTGGAGTACTCGTCCGTTAAGAGGGCGAATTGAGCGGGGCGGGACGGCTGAACGTGCGCCATAGCTGGAGCAGGATGAGGCACAAGAGTTCTCTGAGCCAGGCGAGGATGCGGCGGAAGATACTATGGGGTGACCGGCAAAGGCGTGAGAGTATTGAGGCTGGTCATGAGCAATGGAGCACCCCATGCAAAAGGCAAACGATCTCGGCCGGTCTTCCACGGTCCTGGAACAAGATAGCACGCTGATCGCAGTCATTGAGATGAGCCTCTCAAGCTGGCTCGTCGCTGGAATCGTTCCCGGGTTGGATCGTCATCCGTTGAAGAAGCTTGGCGCCGACGAAGACGCGCTGCTCCAGTTGCTACACCGCTGGCGCGAGGAGGCGACAAAGTGTGGGCACGCGATCACACGCATAGCGGGCGCCTTTGAGGCGGGGCGCGATGGTTTTTGGCTGGCTCGCTGGCTGCGGGCTCGTGGCGTCGAGGCCTTCGTTATCCACTCAACAAGCGTCGCCGTCCCCCGCGAACACCGGCGGGCTAAAACCGATCGGCTCGACACCGAGCATTTGAAGCGCGCTCTGCTCGGTTGGCTACGCGGCGAGCCGAACCATTGCCAAATGGCAGCAATCCCTAGTCTCGATGAAGAGGACGCCCGGCGTCCGAACCGCGAGCGTGAGAACCTTGTCAGCCAACAAACCAGCATTGTCAATCGATTGAAGGCATGCCTCATTCGCCTGGGTATTCGCAATTTCAAGCCGACGTTGCGTTATGCGTCAGAGCGACTTGAGACGCTGCGCACGCCGGAAGGGGTGCCTCTGCCGCCCAACACTGTCGCCGAGATGCGCCGGGACATGGCACGCCTTCGCCTCGTCAGGGAGCAGATCAGGGAGATCGAGGCGGCTCGATTACAGCGTTTGCAGGTTTCCGAGAGCGGAGCGCACGCGATGGTCAAATTGCTGGCGCGCATCATTGGCGTTGGAATCGAAACAGCGGACATGCTCGTGCATGAGATCCTCTCCCGGCAATTGAGAGATCGCAGAGCAGTCGCGCGTTATGCGGGCCTCACGGGCGCTCCTGATGAAAGCGGCAAGCGAAGACGGGAGAAAGGCCTTGCACGCGCCGGCAATGCTCGGGTACGGCGTGGGATGATCCAACTGGCCTGGCGCTTTCTCCTTTTCCAAAAGGACAGTGCATTAGCCCAATGGTTCCGCACTCGCGCGGCCGACGCGCGCGGCGCGCGCAAGACCATGATCGTGGCGCTGGCGCGTAAATTGCTCATTGCATTCTGGCGCCTGACGACGACAGGCGAAATACCTGTAGGGATCAAGTTGCGCCCGGTAGCATGAACGCGAGACAAGACACCTCGATTGGGGCTTTGGCGAAGCAACCGCTAAACCCTGATACTCCGAGGTGGCGGTGACCCGAGCCACAACTTGGTCCATATGACCTCGCGGAAGAATGGGCCCGCTGCCCGAGCTTCGCTTGCGATGCGCATTGCTGCATCATGGTCGAAGATTGCGTTCGACCGCATACAAGTACGCGGCGCGATGGCCCGCCGGATATTGCAAGCTCCCTCGGAATGTCTCTCAATCGCCATGCCATGGAGAGTTCGTGGTTACGCCCTGCCGCCCGACCATGCTCAGGCCCACCAAGGGGGATGGGCCCCCCTCTCCGCCGCCATCGCTCGCCAGCGCTGCGCTTTGGGGCAAGCGAGCGACGGCGGCTCCGAGGGGATGGCTTCGTCGGGACCCCAACGATCAATTTGCTGAACTTGACGTCACACGACTGCCCCACCCAAAGGAAAAGAATTGCCTAAGAGCTCTTGACAGGAAACACCCCATACAAGTTGTGGCCGACGGCTGAGAGGATGACGTTAGCCGCATCGCCCGGCGCGGGCCTTGAGGTAGCCGCGGCCGAGGTGACCATCGGCCTTCAGGTGTCCGATGATGGTTCGATGGCGGAGCGGCGCAGCTCGCGCTCGATGACACCGGAGACGCCGCGCTTCTGGCCGGAGATGAAGGTTCGTCGGGGGGATTTTGTGCGTCGTGGCCGCGGTATCTCTTGTCGACCTAGGCCCGCTCGATCGCGCAGCCGGTGAGTGTCATCGGTGCGGCCGATGACGTCCGCAAGGTGTGACCGTCGTACGGGTTATCGGGTAGCGCCCTGGGTTGCAGCACGAACAGGCCACCGGGAGAACGGCGGTTGTTGGTGACGATGGAGGCTTTGACGCCGAACTCGTAAGGCGCGGCTGCTTTGCCCTTGCCGATGTCCCGGCCACGCTGCGGCTTGCTGGCGTTCCGAAGAGGTCTGAGCGCATGAGCAATCCGGTGCTGAAGGTCGTGAATCTGACCAAGCACTATCCTCTCGTCACGGGATTCCTGAAGACTGGTCCGGTGGTGCGGGCGGTAGAGGACATCTCATTCTCTGTTTCAGCCGGCGAGACGCTCTGTATCGTCGGCGAATCCGGCTGCGGCAAGTCCACCGTCGCGCGGCTCCTAATGCGGATCTCGAATCGACGGGCGGGCGCGTGCTGATCGAGGGCACCGACATTGCGGGCTTGAAGACGCACGCGTTGCGGGGCACCGGATGCAGATGGTCTTTCAGGACCCTTACTCGTCGCTGAATCCGCGCCTTACCGCCGGACAGATTATCGCCGGGCCGGTCGATAATTTTGAGCGCCTTGCGGCAAGCAGCGCCACGTACTTGCCGCGGACCTGGGTATCCCCTTTGTCTTTATCTCGCATGACCTGAACGTCGTGCAGCGTATCGGTCATCGCGTCGCAGTCATGTATTTAGGGCGGGTCGTGGAGCTCGCCTCATGCGAAACACTGTTTGCTAAGCGGGTCCATCCCTACACGGAGGCGCTTATATCTGCGGCTCCCGTACCCGATCCGACGCGGGTTCGTTCGGAGGCCCCGGTGGAAGGTGAGGTGCCAAGTCCCATCTATCCGCCGCGCGGGGGCGCCTTTCAGCCGCGCTGCCCACTCGCGATCGAGCGTTGCCGCGTCGCACTGCCGCCTTTGGTACCAATGCCCGATGGCCGGACCGTGGCCGTGCGCGCACCCGCGAAGGCAGCGCTAGCCGAGCAAACCGCAACCTATTGTTCTTCCAGGCAGACGGCTCAGCCTCAGATTCTTCTCTCAGGAAAGTTGGAGAAGCCATTGAAGCCACTCGGCCTCAAGGATATTTAATTTGCCTCCATGTCGTAGTCACGGTTGGACCATCAGAAATATTTGAGTTTGAGCTTTAGTGCCGCTGGTATTGGTGGGTGTCGCAACGATCAAAGCGCGTCTAAAGTCCGAGGGATCCATATTCGGTGTACAATGCTGATTAGTCATAGGCTGGCAAGCAGAGCGCAGATGACTTTCCATGGGCGAATCGACGGATTGGAGACCCTATGAACGGGCACTCAGACCAGGTTTCGTTCCGGCGGGCTGCGGGTTATGATACAGCCGGCTCGATTGCAGCGAACGTGGCGGACGGCTTCACGATGGTAGCGGTTGGCGACCTGATTGTGACGCGGCCTCTGACTAAGGGCGGCGATCAGGGCTTTAACGCAATAGTCAAGATACTTCATGACGCCGATGTCACGTTTGGCAACATGGAAACCAACATCTTTGACGTGCGGACGTTCAAGGGTAGTCCGCAGGCGGAATACGGCGGTGCATATCACGTTAGCCTTCCAGAACTCGGACCTGACTTGAAGGCCATGGGTTTTAACCTCGTCAGTTACGCGAACAACCATACATTTGACTGGGGCATTGAAGGCATGCGCGAGACCAGCCGTGTGCTCGATCAAAATGGAATCGTCCATGCGGGAGTTGGCGAAAACCTCGCGCAGGCCCGTGCCCCTCGTTTTTTGGAGACCTCGCGCGGTCGGGTCGCACTAATCTCTTTTGCAACGACGTTCACGCCGATGTCTCGGGCATGCGATCCGGCTGGCGGCGCGCCAGGGCGGCCCGGGTTGAACAGCTTGCGTCTGATGAAAAGCGTCGTAGTTCCAGAGAATATGCTCGATAGCCTAAGACGAGTAGCGAGCGCATTGCCCGGCTTCAGCCAAACCTTCAGGGAATTGGATGCCGTTATGCTAGCTGGCGTAACATACAGGGCGGGGGCTAAAGCTGGCTACAGCTTTAAACCCGACCCTCGCGACGTCAGGGCAATCCTTCGAAACGTGCGACAAGGCAAGCAGTTTGCCGATTTCTGTGTCGCCACCAATCACGGCCACGAGCCTGGCAATTGGAGTGAGGAGCCGCCCGATTACGAACGATCGCTTGTTCATCGGGTAATTGACGCTGGAGCCGACGCATATGTTGGGCACGGGCCGCACCGGCTGCGGGGTATTGAGATCTATAAGGGCCGCCCCGTATTTTATAGCTTGGGCAACTTCATTATGGATGACCTGAGGACGCCCGTTGGCGCAGACATGTTCGATGCGCACGGCAAAGATCCCCGATCCAACACGGATGCTGAGGTAACGGTTAGCGAAATGTCAGGAGGGTATCGGACGGATCCGGGTTTTTCCGATCCGGTTTTCTACGACAGCATCGTCACGGTCAGCCGATTCGAGAATAACCAGCTCACAGAGTTGCGGCTTTATCCAATTGAACTTGGTCACTCAAAGAGATTTGCCAATCGCGGCGTCCCTCGCTTGGCGCCTGCGCCGCAAGCAAACGTCATATTGGAACGCCTAAGGGCGCTCTCGCAGCCATTTGGGACCGATATCGCAATCGAGAATAATACCGGAATGGTCAACCTGCAGCCGAGCTCATCATAAGTATTAGTCTTACTGAGTCAGAAAGCCGCGATCTGGAGGGTTGAGAATCGGATATCAAGGGAGATTCAGCGAGGTCGAGGAGGCCGAGATGGATCGCCGAGGAAGAGGAACCAGCGAGACGCGATTTTCGGCTTACTTTGATAGCCTTGTGAGCGTGATCGGGCCTGCCGATCGCGAGCGCCCATTTCGGGATTATTGCACGGGGTTGTTGATGCCCTGTGAACGCAAGAGCGTAGAGCCGATGGCAGCAGTGACGGCGCCGGAGCGGACTGCGGCCCAACACCAATCGCTACTGCACTTCATCGGTGAAGGACGGTGGTCGGAGAGAAGGTCCTGGCCAAGGTGCGGGAGACAGTGTTGCCTGCGGTCGAACGTAACGGACCGATCGAAGCCTGGATCATCGACGACACGGCGTTCCCCAAGAAAGAGACGCATTCTGTGGGGGGCACGCCAGTATTGCGGTCAACTCGGCAAACAGGCCAATTGTCAGGTCGCGGTGTCCCTGTCGGTTGCCAATCATCATGCCAACTTGCCGGTGGCCTATGGGCTCTATCTGCCGGAGGTTAGGGCCTCCGACGCTGCCCGCTGCAAGAAGGCCGGCGTGCCCGACCAGATCGTCTTTCAAACCAAGATCGAGATCGCGCTCGACCAAATCCGCGCAGCCTGCGCCGCGGGCTTGCCGCGTGGCGTCGTTCTGATTGACGCCGGCTACGGCAATGACAGCGAGTTGCGCGCCGCCCTCACTGCGCTTGAGCTTTCCTATGCCGCCGGCATTCTCTCGAGCACCACAGTGTGGACGCCCGGCACGGGGCCTTTTGCCACCCAAGCCCTACGTGCCCGGCCGCGGACGGCCGACCAAGCAGCTTCGTCGCGATGCGAAGCATCAACCGATCAAGGTCAAGGATCTTGCCTTGAGTCTTCCGGCCAAAGCTTGGCGGACGATCGCTTGGCGCGAGGGAACGAACGAGCCTCTCAAATCCCGCTTTGCACGAGTGCGCATTCGCATTGCGCGGCGCGACTTCAATCGCAGCGAGCCTTGGCCGGAAGAATGGCTTCTCATCGCGTGGCCCAAAGGTGAGAAGGAGCCGACAAGTACTGGCTGTCGAGCCTCCCGCCCGACATCGGCCTTGACCATCTCGTTGATCTTGCCAAGTTGCGCTGGCGCATCGAACGCGACTACCAGGAACTTAAGCAGGAGACTGGTCTTGACCACTTCGAGGGGCGGGATTGGCGCGGCTTTCACCATCACGCCACGCTCTGTATCGCCGCCTACGGATTCCTGATCTCCGAACGGGAGACGATTCCCCCCTCAGGATCTCATTCCTCCGGCCGTTCAAAAAATCTCCGCTTCCCGAAAATTACCGGCCAAGAGGTTCTGCCGCTCAGGACCGAACGTCATATCCCCAACTCGATCGCAACAATGCGACGCCGCTTGAGTGTCGCGCTCCTCAGCCGCATGCAAAGGTGTCCTTGCTGCGTCCGGCTCATCAAAGGGCGCGACCCGCCGATCCACTTATGACACAGTAAGATTTGTCGTCCGTTAAGAAGGCGAGTTGAGCGGGGCGGGACGGCTGAACGTGCGCCATAGCTGGAGCAGGATGAGGCGCAAGAGTTCTCTGAGCCAGGCGAGGATGCGGCGGAAGATACTATGGGGTGACCGGCAAAGGCGTGAGAGTATTGAGGCTGGTCATGAGCAATGGAGCACCCCATGCAAAAGGCAAACGATCTCGGCCGGTCTTCCACGGTCCTGGAACAAGATAGCACGCTGATCGCAGTCATTGAGATGAGCCTCTCAAGCTGGCTCGTCGCTGGAATCGTTCCCGGGTTGGATCGTCATCCGTTGAAGAAGCTTGGCGCCGACGAAGACGCGCTGCTCCAGTTGCTACACCGCTGGCGCGAGGAGGCGACAAAGTGTGGGCACGCGATCACACGCATAGCGGGCGCCTTTGAGGCGGGGCGCGATGGTTTTTGGCTGGCTCGCTGGCTGCGGGCTCGTGGCGTCGAGGCCTTCGTTATCCACTCAACAAGCGTCGCCGTCCCCCGCGAACACCGGCGGGCTAAAACCGATCGGCTCGACACCGAGCATTTGAAGCGCGCTCTGCTCGGTTGGCTACGCGGCGAGCCGAACCATTGCCAAATGGCAGCAATCCCTAGTCTCGATGAAGAGGACGCCCGGCGTCCGAACCGCGAGCGTGAGAACCTTGTCAGCCAACAAACCAGCATTGTCAATCGATTGAAGGCATGCCTCATTCGCCTGGGTATTCGCAATTTCAAGCCGACGTTGCGTTATGCGTCAGAGCGACTTGAGACGCTGCGCACGCCGGAAGGGGTGCCTCTGCCGCCCAACACTGTCGCCGAGATGCGCCGGGACATGGCACGCCTTCGCCTCGTCAGGGAGCAGATCAGGGAGATCGAGGCGGCTCGATTACAGCGTTTGCAGGTTTCCGAGAGCGGAGCGCACGCGATGGTCAAATTGCTGGCGCGCATCATTGGCGTTGGAATCGAAACAGCGGACATGCTCGTGCATGAGATCCTCTCCCGGCAATTGAGAGATCGCAGAGCAGTCGCGCGTTATGCGGGCCTCACGGGCGCTCCTGATGAAAGCGGCAAGCGAAGACGGGAGAAAGGCCTTGCACGCGCCGGCAATGCTCGGGTACGGCGTGGGATGATCCAACTGGCCTGGCGCTTTCTCCTTTTCCAAAAGGACAGTGCATTAGCCCAATGGTTCCGCACTCGCGCGGCCGACGCGCGCGGCGCGCGCAAGACCATGATCGTGGCGCTGGCGCGTAAATTGCTCATTGCATTCTGGCGCCTGACGACGACAGGCGAAATACCTGTAGGGATCAAGTTGCGCCCGGTAGCATGAACGCGAGACAAGACACCTCGATTGGGGCTTTGGCGAAGCAACCGCTAAACCCTGATACTCCGAGGTGGCGGTGACCCGAGCCACAACTTGGTCCATATGACCTCGCGGAAGAATGGGCCCGCTGCCCGAGCTTCGCTTGCGATGCGCATTGCTGCATCATGGTCGAAGATTGCGTTCGACCGCATACAAGTACGCGGCGCGATGGCCCGCCGGATATTGCAAGCTCCCTCGGAATGTCTCTCAATCGCCATGCCATGGAGAGTTCGTGGTTACGCCCTGCCGCCCGACCATGCTCAGGCCCACCAAGGGGGATGGGCCCCCCTCTCCGCCGCCATCGCTCGCCAGCGCTGCGCTTTGGGGCAAGCGAGCGACGGCGGCTCCGAGGGGATGGCTTCGTCGGGACCCCAACGATCAATTTGCTGAACTTGACGTCACACGACTGCCCCACCCAAAGGAAAAGAATTGCCTAAGAGCTCTTGACAGGAAACACCCCATACAAGTTGTGGCCGACGGCTGAGAGGATGACGTTAGCCGCATCGCCCGGCGCGGGCCTTGAGGTAGCCGCGGCCGAGGTGACCATCGGCCTTCAGGTGTCCGATGATGGTTCGATGGCGGAGCGGCGCAGCTCGCGCTCGATGACACCGGAGACGCCGCGCTTCTGGCCGGAGATGAAGGTTCGTCGGGGGGATTTTGTGCGTCGTGGCCGCGGTATCTCTTGTCGACCTAGGCCCGCTCGATCGCGCAGCCGGTGAGTGTCATCGGTGCGGCCGATGACGTCCGCAAGGTGTGACCGTCGTACGGGTTATCGGGTAGCGCCCTGGGTTGCAGCACGAACAGGCCACCGGGAGAACGGCGGTTGTTGGTGACGATGGAGGCTTTGACGCCGAACTCGTAAGGCGCGGCTGCTTTGCCCTTGCCGATGCACTCCACCTCCGGGCGTGGAAGGAATAAAGCTTGAAGCCTCGCTGGCGCTGCTGCTGCGAGCGGATCTGCGAGGCCCGGCTGAGAGGGAGGGCGAACGTGTTCTCAAGACAGCCTGACCTTCGATCTTGCGGCGGATATCGCGGATGATCCGGCCCAGTCGGCTACGCAGGATGCGCAACTGCCGCTGATGCCGCTTGAATTGCTTGGCATGGGCGTAGCGTCCCGCCATCATTGTCGCGGTTTTGGCAATGCGAAGATAGGACTGCCGCGGCTTGACCCCGTGCTTCCTCGCCAGACGGGTTGATCCCCTTGATCGCCGCGTGTAAGAGCTTGGCATCGGTCGGGAAGGTGATCGCCTTCGGCTGCACGGCGGTATCGACTGTGACCCGCTTGAGCTCCTGGCTGCGTAACGCGCCTCGTGTGCCACCCGCAAGTTCTCGGCCAGCAGCAGCTCCAGCTTGTCGCCGAGCCGCTTGCGCCAGTGGCTCAGGTCCGAGCGCTCGTGCGGGAATGCGTGCTGGAAGAACTCTTCGCCGGTGAAGTATTGGAAATATGGGTCTTGGACCCAGCGCTCGCACACCCCCTCATCGGACAGTCCGTAAATGTGCTTGAGCAACAGCCCGATCATGAAGCGCGGCGCGATCCCGGGCCGACCATTCTCGCTATAGAGCGGCGCGATCTCGCCGTCGATCCTCCCAATCGACCTTGCCGGCGAGCTGAACCAGCTCGTGCTTCATATGGATCATTTATCCCGCCTGGCCCGGAACAGATCGCCCGATCCCGTCGTCGTGTGCTTCTTCGGTCGCGTCGCCACCTCCGATGCGACGACGGAATCATGGTTGGCGAATCGACCGAATCCTGAAAATGAAATTGCAAGGTTACGACGCCCGAAGCATCAAAGCCCTGCAAACGCAAAACAGTCCAAAACGACAAACGCGATTCTAGCTCAATCGCTTAGCCACTCTTCACGGACGACGTATTATTCCGACCAGCCGAAGGGGCTGAGCCGCTCGGTGCACACCGATGCGACAACCAGTGCTGGAGTGATTCGGCCACGCGATCGAATTTCACGTAAAACCTGCCACTCTCGCAAGCCAAATTCAGCGCCTGCGAAGTGAGCGAGGCCGCAGACCAGTTCAAGCTGACTATTAACGGTAAGATGGCGCGTTGCCGCACGAGGCGTGGACGAGATCGGAACCCCCGTGCGTTCATCAACGAAGCGCATACGACATCGCGTAAAACGCCGTCGACGTCGCCGCGATGATCATGATCGGCACCATACATGGGAGCCCGGTGACCAACATCATCCGCTGATCTACAGAGATGGAAGCAGGCAGGACATGTTGTTCTGAACGTCGTGCTCTCGTTATAAGGTGTGTGCGTGAACTGGCCGAAGCGCCGCTGCGAGGTGACGCCGAGTGAAGCATCCGGACAGGCAAGCTCCGCGGACTTCAACGGTTCCGAGACCGCAAGGCGTTTTACCTCGCGGGGTGCGATGCCTTCGCCGAAACGACCTCGGAACAGGCCGTGACGATTTTGATTTCTACTCCGCGTGCGTGCGTCAATGAACGCCTTATTCGGCAGTCGCGCGGTCGAAAATGAATTGCCCCTCCATGCGCCGCCAAAGGTCATGTATGCGCTCTTGAGGGCGGCAAACCAGTGCTCCTACTTGATGGCCCGGAATGAACGGACATGTATCCGTCGCGATTGCCAGAGCGTCGCCACGAACACCCATGCTAGGACCGTCTCCCGCCGCTGTGAACCAGACGCTCGCCGAGGTCGACCGGGGCGACGTGGCGGCGCTCGCGTGCCGTCAAATCGCCACCGAGCGATGACCTCGGAATAGGTAAAGCTCCGATTGCAGACGGCGGCCGTCGAGCGAACACGGCCACGATCGCTCGAATGGATGAGGGGATCCAACGGCAAAATACGTGCTTTCGACAGGCTTGATCTCATCGTCCTTTTGCACACCTAACATTCTCATGCGCATTGGTAGCTCTCAGCTTAGGTAGGTGCAGGCAGCGGGATGTCCAACTATCTTGGTCTTCAAACGCATGGCAGAATGGACGGATAGCAGCATGGCAGAAACCGGCGAGAAGAATAAGGGCCGAATGTCAGGGAGGGTCTTGCCATCGCCAGCTATTCCGCCGTGAGGCGAGCGCGAGCGCTTCATCCAGCCCGCTCCGAGTCATGTAGCTGATCAGAGCCACGTCTGCTGCACTGAGGTAACGTCGGAAGTTCATCGCTCCCGACGCACGATGACGAGACATGTATACCATTCCGATTTGGGTAGGACTAAGGAGAACATGATGAGCCTCCTCATGCTTACCGCCACTCAGTCAGTTGAGCGAGCGGCTGCAATCATCCAAAGAGCATTCTCCTGCGTGCGTTGCAGAGCAGTGTTAAGGACGATCAATTCTACTGAAGCTTATGGACTCGTCAGGTCACGCGCAGTAGGGGAATCAGATATCTCGCCTATGAACGCCAGCGGATGGGACTCACGAACCATCACCGGTGTGGTGATCTCCTCGGATTTGAACGACTTAAAGTTCGCTTTTGCAGAGTAGGCGAGGCATTCTGATGGAGCACTCGCATTGGATGGTGTACTCTCAAGATCAGCCTCGGCGGCGGTTCATCCGGCCGAGCGCCGCAGCGCCATCCCAATGTACCCGCAACCAAGTGGCGACCTGCGCCAGCAATGGCCTGCGCACTAGCTCCACTACGGTCTCTCTATCCCTCTGGCCACCCCGCGCCCCAGTCTGTGCTTAAAGCGGCAGTGGCAAGTGCCCTCACATGAAAGGACCAACGAATGGCATCCGACTTGCTCTATTTGTCTAATGCCCATGTGCAGGAATTACAGATTACGGCTCGCGAGGCGCGAGAGGCGGTGCTTGCCGGTTTTCGTGACAATTCGCTCGGCCGCAACGTCGGCCTACCGAAATCACCCATTAGCATTGGTCCCGGCTCCTGGTTTATCTCGATGAACGCGGTGTCCGAAGCCGGTGGTATCGGAGCCGTGAAAATGGTCGCGGTCGCTTCAGACCAAGCCCATCGCACAACGTCCAGAGTTAACGGCCTGGTCTGCGTCAGCGATTATAAGACTGGGGTACCCCTCGCGGTTATGGATGGGAACTCCATAACGCTGATAAGGACAGCTGCGACGTCGGCGCTAGCGGCCGTCTATCTCGCCCCTGAGGCGCCTGTGACCATTGGCTTCGTCGGGTGTGGCCAACAGGCGCTAAGCCACCTTGACGCGTTTGTCGATGCGTTTCCATCTCTACGCAAGATCCATTTACTGAGCAGGAGTGGCCGCTCTGCTGAAAGAGTCGCGGTCGCCGCGTCTGAAAAGCGTCTGGAGCCGATCATATCGGAGGACCCAAATGCCCTGGTGAGTCAAAGCGAAATTGTTGTCTCCATGGTCCCGAGTTCGCCTGGATTGACGCCGTTTCTGGATGCTCGATTGATGCCGCCCTCGTCGTTCGCCGCGGCTGTGGATGGAGCCAGGAGCTGGGTATCCGAGGGGCTCTCCGCTTTCGACAGACTTGTCACGGACAGCTTGGAGCAATCTAAATCGCCAGTTGACGCGTCAGGACAGCGCGTCAAATCGGCAAGGTTCCAAGACGACCTTGTGCATCTTGCATCTGGTTCGTCGCGACCCGATGCACCAATCAGAGCCTTATTCGCGTACCAAGGTTTCGTGATCGCAGACCTGGCGTTGGCAGAATTGGCGATCCAAAAGGCGCGTGCTTTGGGGATCGGAACTATTCTGCCGCTATGACAATACAAAAGAACAGGCGGAACAGCACGACAGAGTGCCTCTCGACATTGCGGGTACGCCACGCGTAGCCCCAGGCAAATGGAGCGCCTGACGCCTCACCAACAAGGAGCGATCAGGCGGCTGTGGCGGCTGGGCCTTAAGCGCCAGAACTCCGTAAAGACGTTACCATCGGATTTGCGGCAGATGATGCTGTGTCTAATCGCTGCCGGGGCGTCAAGCGATCTAATCGCTGAGGAGACACTGCCGGGTACATGGTTGTCTTCGCGGTCGGCATCAGCCGCCGCATGATGGAGCTTCGCGGGACGAGCCTTCAATGTGGACGACGCACTTTGCTGAGTCAGCAGTGCAACAGCATCAGCGGAATGGCTCGGCTCACGTCCCGGCAGGGACGCCTTAGGCGTTCAGGTTCGGAACGCTATCCGGACTTATGCGGCAGCTCCGGCATTCGGATTAAACAGCTCGCCGGTTTTAGGCATCGTATGCATTATCACCGCCATTTTGCGCGCCACGGCCACGGCAGCTCTTTTGAAGCCGATCCTCTGCCGGAGCTGCAGACCCCACGTGCGCAGAGTGCTGTCGGTTGAGCGTAACCGGTATGAGCTCCCACGTCCGCGGTGATCAGCGAGCGCGGGCGTAGCGGATCGGCATCCAGTATTGCCGCAAGGCCTCGACCGCCGCCGGAATATCGGCGTGGGCGTTACGCAGAAAGTTCTTGGTCTCGCGGCCGCTTCGTGGTGGTCCAAGCAGCGGACGGCCCTGATCGTCGCGACAGTGCAGCAGGATGGGCAGAAGTAGGCCGTGATTGACGTTGCTGGCGTCCAGCAACGGCGCCCACGCCGATAGCTTGAGCCGCATCGCGGCATAGAAGCCTTGGCACCATGGTCGCGGATCGACGTCTCCACTGGGTTTGCGCCGGTGCATCGGCGCGAACCTGTCGGGTGCGGTCGAGAGGGTGTTGCTGATGTCGTTGTGGCGCAGCGCGACGGCCGATATGGCTGCAAACTCCGGGGTGCCGCCGTGGTTGAAGGCATCGGCATCGATGGCGAGCAGCGGGCAGATCCAGTCGAGTGGGCTCATCGACACCGGTCCGGCCACGATTGCGGCGACGTAGCCGTCGAGCATGGGGAGATTGGTGGCGGCAGGATGCTGATCGACGCGAGCCTGCAGCCATCGCTCGAGTTCCGCAAGTGGCATCGCGGCGGCGGCCATCGATGACGATGCTTTATGGCGACGCGGGCTCACGCCGCGGCCTGTGCGGTGCGCTGGCGCGCCGCCTTCCAGTGCCAGGCGAGCAGCTCGTGCAGTTGATGGCTCTTGGTTCGCCCGGAGACGATGCGCTCCAGCACGTCGGTCAGATAGGCCTGCGGATCGAGTTCATGGAGCTTTGCCGTGTTCACGAGCGACGCCAGGATCGCCCAGCTCTCGGCGCCGCCCTCGCTGCCGCTGAACAACGAGTTGCGTCTTCCCATGGCAATCGGGCGCATGGAACGCTCGACCGTATTGGAATCGACCTCGACGCGGCCGTCGCGGAGAAACAGCGTCAGGCCATCCCAGTGATTGAGCGCATAGTTGATCGCCTCTGCCAGCTTCGACTGGGAGAACAGCTGGCCCACGATCTCGGTCAGTCGCGCCTTGAGCGCCGCCATCAACGCTGCGCTCCTGGTGCGGCGGGTGGCCAGCCGCTGCTCCGCACTGTTGCCGCGGATCTCCGCTTCGATCGCATAGACCGCCCGCAGGCGTTCGATCACCTCGCGCGCAAACGGCGACTGCGTCATTTTGAACACCTCGACGAATTTGCGTCTGGCATGGGCGAGACAAAAGGCGAGCTGGATCGCGCCGCCATGGTCGCGGGCGAGCGCCTTGTAGGCGGCATAACCGTCCACCTGCAGAATGCCGGAAAAATCCGTCAATTGTCCGGCGATCTCCTCGGTGCCGCGGCCGTCGGCGAACACGTAGGCGACCGCCGGCGGCGAAGGGCCACCCCATGGCCGGTCATCCATGGCATGCGCCCAGAACTGGCAGATGCGAGTGCGATGTCGTCCGGGATCGAGCACCGGCATCGGAGTCTCGTCGCAGAACACGCGCGGCGAGGCCTGAATTGTGCGCAGCTGGAGCTCATAGAGGCTCTTGAGCCACCAGGCCGCACGCTTCACCCAGCCGGCAAGCGTCGACCGGTCAAGATGGATGCCCTGGCCGGCCAAAATCTGCACCTGCCGGTACAGCGGCAAATACCAGGCGAACTTGGAGACCACCACGTGAGTCACGAGCGCGGTCGAGGCCATGCCGCTCTCGATCAGGCGTGGCAACGCCTTCACCTGGACCACGCCATCGGTGCAGCCGCGGCAGGCGTATTTGGGACGGATCGTCCGCAGCACGCGCAGGATCGCCGGGATCACGTCCAGCACCTCGCTGACGTCCTCGCCGATCTTGTGGAGCTGGCCCTGGCAGCACGGGCAGGCGGTCGCCTCCGGCTCCAGCACCTGCTCACAGCGCCGCAGGTGCTTGGGCAGCGCGCCGATGTTGCGGCGCGCCTTCTTGCGCGGTTTGCCGGATGGCTTCGCCACAGCCACATCGTCGTTGGCGGGCGCACACAGCCTCGCGTCGGCCTCAAGATCGCCCAGCTCGAGCGCAAGCTGTTCGTCGACGAGCACCGCAAGCCGCTCCGAGCGCTTCCCGAAGATCATCTCCTTGAGCGTCTGCATTGCTACGCGCAGCTTCTCGTTCTCGGCGTCAAGCGCGAGCACCATCTCGGTCAGAGCTGACGGATCGGTCGGGAGAGCGTCGGGACGAATCGCCATGACCAGACGATACATGCGCGCGCCAGAGGCTCCAGCGAAATCCTCTCCTCTCAGCCGACAACGGCCGGCTGCTTCACAGGCTTGGGAGAGACGCGCGTCCACTCGAGTCCGTCGAGCAGCATCGCGAGCTGCGTCGCACTTAGATGCACCACGCCGTCGCGGATCGGCGGCCAGGTGAAGTGCCCTTGGTGCAACCACTTCGTCACCAGCACCATGCCGCTGCCGTCCCACGCCAGAAGCTTCACTCTGTCCATGCGTTTGCTGCGGAACACGAAGACGTCGCCACAATACGGGTTCGCACGCAGCGCTTCGCTCACCAGTGCCGACAGCGTATGCACCGACTTGCGGAAATCGACCGGCTGTGTCGCCAGCACCACCTTGAGGTCAGAGCGTAGCGCAATCACCGGACGCCCCGAAGCGCCGCCAGCACGGTCGACAGCGTCGCCAGCTCCACGCCCGGCTCGACCCGGATGCGCGCCCCGTTCACCTCGATCTCGACAACCCCGCAAACCTTGGCCGGCGGCGCGGCGATCTCCAAAGGCTTCGTCTGTAGCCGCGAAATACGCTCGGGCTCGCTGGCTGTCCCGCTACCGCTCTCGGCATCAATTTGGATTGGCACGAAGTTCGGCGCCTTGCCCACCACCGCCGCCGCAACTTGGCGTCGCCACACCGTAAGCAGCCCGCGCGAAACGCCATTGCGCCGCGCAACCTCGGAGATGTTCGCACCCTCCCCAAAGCTCTCCGCCACGATCCGGGCCTTCTCCTCGCCCGTCCACCGACGCCGTCGGCGCTCCCCAGTGATCACCTCGACGCGACGATAGGAGTCATCTTCCTGCCTGGCATCAAGCATGGCATTTGCCATCGTTCCACCTCCACCGATCAGCTCATGCCAGGCTGTATCGCGCGCAAGCCGAGGGGTGGCTAGGTGGGGGCCTCATGCCGGTTACGGTTGAGCTGCGCGTCAGAATGACCGCAGCCGCTTCGTACAGAAGCCCTCGCAAATGGTGGTCGCCACGTCGGGATATATGGCCGTCATAATCGACTTCTCCGGATTGGTAGCGGCGCGTTGTCAGGCCGATCCAGGCGCCAACAGATCGGGATTTCTTGAAGTTGTCCGGCCTCTCAATGGCTGTTGTGAAGGCGGTTGCGGTGATCGCACCGATGCCGGGAATAGACATAAGGATGCGGCAAGCCTCACTCTGGCGCGCGTCCCGGACCAACTGGCGTCCGAGTTCGGCGGCGCGGATGCGAATGCCACGCCAGGCTTCCAGCATCGGAAGCACGATCGATGCAAGTCCGTCCTGATTGGCAAGAAGGCTCCGGACGTTCTTCTCGAAGGTGCTTCCCTTTCCGGCGGGAACCAGCAGACCGAAGGGTTTCATGACACCGCGGATCTGATTGGAGAGCTCGGTAGTGATCCGGACCAGCCGAGTGTGCGCCGCGACAAGCGTGCGTGTCAGCATACTGTCGAATCCCTTCACGCGCACCTCACGAAAGAACCTGACTTCCGCGAGCTGCGCCAGACCATCGGCGTCATTCGCGTCCGTCTTGTTCGCCGCCATGTCAAGCGCCGCGTTAGCATGTCGCGCATCGATGCAGATCGCCGGCAATCGGTGCGAAGAGTATGATAAAACCATACCGACAGCGGTCCGGTCTCGAACACCACTCGCTTTACGGCCGGCGCCCGCTTGCGGATGAGCTCGGCGACGATACTCGGATCAGATGCGCACTTGCCGCGCCAGATCCGTTCACCTGCTCGGCGGATCGAGACTGCCGTCTCTTTCATCGACACGTCGAGACCAATATATTCTTCGATGGCTGTTCTCCATTCGATGCTTGGGCCCGGCGTCCAGTCATGAGCCCGTACTTCCATCCTATCGGGGAACAGCCACCAGCTTCCATTGGGCGACTCGCTCCCGCGATTACCCCATGTGGACGGCTCCTCCACGGGACGAGAGTGCCAAGGAGTGGGCGCCCTTTAGGCAGTGTGGACTCTTGGGATTCTCAAATCAGATGGAAACATGATTCAAGGCTTTCTTTTGGGAGGAAGTCTTGGGTGTCATGGACCGGCTCGTTCTGAGCGATACGCAATGGGACCGCATCTCTGGCCTGATCATCGGTCGGCCGGATCAGCGTGATTCGACAGGCCGTGACAACCGGATGTTTGTCGAGGGCGTGTTGTGGGTCGTGCGAACCGGTTCGCCGTGACGTGATCTGCCCGAAGCATTCGGCGAATTGAACAGCGTCTTCCGCCGCTTCAGCCGCTGGAGCGCCAAAGGGGTCTGGCTGCGTATCTTCGAAGCGCTCGCAGATGATCCGGACTTTGAATACCTGATCGTTGACTCCACCATCGTCCGCGCCCACCAGCACGCTAGCGGCGCAAAACAAGCGCTTCCATCACCGCTTGGGACGCGCGCGTCTCTTCCTGGAGAAGATCGCGCGTGAGAACCGCAGGCTCTTTGTGCATTGGTAACTCGGCGATGGCGGCAAGCTCGCCTGATGGGGAGCCGGGTGAGGCGAGAGTCTCACGCCCGGTTCTGCGACAGGCTGGAGGTGAAATCCCTCCGGCCTACTCTCCCGACCGTGCCGGTGCTGGCCAAGGGAAAGACCGATACGGGCCGGTGCTGGATCTACATCCAGGACGATCGAGCGTTTGGGGGCGCGGGCCCACCGGCAGCCATGCTCTAGTACTCACGCGACCGCAAGGGCGAGCATCCCCAGGCGCATCTGGCCCGGTATGCCGGCATCCTGCAGGCCGACGCCTATGACGGGTACAACCAGCTCTATCTGGCGGGGCTCCAGCCCGGACCGATCCGGGAGGCCGCCTGCTGGTCGCACGCACGGCGCCCGTTCTTTGCCATGGCCGACGTTGAAGAGAATGCCCGGCGCAAGGGCGCCGGAAAAAAGGAAATCCCGCTCTCTCCGATCGCGATCGAGGTCGTGCAGCGGATAGATGCGCTGTTCGAGATCGAACGCTCCATCAATGGCAGAAGCCCGGAAGGGCGTCTGGAAGTGCGACAGACGCTGAGCCGGCCTCTGGTCGAGGACCTTCAGGTCTACATGCGCGAACAGCTCGCCAAACTGTCTCGTGGTCACGACCTGGCCAAGGCGTTCAACTACATCCTCAAGCGTTAGGCGAGCTTCACGCTGTTCCGGGAAGATGGACGCGTATGTCTCTCCACGGATGGTGTTGAGAAGCTCTCCCGTCAGTTCATGACAACTTTTTTGGCTTCTCCTTCCAGGCCGCCACCATCCGCTCGTACGCCTGCTCGACGCGTGCGACGTAGCCAGCTTCCCGCTCGCGGAGTTCCTTGATCCAGTAGTCCCGACCCGGGCCAGCCTTGCCATAGGCACGGGGCGCTCCAGCCTTGAGTGCCACCTTCCGGAGTTTCATCGCTGTAAACGCTGGGCGCGCGTGAGCATAATCTTTCCCGGTCGTCAGGATGTGCCAGATCATCACTGCGAGCTTACGTGCCGTTGCGACGGCCGCGACTCCAGGCCCATGCTTCCTCTGAATGCGGTTGAAGAAGGCCCGCAGCGGCCCTGGCGCCGTCTTGGCTGACCAGGCCGCTTCAACCAGCATCTTGCGGGCGTCACGATTACCCTGTTTCGAGATGCGACCATGCCTTGCCGGGTGCTCTCCCGATTGTCGAATCCGACGGGTCAAACCGAAGTAGCTGCTTAGCTTATCCGGTGACGGGAAGCGTGCGATGTCGCCGATCGAAGCCAGCACAGTCGAAGCAACGACCGAACTCACGCCGGGAATCGTCATCAGCTTGAGGGCCCGTGGATCATCCAGAGCCTCTTGCGCCACGACTTTGTCGATCTCCAACAGCTGTTTTGTCACGCGTTCGAGTTCCGCGATCAGACGCTGGAGCATCGCATATTCTTCCGGTGGAAGAGGCAGACTCTCGAGCCAACGTTGCCCGGACTTGCCGAAGAGGTGGCCTTTGTAGGGCGGTATGAGATTGGCATGTAGGATTGCCTTCATGCGTCCCTTAATTCTGACGATCTGCGCCAAGACGCCAGCGCGCTCCGCTATCTGGCGCCGGCGGCCGTAGGTATCCTCGTCGGCAACCCAGACCTCAGGCAAGAAACCGGCAGCATGCAACTTTGCCAGGGTTTCAGCATCGATCTTATCCGTTTTGATCCGCGCATAGGCGATCGCTCGAACAAGCCTCGGGTTGGCGACCGCGACGCGCTTAACATGCGGGCGCAGAAGACGTTCGACCGCCGCGCTGTTGCCCGTCACCTCGATGACCACTTCATCCTCTCGGCTGAGTGTTTTGGCGAACGCGACAAGTCTATCGTGGACAAGATCTACGCGGAGTTGTCGGGTTATCACACCGTCCTCCAGAATAGCGACCTGGGCGAAGGATCGATGGATGTCCATGCCGACGATTCTCATGCTTGGTTCTCCTTTGTTTCGGAGCCAGTGGGGCTTGCACGACATCTACGGATCCGCGCTCACAGCGCAGCCGGGCAAGTCGTAGGGGGCGGCCAAGTAACAACGCGAGCTCGCAGCTCATGGACAGGACGGCCTGCCACCGTTTCATGCTCCAGACGCCTCTATCCCGGCCTTGGTAAGCTAACCCGGAAACGAGGCGTCGACAGCATCATGCCCTTTAACAATGCTGCCGAACGGGGCCTGCGAGGCATCGCTCTTGGCCGGAAGTCCTGGCTGTTCTGCGGATCGGATCGCGGTGGACGGCGCGCTGCGTCGATGTACAGCCTCATCGTCACGGCAAAAATGAACGGTATCGATCCGCAGGCGTGGCTTACGGATATCCTCGCCCGGATTGCCGCCCATCCGGCCCATCGGCTGGA
Organism: Bradyrhizobium sp. ISRA430; assembly: GCF_029909975.1. Taxonomy (NCBI): domain Bacteria; kingdom Pseudomonadati; phylum Pseudomonadota; class Alphaproteobacteria; order Hyphomicrobiales; family Nitrobacteraceae; genus Bradyrhizobium; species Bradyrhizobium sp. ISRA430. The sequence continues at coordinate 7,261,419 of NZ_CP094516.1, forward strand.
CGAATTTCTGCCGTGGAATTAGACGCCGGCATCAGCGATCTCTGCTCGAGCCGCATGACCACTCACGTCAACAAGGGCCATCACGTCACCACCATCACCCAAGTCGCGAAGGACCTTGGCGAAGACGAAGATTGGCTACGCGACATCTCGATCGAAATGGAGATCGAGGACGGCGTCATCTGGGTCTATGGTGTTGGAGAAGACGGCGTCAAGGCGTTCACCGACTTCGGAATCGAGAACCTGATCGAGCTGATCAGGTTCTACAAAGAGAACCCTGGACTGCTCAAGCGGTAGGCCCTGCGGCCTACGCCGAATGGATACCAATAAGCTGACGGCCGCTACCCTCCAGGTCGACAAGATAGCATCGGTGCTGGCCGTTTCTACCGCGCACAGGCGGGCTGCGGCCGGTGGTGGCTTTTTAGGATATCCCGCTTGGCCTTCAACTTGGCGATCTCACGGCGCAACCGCTCGATCTCCTGCTGCTCCGGCTTCATCTGCCCGTGGGCCGGGAAAAGCCTGCACCGGATCGGAGCCGAACTCCTTCACCGATTTGCGCAGAACGTTCTCATGAACATCCAGGTCGCGCCCGGCCTGCGCTACCGACACTCCACGCTCCCTAACCAGCTTGACAGCCTCCATCCTGAACTCGCGACTGAACTTCCGTCTCTTCATCGCCCACCTCCGGCTTCATGAAACACCTAACCTCGATGTCCATCAAACCGGCAGCAGATCAAACGACGTGATCTTCACTTAGTGCAGTGTTTCAGCCAAAGCTCTCTCAAACAGCTCTAAGCCTTCATCCATCGTCTCATGGTCGATCGTGAGCGCAGGCAAAAACTTTACGACTTGATCCACGGGCCCGCATCGTTCGAGCATCACCCCTTTCTCGAAGGCCTTGCGCGTCGCAGCCGCAGCTATTTCGGTCGCTTGACAATCAAAGCCTAGAGCAAGGCCTCGGCCTCGGACAACAAAATTATTCCCATACTTCGATGCGATGACCTCGAGCCGTTTTCGCATTAGTTGCGCCATTTGCTGTACCTGCTGCGAAAACGTCGAGTCGCGCCAATAAGCATTTACAGCGGCGGTAGCAGACACCAGTGCGACATTGTTCCCTCGGAAGGTCCCAGTGTGCTCACCTGGTTGCCAAGCATCAAACTCCTCTTTGATCAGCAACATTGAAAGTGGGAGGCCATACCCACTTAACGACTTGGACATCGCAACAATGTCGGGCGACAATTCTGCAAACTCGAAGCTAAAAAAGTTCCCCGTCCGACCGCATCCCATCTGGATATCGTCGACCACCAACAGCGCGCCAACTTCATTTGCAATCCCCTGAATTGACTTCAACCATTCCTCACCAGCTACATTTATTCCGCCTTCCCCTTGCACGGTTTCCACGAGAATGGCTGCCGGACGATCAAGGCCACTACTTTCGTCTGCCAGTAGTTTTCGCAAGTAGTTGGCAGTATCTACAGTTGGACCAAAATAACCATCAAAAGGCATGAAGGTTGTGCCGCACAGGGAAGTGCCACTACCAGCGCGATAAAACCGATTACCGCTTGCGGCGATCGCTCCTAAGCTCATCCCATGATAGCCGTTTGTAAATGCAATGACGTTTTGACGCCTGGTAACTTTGCGTGCGAGCTTTAAAGCTGCCTCAATGGCATTTGAACCCGTTGGCCCCGTGAATTGGAAGCGATATTTCAGACCGCGGTCCCGAAGTATGACAGATTTGAAAGTATGCATAAACTCAAGCCTTGCAGGAGTCGCCATATCGAGACCATGGACAACGGCATCCGATGCTAGATACTCCGTGATAGCTTCCCTAATTGCATGGTTGTTGTGGCCATAGTTCAGCGCTCCAGCGCCAGAGAAGAAGTCAATGACCCTTCGGCCGTCCTCAGTTAGCATAATAGAGCCGCGTGCACGGCTGAAAATGGCAGGAAACGAACGTGAGTACGAGCGAACGTTAGACTCGAGGGTTTCCGAAGCGTCCATTTTGCGCGACTGGTTGATTGCTTCATCCATGGTTGTCTCCTCGAGCGCTGGTTCGACCGAACGAGCGCATTGCTTTCACAGGTCGACCTATAACAAGCAGCTCTTCAGGAACTGTGTCTTGCCCGAGAGAGGTCTCCCGGATCCGCTCAGTTAGCTGAGAAGCGGTACCGGCGAACCTACTAAGAGTGGTAGTACTCCTGAGTTGTGGCTATCTTGGTCTGGGTTGGCGCGCTGTGCGCCCGTATTGACGAACCTGAAGGATCAAATGGCGCGCAGATACAGGAAGCGCTCTTGGCCGTTACGTCCAGGTGGATGAAGGATACGCCGATCAACGGTTGTATCTCACTCCGTGAGCGTCGAGGCTGATAGGGACGCCCGCAGCCGAATCTGTGGGAGCGTGAACAGCAGCCGGAGGCATTGTCCCTGAGACTAGGCGACCTGGTTAGCATTACTCGCGCTGGCGAATGAGGCACTCGGAAGAAGCGTGTCAACCGGGGCCGCGCCAGGGGAGGGCACCGGCGTCATCTCGCATCGCCGTTCGAGATGCCATACCGCTTATTGCACCAACTCGAGGCACGCCCAGAGATGTCAGTGAATATCGCGCCCGCAGCCGCTGAGGTAAGTGGAGAGCTCTGGCCACAGCTGTAACTTGCCGTTCCGATAAACCCGTCGAGCGGCTTCCGGATGATGAAGCGGAACTCGGTCCCCGGCTGGCCCGGTACGATCACGTGGCCGCCGGAGCTCGATCGATCTTGAGAATGCCGAGACGCGATGAATGTCGTGATGCCAGAGGCTTCTCTGCTCGGCAACCAAGAAGCGGTCGAGCCACAGGGCGTACATCGGGCCGCCGCCGTAGTCGCGTAGGGCGGTTCTCGGTACGAGATGTATTGATGAGTCGCGACTTGCCGAAGTGGCTCAACGGGTCGTCAGGTCGCTACTGTCGGTTCCGACTCCAGCGCACTTCCGTCCCGTCACCTCGGACGTACAAGCGCCGGATCCCCATCACCTCGAAATAGGGATATAGAAGTCTACCGATACAGCCTGTCCCTGGCGGCCGAGCAAACGCCGGCGTCAGGAGCGATTCGCTCTCAGCGCCAGCGAGGCATGGGGTTTGCTACTTCCGTCCTGGCGCATGCTGACAGACAGCACCTCGACCGGCGGGCCGGCGACTTAGCACAACCCCTTCACTTCTCTCAATGCAGGGCCGAGGGCGCGTGACCATCGAATGGCAGCGTTGCCATTTCGCTGCCAGCTTCGCCCAGATGATACTTGTGTGCCCATCTGCCGAGAAGGTAATGCCAGCGGAGCGTCGGGGCTGGTGTTCGACCCGGGCATAGTTTCAGCGGATCGTATGAACGACGAAAGCGAGGGCATTGACGTACTGGCATGGCTCACGGATATCACCGCTCACGAATGCCCCCGTTCAACGCATTTAAATTTATTGATAAAATCAATACGCAAGCGCGCAAGCTTAGTATGCAAGGTTAGTATGCAAGGTTAGTATGATTGAACCGGAGCCGATAGGCTGCGCCAGGGGCTAATGGTGGCGGCTTCCTTTATCTGTGAAGAGTCCTTCGGCGTCCCAAGGTGGGCTGACGGCAAGGACATCGCCGCTGCAACCTATCATGCCTAAGAGCTGCGTCTTCTTCGATCTATGCAAGAAGTCTGTCGGACAATTCTATGCAGGCACTGGAGGGATCTCTCAGAACAGCATGGCTGTACACGCTGCGTGGTCGCTCCAAACCTTGGCGTAATTTGCGCGAATTGTCTGCCCACTAGAGAAGGTAGTAGCTTGCGCCATTATTATATTCAATAGTCCATTCTCGCCTCCGCGCGGCGTGCTCATTGTGAATTAGAACCGACTCTCACCATCGTCACGCGTCACAGCGAGGGCAGAGGGGGCATGAAATCAGGAGGACGGTCGCGCGTCCTTCCGTGGACGATCGGAAAAGTACTTCCGGAGAACAACCAGAATACATCAGGTTCTGTGTTCGAACTCTTCCGCTTCTCCGGTCCAATCGGCTCGAAAGTCGCGGCGGAGCAGCATGATTGTGAAACGGGCTAGGACTGAGGAGGTAACAATCTGGAAAGCACGGTCCTCTCGCCGAAACCTGGACTCGCTCGACGGAATATACCAGAAATTCTGAGCATCATGGAGCTTTGACATCTGCAATCGCTCCAGTTCCGATCGTGTCCACCGCACTTAACGACCAACGCCACTGGCATTGCGTCAGTCCGGTTCATGCTTGACTAACCCTTTTCCGCCGGAGCCAGTAAAGCGGGGCCGATCGTTTAGTGTGACTCTTGGGCGATCCACGCGAACGTTGTGCAACTTCCATGACTAAGAAATGCATCGAAATACCCGATTCTAGTTGTTATGACTCGATTGTTTTTCTTGGTAGGAACTGCCGAGGTAACTGGGTTGCGCGCTCGCAGACCGGCGCGTTCGGCGGGTTGTTCTTGACGCGCCGGCACGCGCTGAAATATGCGCTCGCAAAGAATGGCTACCGTCCCGAGTCAATTGTCGAACTGTCATTCTCAATTGAACTAGACATTTCCGGAGGACCAATAGAGACAGGCTGAGCTTCTCAGCAGCAATTCCGGTACGCGCTGTTGTTCGATCTGCTTGAGTACGGAACATATGTTGCTCTGCGCGGCATGGCCTGCGCTCTTCCGAGATTAATGATAACTAGTGCGACACGTTGCAACCGAATTAACCGCTTTCTCTTTCGTGTGTCTGCCATGCTGTGACTGCCTTGCGCTCGCCTCATCGTAGTTTCGAGGCCTGCAATAAACGAACTACGACGATCATGCGCGCCCGCAGACGATCGAGGGCTACGTCCATTCCAATTCGAGCCGACCGCTCCGTCGCCTCCTACGTTCATTTTACGCGCGCTTCGCCTAGGCGCGATGGCACATGCAGATTGCCAATTTCGCTGCAGCTCTCGCCAGCCGCAACCGCAGCTGAAAGGCTTGTCCGGTGGACTGATGGGGACAGTAGGGACGTCATCTCGAATTTGAACGCACCTGACCTGCCACTGAATTTTCATCCCGCGGCAGTTAGAGTCTCTGGGTTTCGTGCAGCGAGACCGAACTTTGGACCAGCTGGAACTAGAGTTTTGCGCCTCTGATCACGTTGACGGGCTGGTAGCGCCGACGTGTTTTTGCAGCAAAATCGGCGGTCGATTGCCGATCGCCCCGTGGGGCCGTTCCTCGTTATAGTATCTGCGCCAAGTCTCCACTTTTTCCTGGGCATCCGCAAGGGACAGGAACCAATGGGCATTGAGACATTCAGCCCGAAAGCGCCCATTGAAGGCTTCGATAAAGGCGTTGTCGGTCGGCTTGCCTGGCCGTGAGAAGTCCAGCGTGACACCGCGCTGGTAGGCCCACAAATCGAGGTCGCGCGAGACAAACTCGCTGCCTTGATCGACGCGGATCGTGGCAGGGAATCCCTCTTCATTGCAAAGCCTTTCCAGAACATCCACGACATCGGTGCCGCGGAAGGTGAGCCGCGGCTCCAGCGCCGGCGAGAAGTGAGAGAAGATATCGATGATCGTGAGCACCCGGAGCTTGCCGCCGGTTGCCAGCTGGTCATGGACAAAGTCCATCGCCCAGATCTCATTGACCCGCGTCGCTGGCCGGCGGTCATCGCGCAGCTTGGCCTTGACCCGACGCTTTGGCGATTTGTTACGCAATTGCAGGCCCAGTTCGCGATAGACGCGGCGGGTCTTGTTCTGGCCGTGACGCCATCCTTCGCGGTGTAACAGCACATGGACACGGCGATAGCCGTAGCGTACGCGAACATGGCAGATCCCCTTGATCCGAGCTTCGAGGGCCGCCTGGTTAGGGCGACGAGACTTGTAATGATAGGTCGATCGGTCGAACTCGAGAGCCGCGCAGGCCTTGCGGATCGACACCTGCCACTCACCACAAACGTCGTCGACGAGCTTGCGCTTCCGACCAGGCTTCACAGCTTTCGGCGGATCACGTCCTGCAGCATCTCCTTGTCGAGCGATAGGTCCGCCACCAGCTTCTTCAGCTTGGTGTTCTCGTCCTCGAGCTGCTTCAACCGGCGTATCTCGGTCGGCAGCAGTCCGTCGTACTTTTTCTTCCAGTTGAAATAGGTCAGCCTGGCTGATCCCGGCCTTGCGGCAGATATCCGCAACCGGGATCCCGTCGTTGCCCTGCTTCAGGATAAACGCCTTCTGGGCGTCCGAAAACTTCGAGGCCTTCATCGGTATCCGCTCCTCCCAGCCGAGGGGATTCGGCAGCGAAAACTCTAGCCAAAAATGGTCCAGTTTGCCGGCCTCAGGTCAGGCGACGGGGCAGTCATGGGTCGCCCCATCACAATCAATATCCAAGCTCATGCAGGCAACTCCTTTAGCGATTTGGCGAAGAGGCGAAGCGGATCGCGTATCGCTGACGTCAAGCAGAGAACGAATTCCCCTGAGCGCGGGTCGGAACCGATGCAGCAGTGACGTCGAGCTATCTTGCCAGTCGACTCTGCAGCTGAACTCAATCTATATTAACGACAATCTTTCCGACTGCCTTTCGAGTGGCCAGTTGGGCAATGGCATTGCCCGCTTCTTCCAAGGGGAAGCGCGCCGATATGAAAGGTCGCAGCTTGCCAGCTTCATACCACTCGAGTAACTCGTCCGCGGTGTGACTAAAACGGTCGACACCGCGGTCAAGCCACGGCCCGAAGAACACCCCAACGATTTTGCAACTCTTAAGTAAAGGAAGATTGAGCGGAATCTGTGGGATGCCTCCCGTAAATCCTACAACGAGGAAACGGCCATCCCAAGCTATCGCGCGCAAAGCCGCCTCTGAATAGTTTCCGCCTACAACGTCACACACGACGTGAGCTCCGTCCGGATCGCAAGCCGCCTTAAAAAGGCGCGCAAGATCTCTCTGGGACGATGCATCAAACGGCGCAGGTGGATATATCACCACTCGATCTGCTCCGTGCTCTCGGGCTTTTCTCGCCTTCGCAGGTGTAGAAACGGCTGCCACAACGCGAGCACCCATCGCTTTTCCAATCTCAATTGTCGCAAGCCCAACGCCACCAGCGGCTCCAAGCACCAGGAGAGTTTCACCGTCTCTAAGGTCGCCCCGCTCTTTCAACGCGTAGTAGGAAGTGCCGTAGGTCAAAAAGAACACGGAGGCTTCGTCAAACGGCATTTTGTCTGGTATCACCGCACATCGGCTCGCGTTTATGGCAATTTTCTGCGCCATCGCCCCCCATCTTGAAAAACCCATGACGCGATCGCCTGGTTCAAGCGATGAAACGCCGCCGCCGATCGCTTCGACTATGCCGGAAAATTCGCCCCCCGGAGAAAACGGTCGCTTTGGCTTGAATTGATACCTGTCCTCTATGATCAGCGCGTCCGGAAAGTTTACTCCGCTGGCTTTGATGCGAACGACAATCTGGCCGACGGCAGCCTCCGGATCGTCGACCTCTTCTAGAACAAGCGTTTCGGGACCGCCTGTCGATCTGCTAATCATCGCTTTCATTCCTACTCCGTGCCATTGTACAAAGTTTCACTCGAATCGAAGTAGCGCATGACTTGCCAGCATCCTTTACCTACGCCACCAATTTGGAGCGCCCAATGCACGCCGACACCTTAGCCTTAGCGCGGCATACAAGGGTTTGAGTGGCAGCCTTTCTGAGTCAGCAAAATTGATCGGCAAGATGACTTACTTTGATTGTGAATAAATCTCGCTGCTCACCTCTTCGCCCGTTACCCAAACAAGCCAGTCCTCATCAACGATGTGGTATTCCACCAACCGCAGTATAGATCCCCCGGGTTCACAATGCGCATATCCGTTTTGCGCAACAACGCCTTTATCAATCCGCCAGCGCGGTGCAAGGGCACATATAAAGTCTGGAGCCCACATTGCGAAAGACACGCCGCGAGCTATCCCAGATGCGATCTTCGCTATGCCCTGTCCTCTGAAGTCTTTGCGGACCCAAAGGTCTCCATGATAAGCAACTTTTCCTGTTATCTTCCTCGCGCTAGGTGCCGTGCAAGTACAGCGGTCCGAAGCATGCGCATGTGCAGTCGGTTCAGCGTAAAAGGCTTTCAGCGAATTAAGATGTTCTGCAAAATTTGTGCGCGACAGATCATAAAGTCGAGCAGCCTCTAACAGGGCAACCTCATCATCCTTGTCGACGCCTTTGATCCAATATCCGTCGCCGGGTTTGATTGGCGATCGATCTGGCTGGAAATTTGGATATGTCGGCCCCTTTGTTGAAGCGGAGCCAGTGATCCGGATGTATTCGTGAAAGTCGAATCCTATTGACAGTTTGATGCCCTTTTCAGCTGCTGCGGCGTCATATACATTAAGGAAGCGCGAAACTTGCAATAGATTGACCAGGCCTCTCATTGCCATACCATTGTCTTTCGTCGAGCTGCATCTTTCCATCGAATTGCTGACACGACTATCTGACCGAGTCTTGCAGATGGGGGCATCTCATGGCCCCGTACTACCGCAACCGGCGCTAGATACTAAGTAACAGCTTCTTTGATCTGTTAGTTATGCTTTACTTAGGCAGTCTGGGGGGCGTATCGATCGAACGTTTTGATGTGACCTAACTTGCACGGCGATCATCTCCAAAATGAGCCATATGTTCAGGTACATGAAAGCCGGCATAAGCGAACCTACTAATGCTGGTGGTCTTTGATTCAGAACCATGTCTTTAGCCTAGCACTACTTTGGCAGATTGTGTTTTCGCCGCTGTTTTTCACGGATTTGCCTTCGGCAATATGGGCAATGCTGAGACGGCGGCCGAAGGATGAGATCAACGATGGCGTGACGTACGGCTGGCATGGTTGGCTGAGGCGGAGGCCCGTAGATTCTTTTTTTTCCGCCCCGCGTATGCGAGGCGACGATGTTGCAGGAAGGCGTAGGCAATCATTGTCATCAGGGCGTGGCGATGGAGACCTTGCCATGATCGCCCTTCGAAGTGATCAAGTCCAAGTTCCTCCTTCAACTGCTGATGCGCCTGCTCACAAATCCACCGTGCCTTGATGGTGGCGGCCAGCGTGCGCAGATCCGTCGCCGCCGGAAGATTGGCCAGATAGTATTTCTTCTCCCCGGACGCACGTTGCTCGCCAATGAGCCAGGCTTCGTCGCCTGGGAGATGCTGCTGACCTTTATCCCATATCCGCTGCGGAGGGCCGTCGGCGGTCCGGACACGGACCGCAGCAAATTGGGCTTTAAGCCGACCTTTCGTCCCGCTACGCCAACTCACGGTTTTCCATTTGGCGCCGGCCAGCATTTGCTCGGCCGCAATTGATAAGATATCGGGCACGTGGTGCTTTCGTGGTTTGCCGCGGGCTTTGGTAATCGGCCAAATGAGCTTCACATCGACCGGATACACTTTCAGGTGCCGAGGGATTCCGACAGCCCAGACCAGCCCGCGCTCTGTTAGCCCTTGTCGAAACGGTGCGCTGAGGCCGTATCCTGCATCCGCCAGCACATATCCAAAGCGCACGTTGGCTGCTATCGCGCGGTCAATCTCGGCCAAAGCAATCTCCGGCTTGGACCGTGGCGTTCGATGTTCGACTGGCACGCGAGCGCGCTTCAAACGAGATTCGTCGCTTGTCCAACTGTCAGGCAGAAAGAGACGTAACGCGACCATCACGGGTACGTCGCCGCTCGCAAGCGTCAAAGACACCAGTGTTTGGCAATTTGCCGTTTTACCGAGAGCCGAGGCGTATTGAGCCGGCGATGTCCTCGCGCACATGATCGGCGTCATAGGCCGTGTCGGCGATGACGACCTCGGCGGGCAGTCCCTCGATTAATGCGGCGGCTTGCGGTGCATCGCCCTTCTGGCCTGCGGTGAGCGTGAATCGGACAGGACATCCCAGACCACGAACGGCCATATGTATCTTCGTGCTCAGGCCGCCGCGCGAGCGGCCAAGCGCCTGATCTTCAGACCCCCTTTTTTCGCCCCGGCGGCGTGTTGATGCGCCCGGACGATGGTGGAATCGACGATCAGATATTCGAAGTCTGGATCATTGGACATCGCCTCGAAGATCCGCCACCAAACACCCTTGCTGCTCCATCGGCTGAAGCGCCGGAACACGCTGTTCCAGTCTCCGAACACCTCCGGAAGATCGCGCCAGGGAGAGCCCGTACGCACGATCCAAAGCACACCTTCCACGAACATCCGGTTGTCACGCCCGGTCGAGCCTTTCTGGTTAGGCCGGCCGATGATCAGCGGCGCCATTCGTGCCCAAGCCGCGTCGCTCAACACCAAACGATCCATCACACCCAAGGCCGCCTCCCAAAAAGAAGCCTTGAATCTGATTTGCTCTCAAAAGGGAATCCTTAGAGTCCACACCGCCTAGCCCGCAGGCGCGCGTCATACGCAGTAATCCTTGTAGTGGTTCGATGAGTGGCTTCCTAGCTGGGAGCGGGTGAGGCGAGAGTCTCACGCCCCGGTTCTGCGAGAGGTAAAATCCCTCCGGCCTACTCACCCGACCGTGCCGGTGCTGGCCAAGGGCGAAACCGATACGGGGCAATGCTGGATCTACGTCCGGGACGACCGGCCACGGGGGGACGGACCCGCCGGCAGCGATGTTCTAATACTTATAGCGCGACAATCTGTATGGGAAGCGCGCGACAACCAGGATGGCGGTGTCGCGGCGATAGAGATGGTCTCGGTTGTCTGAACAGC